>DATHAZ010000044.1:0-2494 GCA_035296445.1 Pyrinomonadaceae bacterium | reverse complement strand
CGTTGCCGATGACCCCCACCTCGACGCCCGCACCGTTCTTGAAAGTGGAGATGACGGAGACCGACCCGCGGTTGGGGAAGTAGACGTGCGTGACGGGGTCTTGCGGGTAATAGAGAACGTCGCCGACCGAAAGAGCGACGGCTTCCAGATGCGGCGACAGGCGCGCGTATTCTTCCGGCGGCAGCCGCGCGAGGATTTGGTTTGAAGTCGGGGGCGGCGTTAATTTAAAATCGGACATCGGCAACCTTTCCCTTTGCGGTTATTATCCTGGCAAGACAGCACACGGTAAAAGGCAAGGCGCTAGGCTAACCTGATGTCGAATGGTGTTCTTCAAAAGACTGGCTCGGCAGGGGTGCAAAAAAACGCGCCCTTCATCCTAAATGTATATTGCAAGTGTATTAATAGCCTACAGGGGGGGGTCGTGTCTGTCCACAACCGGACATACAAGTAATCTCCGGCCGTGTAATCATTGGCGATTCACGCCAAGGAGAAAACATTAAGGATGAGTGCCGAGCAGGTTCACCGGGCGACAATTTTTCTGGTCGAAGAGGACGACGACACGCGCCCTATTCTCAGGCGGAATCTGCAAAGTTACGGCTACCGGGTGCTGCTCGCGCTGGACGAGGAAGACGCGCTGGAGCGGATTGACGGCCTCGCCCACGCCGACCTGCTGCTGGTCAACCTCGTCGGTAAGATGCCTGACGAAGTTTTGCAAATCGGGCGACGCATCCGCGAACACGCGAAGTACGACGGCCACACGCCGCTCGTCGTGATGGCCGAGAAGTTCGGCGTGGACGTGGAAGGCACGGACGTAAACGTGAGCGGCAACGACTGGATCACTTACCTCGAATACCCCGGCCAGTTGAGAAATCTCCTGCACCGTCTCACGTCGAAGTCCGGCGGCGAATAGAAGATTCGCCCGGTGCGTCCGTATCGGTCGCTCTTCTATGGCGTGCGCTTTAGTATAGACTCGTTGCCCCGTGGCTAAACAAGAGAATAGCTGATGACCCAAGACAGCCCCGTCACGAACGCCAATCGCCTGCTGGCACACCTGCCCGGCGAAGAAATGGAACTCCTGCGCCCCCACATGGAGCGGGTGCAACTCGCGCACGGCGACCGGATCATCGAGCCGCACGTGCCGATCAAAGACATCTATTTTCCGCTCAACTGCCTGCTCTCGATGGTGACGATGATGGAAGACGGCTCGGCCGTCGAATCCGGCTCCATCGGGCGCGAAGGAATGGCGGGCGCGCCCGTCATGCTCGACGCCACCGAAACCACGATGCCCACCTTCGTGCAAATCCCCGGCGAGGCCGTCCGTATCAAAGCCGCGACCGTCAAAGAGGTTTACGAACGGGGCGGCGCGTTGAAGAAAATTATCAATCGCTACATCCACACGGTCATCGTCGTCGGCTCGCAGTCGGTGGCCTGCAACCGTCTGCACCACATCGAAGCGCGCCTCGCCCGCTGGCTGTTGATGAGCAGCGACGGCGTCGGCTCGGACGAAGTGAACCTCACGCACGAATACCTCGCCGTGATGCTCGGCGTGCGCCGCGCCGGGGTCAGCGAGGCCGCCGCCAAACTCCAGGAGAGAAACCTGATCCGCTACAACCGCGGGACTGTCCTGATTCTGGATCGAGGGAGTTTGGAAGCAGGCGCGTGCGAGTGTTACCACGTCGTCAAGGACGAATACGAACGCCTGTTCAGTTGAAGAGCGCGCCCGCCGCCCGCGCCCCGGTTGACACTGCCGCCCCGAATTCCACCCGCGCCGGACACACGCCGCCCGCCCTGCCCTCGCCCGACTTTTATGCCCGCCCGCCCGTGGTGTAAGATGCCTTTTAATCTCGCGCCCTTTAGTCCGTCATGAATAAACCGCAAACGCCGAACCGCCCGCCGCCCCTCGCTGGAGCGCGTGCGCGTCCCGGCTCGACTTCAATTTTAAGGAAACCTACAGATGATAGATTTTGAACTGACCGAAGATCACAAGTCCATCCGCAACACCGTGCGCGAGTTTGCGCAGCGCGAAGTAGCCCCGCGCATCAAGGAGCTTGACGAGCAGCAACGCTTCGACCGCTCCATCCTCGACAAGATGGCGGAGTTGAATTTGCTCGGCGTCTGTATCCCCGAAGAATACGGCGGCGCGGGCTTCGACTACATCGCGCTCGGCCTCGTCTGCGAAGAACTCGAAGCCGTGGACACTTTCATGCGCGTCATCATGTCCGTCCACACGGGCTTGAACTCGTTGACGCTCTACTCGTGGGGCACGGAGGAGCAGAAGCGCAAGTATCTCGTGCCGCAGGCGAAGGGCGAGAAGATCGCCACCTACGGATTGACCGAACCGGGCGCGGGGTCGGACGTGGTCGGCGCGCGCTCCACGGCGCGGCGCGAGGGCGACGAATGGGTCTTGAACGGCGAGAAGATGTGGATCAGCCTCGCGGGCGACGTGGCCGACAACTTCCTTTTCTTCTGCTGGACGGACGAGGAGAAACGCCGC
>DATHAZ010000043.1:0-12894 GCA_035296445.1 Pyrinomonadaceae bacterium | reverse complement strand
GCTCAGCGCCATCCCGCTCGGCATCGTCTATCTCTTGTTCGCTCCCTTTCCCTGGCAGTTGGCGAACCTGCGCCAGAGCATCACGCTGCCCGAGATGCTGCTGTGGTGGAGTTGCTTCCCGCTCCTGATATTAGGTTTGGGTTTCACCTTGAAGTACCGTTTGCGGCAAGCGTTGCCGATATTGTTGTTCACGACGATGTTGACTTTGGCGTATTCGATTTTTCAGGGGAACGTGGGGACGGCTTATCGGCAGCGGTCGCAGTTGCTGGTCTTCTATTTCATCTTCGTCGCCGTCGGCTTCGTCCTGCTCAAGGAGCGGCGAGAGGAGCGGCAACGCCAGGCTATCACGGCGCGCGGAATGTTGATGGGCGGTCGCCGCCGAGAGCAGCAGCAACAGGCGGCGAACATGGCGAAGAGGGTCTAAATATGTGCGGCATTGTGGGTATCGTCAACCGGCACGGACAGGCTGTGGAGCGCGAGGTGCTGGAGCGCATGAACGAGGCGATCCGGCATCGCGGGCCGGACGAAGAGGGCGCGTATCTCGATGAGCGGGTCGGCCTCGCCATGCGCCGTCTCGCCATCATAGACCTCAAGAGCGGCCAGCAGCCGATGCACAACGACGCGCGCACGACGTGGATCGTCTTCAACGGCGAAATCTACAACTACAAAGAGGTGCGCGCCGAACTCGTCGGGCGCGGCCACACCTTTCACACCGACTGCGACACCGAAGTCGTCCTCCACGCTTACGAAGAGTACGGCGCGGACTGCCCGCGCCACCTGCGCGGCATGTTCGCCTTCGCCGTGTGGGACGAAGGGCGGCAGGAACTGTTTCTCGCGCGCGACCGGGTGGGCAAAAAGCCTCTGCTCTACGCGCGGCTCGCCGACAAACTCGTCTTCGGCTCGGAGTTCGGCGCGCTGCTCCGGCATCCGGACATCAGCCGCGAGATCAACCGCGAGGCCATCCATCATTACCTGACCTTCATGTGCGTGCCCGCGCCGCTCACGGCCTACCGCGACATACGCAAACTCGAACCCGGCCACTCTCTGCGCTACACGCCCGGCGACGGCGAGGTGCGTATCGAGCGTTACTGGCAACCCGACTTTTCCCAAAAGCTCAAGATCAGCGAGGAGGAAGCGGGCGAGCGCGCCATCGAGATTTTGCGCGAAGCGGTGCGCGTGCGCCTGATGTCGGAAGTGCCGCTCGGCGCGTTTTTGTCGGGCGGCGTGGATTCTTCGGCGGTCGTCGCGCTGATGAGCGAGGTGTCGAGCACGCCGGTCAAAACCTTCTCCATCGGTTTCGAGGAGCAGGATTTCAGCGAACTCCACCACGCGCGCCGCGTCGCCGAACACGTCGGCGCGGAGCACCACGAGTTCATCGTCCGGCCAGACGCGATGGAAGTTTTGCCGACGCTCGTCGAGCACTACGGCGAGCCTTACGCGGATTCGAGCGCGATCCCGACTTACTACGTTTCGCGCGAGACACGCCGCCACGTCACCGTCGCTCTGAACGGCGACGGCGGCGACGAGTGCTTCGCCGGTTACGAACGCTACGCCGCGATGAAGATGGCCGGAAAGTACCGCGGCGTGCCCGGCTTCCTGCGCGAGGGTTTGATCAAAAACGCCGTCTCGCTCGTGCCGACCTCGGAGACGCGCCGCAGCCGCGCGCGCGACCTCAAACGCTTTCTCGACGCCGCTTCGCTCCCCACCGTCGAACGCTACATGCGCTGGATCAGCGTGCTCGACACGGCGGCCAAAGACGATCTCTACACGACGGATTTCCAGCACGAGATGCGCGGGCACAACGCCGCCAACTTCGTCGCGCCGTGGTTCGCGCACGCCAACGGGTCGGGACTGGTTGACGCGTCGCTTCTGGCCGACACGATGACTTATCTGCCGAACGATCTGCTCGTCAAAGTTGACATCGCTTCGATGGCCGTCTCGCTCGAAGCGCGCTCGCCCTTCCTCGATCACCACGTCATAGAGTTTGCCGCGAGCCTGCCGGAGAACATGAAACTGCGCGGCCTGACGACGAAATATCTCTTGAAGCGCGTGCTCGCGAAACTGCTCCCCGCAGAGAATTTGCAGCGGCGCAAGATGGGCTTCGGCGTGCCCATCAACCACTGGCTGCGCGGCCAGATGCAGCCCTTCTTGCGCGAGACGCTGCTCTCGGAGAAAGCCCTCGGGCGCGGCTTCTTCAAACCCGAATCCGTCGCGCGCATGGTCGAACTACACACGCGCGGCGAGCGAGACTACGCGCATCAACTGTGGACGCTCCTGATGCTGGAGTTATGGTTTCAAAGATTTATTGATTGATCGTCCGTGGTCAGTCGTCAGTTGCATGTGACCATCACGCAAGTTGCTAAAGATTGGATTGAACAACTGACCACGGACAACTGACCACGGGCAACTTTGTATTCGGAGGATCGTTATTGTGAAAGGTATCGTGTTAGCCGGGGGCTTAGGTTCGCGTCTGATGCCACTGACGGCGGTGACGAATAAGCACTTGCTGCCGGTCTACAATCAGCCGATGGTCTATTACCCGATTCAGACTCTCGTTAACGCCGGGATCAGGGACATCATGATCGTGACGGGCGGAAATTCGGCCGGGGATTTTCTGAAGCTGTTGAAGAACGGGAAGGCGTTCGGCCTCAAGCACCTCAACTACACGTATCAGGAGGGCGAGGGCGGCATCGCGGCGGCGCTCTCTTTGTGCGAAGACTTCGCCGACGGCGCGCCCGTCTGCATCGTGCTGGGCGACAACATCATCGAGGGCAACATCTGTCAGGCCGTGCGCGCCTACCGGCATCAGGGCGGCGGCGCGAAGATACTCTTGAAGCAAGTGGCCGACCCGCAGCGTTTCGGCGTGCCCGAACTCGAAGGCGAGCGCGTCGTGCGCATCGAGGAGAAGCCGCGCGAGCCGAAGTCGGACTACGCCGTCATCGGCGTCTACATGTACGACGCGGAGGTGTTCGAGATCATCAAGACGCTCAAGCCCTCGGAGCGCGGCGAACTCGAAATCACCGACGTGAACAACGCCTACATCGAGCGCGGCGAGATGACCTGGAACGAACTCAAGGGCTGGTGGACTGATGCGGGCACGTTCGAGAGCCTGCTGCACGCCGCCCGGCTCGTCGCCGAGACGGGCGCGAACAAGATGGAGGCCGTTAATGCAAACCATGCCTGAGCGCACCCCGCTCCAACCCGCCACGCAGTTTACGCGCGGGCAGATACGCGATGTCGTCGTGCGCGACGTGCGCAAGTTCGTGGACGAACGCGGTTGGCTCGCAGAGTTGTTCCGCCACGACGAGTTGGAGACCGAATATTTCCCGGCGATGTGCTACATCTCCTCGACCGAGCCGGACGTGCAGCGGGGGCCGCACGAGCATGTCGATCAAGCGGACTATTTCGTCTTCATGGGCCCCTCGAATTTCAAGATGCGGCTCTGGGACAACCGGGCGGATTCGGAAACTTACCGGCACGTGATGACGCTCTACGTCGGCGCGGATAACCCGAAGGCCGTGCTCGTGCCCAAAGGCGTCGTCCACGCCTATCGCAACATCGGGAGAATGCCCGGCATCGTCATCAACTGCCCGAATCGCCTCTACATGGGCGAAGGCAAGCGGGAAGAGATTGACGAGATCAGGCACGAAGACGACCCGGCGACGATCTACAGGATGGAAGATTAGTTGGAAAACAGAATACAGAACTCAGGAGTCAGAATGAAAGCCGCCTGATTTTCTTCTGACTCCTGAATTCTGTATTCTGTCTCCGGTTTTATGAAAGTTGTTCGCATCATCGCGCGTTTGAACGTGGGCGGCCCGGCGAAGCACGTGGCGTGGCTGACGGCGGGCACGCGCCGGGTCGGCATCGAGTCGGAGTTGATCGCGGGAACCGTGCCGCCGGGCGAAGACGACATGAGCTATTTCGCGGCCGGGCAGGGCGTCCAGCCCATCATCCTACCGGAGATGACGCGCGAGGTGTCGCCGAAAGATGCTTTGACGGTCTGGAAACTTTATCGCCTGTTCCGGCGTCTGCGCCCGGACATCGTCCACACGCACACGGCGAAGGCGGGCACGGTCGGTCGCCTCGCGGGGCTGTGCTACCGGTGGCTGACGCCCGTTGCGCTCGTCGGGCGTCCGCGCGCATGCCGCTTCGTGCATACGTACCACGGCCACATCTTTCACAGTTATTACGGGCGGCTGAAGACGCGCATTTTTCTCACCATCGAACGCGTCCTCGCCCGCGCGGCGACGGACAGGATCGTGGCGATCAGCCAGCAGCAGTTTCGTGAGATTCACGGGCAGTTCGGCGTGGGGCGTGCGCGGCAGTTTAAAGTGATCCCGCTCGGTCTGGATTTGGAAGCGTTCGCCGGTTGGCGCGAACGGCGCGCGGCGGCGCGCGCGGGATTCGAGGCGGGCGAGGGCGAGTTGCTCGTCGGCATCGTCGGGCGTCTGACGGAGATCAAGAATCACAAGCTGTTCATCGAAGCCGCGCACGCTTATTTAACGCGACGGGCGGGCGCGAGCGATGAAGCGGGCCAGGCGGCGCGGCGCGTGCGCTTCGTCGTCATCGGCGACGGGCAACTGCGCGGCGAACTCGAAGCGCAGGCGCGCGCGCTCGGCATCGCGGAGCGCGTGACGTTCACGGGCACGCGCGCCGACCCCGAAAACTTTTACCCCGCGCTCGACATCGTCGCGCTGACATCTCTGAACGAGGGCACGCCGCTGACGCTCATCGAGGCGATGGCGAACGCGCGTCCCGTCGTGGCGACGGCCGTCGGCGGCGTGGTTGATCTCGTCGGCGAGGCGGTCGGGAATGACGCGGCGCGGCGCGGCGTCGAGACGACGAACCGTGAGGTTGCGACGGCGACCGGCGGCGAAGCCGCGTACACCGTCTGCGAGCGCGGCGTGCGCGTGCAGACGAATGATGCGCAGGCTTTTTGCGAAGCCCTGCGGCTCGTCATTGCGGACGAAGAGTTGCGGCGCGAGATGGGCGAGCGAGGGCGCGCGTTCGTGTCGGAGCATTATTCCAAGGAGCGTCTGGTGAGAGACATGCTCAATCTTTACAGCGAACTGTCGCCGTTGCCTTCGGTGGCGGCGGTGTCGAAGCAGGGGGGCGTGCAGGCGTTCGGGTCGGCGCGCGGAAAAGGAGACTAACATTTGCGAGTTTTAATAACGGGCGGGGCGGGCTTCATCGGCTCGCATCTCTCCGACGCTTATCTGGAACGCGGCGACGAGGTGTACGTGATTGACGACCTCTCAACGGGTAGCTTCGAGAACATCGCGCACTTAAAGACACACCCGCGTTTTCATTACACGATTGACAGTGTGCATAACGTGCCCGTCTGCGCCGAACTGATCGATCAGTGCGACGTGATCTTTCACCTGGCGGCGGCCGTCGGCGTGAAACTCATCGTCGAAAGCCCGGTCAGAACCATCGAGACGAACGTGCGCGGGACGGAAGTTGTCCTGAGTCTCGCGAACAAGAAGAAGAAGAAGGTGCTCGTCGCCTCGACCTCGGAAGTCTACGGCCTCTCGACCGAAGTGCCTTTTCGCGAAGACGGCAACCTCGTGATGGGCGCGACGACGAAGGGGCGTTGGAGCTACGCCTGCTCGAAGGCCATTGACGAATTCCTCGCGCTCGCCTACTGGCGCGAGAAGAAACTGCCCACGGTCGTCGTGCGCCTCTTCAACACGGTGGGGCCGAGGCAAACCGGGCAGTACGGCATGGTCATCCCGACTTTCGTCCGGCAGGCGCTCGCCGGTCGCCCGATCACCGTCTACGGCAACGGCAAACAGACGCGCTGCTTCGGCTATGTCGGCGACGTGGTGGGCGCGCTGATGAAGTTGATGGACGCGCCGGAGGCCGTCGGTCAGGTCTTCAACATCGGCTCGAACGAAGAGGTCTCCATCCTCGAAGTCGCCGGGCGCGTGAAGGAACTCACCGGCTCGACTTCCGAGATCGTCTTCATGCCCTATGACGAAGCCTACGAGGAGGGCTTCGAGGACATGCCGCGCCGCGTCCCCGACATCTCGAAGGTGAGCGCGCTCACGGGCTTTCGCCCGACCGAAAAACTCGACGGCATCCTCCAAAAAGTGATCGCGCACCAGAGCGGGCAATAGGGCGGTAAATAGTGAATGGTGAATGGTGAATGGCGGCCGGACGCGAACTGTCTTTCACCATTTACCATTTACCATTCACCATTCACGACTTGATTTCTCACGCCACATCGAATAGCTTTTCAGGCGACTTCAAACAGAATCAACCAGCAGTTGCTCATGTATTTCGGTAGTTTAAATCTCCTTCCGATCATCGTATCGTTTGCGCTCGCGCTCGGGCTGACGCCGGTGGTGCGACGGCTCGCACGGCACTGGGGCATGGTGGCGCAGCCGAAGGCGGATCGCTGGCACAACAAGCCGACGGCGATGATGGGCGGGCTGGCGGTGTTCCTCACCGTCGTCATCACTTATCTCATCTTCGTCGGGCAGATGCCGCACCGCCCTTACGGGTGGGTCGTGATTCTGGCGAGCGCGTTCCTGTTCGTGGTCGGCCTGATTGACGACATCGTTCACGTTAAACCTTATCAGAAGTTGATCGGGCAGGTGATGGGCGCGAGTCTCGTCGTCTATTACGGGCTGAGTTTGCCGTGGAGCGGGTCGCCCTCGCTCAACATGGCGATCACGATCTTCTGGCTCGTCGGCATCACGAACGCGCTCAACCTGCTCGACAACATGGACGGGCTGGCCGCCGGGATCGCCGCCATCGCCTCCGCTTTTCTGGCCGCGAGCTTCGTCGTCAACGGGCGACCGGCCGAAGCCCTGATGCTCGGCGTCTTCACGGCCGCGCTCGTCGGCTTTCTCGCCTACAACTCCAACCCGGCGACGATCTTCATGGGCGACTGCGGCTCGATGTTCATCGGCTTCTTTCTGGCGAGCGCCGCCCTGATGAGCGCGGCCGGGGCGCGCTCGCGCTCGTTCATGATCGTGCTCGCCGTGCCGGTGTTGATCCTGCTCATCCCGATCTTCGACACGACCTTTGTGACCATCCTCAGGAAACTGTCGGGGCGTTCGGCCTCGCAGGGCGGGCGCGACCACACGTCGCACCGCCTCGTCGCGCTCGGCATGACGGAGCGGCGCGCAGTATGGATGCTCTACGCCTTCGCGGGATTGTCGGGCGTGCTCGCGCTGCTGGTCAGCCGGACGAGGCTCGACGTGAGCATCGCGGCCATCGTCGGCTTCACCATCGTGCTCGCGCTCTTGGGCGTATACCTGGCGGGCGTGAAAGTATACGAGGAAGAGGAGGTTTTGAAGGCGCGCGAGAAACCGCTCGTCGCCTTCTTCGTAGACCTCTCCTACAAGCGGCGCATCTTCGAGGTGCTGCTCGACATGGTGCTCGTCATCCTGTCTTACTACAGCGCGTACACGCTCCTGTTCGGGCCGATTGCGGAGACGGGCGCGTGGAATCTGTTTTTGCGCACCGTGCCCGTGCTGGTTTGCGTGAAGATGTTCGCGTTTCTGGCGGCGGGCGTCTACAGGGGATTGTGGCGTTACATCAGCGTGGACGGTATCGTCGTGTTTGCGAAGGCCGTCGTGCTCGGTTCGGTGGGGAGCGTGCTCGCGCTCCTGGTAGCGTTTCGCTTCGAGGGGCTGTCGCGCGCCGTCTTCGTGCTCGACACGATGATTCTCTTCATGATGCTCGCCGGCAGCCGCTTCGCCTTCCGCCTGTTCCGCCACGCGCTGCCCGTCCACGAGGCGCGCGGCGCGCGGCGCGTCCTGATCTACGGCGCGGGCGACGGCGGCGAACTGCTGCTGCGCGAGGTGCTCAACAACCGCGATTTGCAACTGACGCCCGTCGGGTTCGTTGACGACGACCCGCACAAAAAAGGGAAAGTCATTCACGGCCTGCGCGTCTTCGGCGGCAACGGCGCGCTCAGGAGCATCTGCGAAGAGCAGCGCATCGCCGAAGTCCTGATCTCAAGCACGCAAATTTCCGACGAGCGGCTCGCCACCATCCTGCAAGACTGCGATCTGGCTCAGGTCACGGTCAAACGCATGCGCATCCAGATCGATCAACTTAACTGATAGAGGTCAGAGGTTAGAGGTTAGAGGTCAGTGAAAGACAAAAACTGCTTCTTACTGACCTCTGACCTCTGGCCTCTAACCTCTCGCTTATGAAAGACCAGATCAAGACCATCGAGCTTCGCGCCGCGTGGGGGCGCGCGCTGCTGCTCTTGCCGGTGGCGTTGGCGGCGGCGTGCGTGTGGTACGGGATGCGCTGGTGCGTGGGGAACACGATGGCCGAGTGGCTGCCGGACATCAACGCGGCGTATGCGGCGGCGCGGCTGGCCCCCAATGATCCGCAGACGCATTTCACGATTGCGCGCCTGCGCGAGCGGAGTTTTCAGCCCGAAGAGTTGCCGGAGGCGGCCGAGCATTACGAGGAGGCGGCGCGCCTGTCGCCGCACGACTTCCGTTTGTTCATCGAGTTGGGGCGCGTGCGCGGGATCATCGGCGACGAACGCGGCAGCGAGGAAGCTCTGCGCCGCGCCGTGGAACTCGCGCCGAACTATCCCGACCCGCACTGGTATCTCGGAAACGCGCTGCTCAGGCAGGGGCGCACCGAAGAGGCGTTCGCCGAGTTGCGCCGCGCGGGCGAGGCGGGTCCCGAAAAATTCCTGCCGCAGGTGATCGAACTGTCCTGGCGTTTTTACGACGCGGACGTGCCGTCCGTGCTGGGGGTGGTCGGCAACTCGGCGCGGGCGCGCGTGCAGTTGATGGAATATTTGATCAACCTGAAAATGTTGGATGAGGCGCGGCAATTGTGGGAGGGCTTCGACGCGGGGCAACGCACACTCTCGCGCGCGACGGGCGAAAAGCTGTTGCTGCGTTTCCTCGAAGCGAAACGCTTCCACGACGTGCTCGCGATGCACCGGGAACTCTCGGCGGCGGACGGGACGCCGACGGAGGCCGCGCTGGAACGATTTACGAACGGCGGGTTCGAGTCGGCGGTAGGCCCGCCGGGGAAGAGTCCTTTCGAGTGGCAGGTCGTGCCGCTGGCAGGCGCGGAGATGGGACTCGACCAGCGCGTGCGGGGGGAAGGCGCGCGCAGTCTCCGCATCGCCTTCAACGCAACGGACACCATCAGCTTCAGAAACATTTCGCAACTCGTGGCGGTCGCGCCCGCGACGCGTTACCGGCTCGAATACTACGTGCGGACGGAAGATTTGAAGGGGCTGGCGACGCTCTCGACCGAGATCGTGGACGCGGCGCAACCCGGCGGCGTGCTCGTCGCCTCGCCGCTTCTCGCTGCGGGGACAACCGAGTGGCAGGCCATCGCGCTCGATTTTACGACGGGCGCGGCGACGCAAGCAGTGACCTTCCGCGTCGTCAGCCCGCCATGTCCGGCCGCCACCTGCCCCATTTTCGGAAAAGTCTGGTATGACAACTTCAATCTCCAACGCCTCGGCGGCGGCGGAGCCAACACCAGCGGGCGAAACGCCGGGCGCACTTGACCCGGCGGGCGCGACCGCGCCTCCGATGAAGCCGGAGCGGCCGCCGAGGCGCACCGGCGCGCCCGAACCGCGCACGCTCGCCAGTCGCTTCATCTTCCTCGTGCTCTGCCTGGCCGTGGTGCTCTCGACGCTCGCCTTCGGCACGGTGCAGGCGTGGGCGCTCGCCTTATTTGAGGCGGGCGCGGGGCTGGTCGTCATCCTCTGGGCGGTTGACGCGTGGCGCACGCGCCGCCTGCGCTTGAGCCGCAACCTGTTGCAACTGCCGCTCGTCGGCCTGTTCGTCGTCGGGCTGGTGCAGTTGCTCCCTCTCGGCGGCGCGGGCGGGGCGACGGGCGGGCTGACGAACGCGCCTGCGGGCACGCTCTCGCTCGACCCCCACGCGACGCGGTACGTCCTGCTCCAACTCGGTTCGCTCATCGTCTATTTCTGCGCCGCGCTCGTCTACATAGACACCCCCGCGCGCCTGCGGCTGCTCGTGCGAGTGGTGACGATCTTCGGCTTCCTGCTCGCGCTCTTCGGCATGTTTCAATATTTCACCAACCCCGCGCAGATTTACTGGTTTCGCCAGCCGAAGTTCGCGCTCCCCTTCGGCCCTTTCATCAACCGCCATCACTTCGCGGCTTACATGGAACTCACGCTCTCGCTCTCGCTCGGCCTGCTCGTCTCAGGCGCGATTGCCGTCGAGCGTCGCTTGCTCTACGTCTTCGCCGTCGTGATCATGAGCGTGGCGCTGGTGCTGACCGGATCGCGCGGCGGCATCCTGAGCCTCGGCGCGGAGGTGCTCTTCATCGCGGCGATTGCGGGGCTGGTGCGGCGCAAGAAGGAGAAGGGCGAATCGGAGGAGGGCGAGGCGGCGCAGTCGCGCGTGCGCGGCGCGCTCGTCCGCGTCGGCGTCGGGTTCATACTCGTCGTCGCGCTTCTGGCGGGCGCTGCGACGCTCGGCGGCGAAGAATCGCTGGCGCGCCTGTTCGGCACGGTGAGCGCGGACGATCCCACGTCGGGGCGCGTGCAGTTCTGGGAAGGGACGTGGGGCGTGATCAAACAGTACCCGTTGCTCGGCGCGGGACTCGGCGCATTCCACGTGGCCTACACGCGGCACGACGTTTTGAACGGCGCGACCCGCCTCGAACAAGCCCACAACGACTACTTGCAGATTCTCTCTGACGCCGGAATCGTCGGCGGCGCGCTCGGCCTGTTCTTCATCTTCATGCTCTTCCGCTACGGCTTCTCGCGCCTCAATACGCACGACAAGTTCCGGCGCGGCGTGGCGGCGGGCGCGCTGGCCGGTTGTTTCGCCGTGCTCGTCCACAGTTTCTTCGAGTTCTCGCTACACATGACTTCCAACGCGCTTCTCTTCCTGGTGCTCGCCGCGCTCGCCACCCTCAACGGGCGCGTCGAAGAACCGGACACCAAACGCCGCTCGCGGCGCAAAAGCCGGAGCCGGAGCAGTTCCAGCGCGGAGACGGGCGACGGGGAAGCACGCGCGGCGTGACGGACAGCTTCACTTAATCTATGACCGGAACATCTCAAACGCCCCATGCCGCGCCCACGACACTGCCGGGAATTTGTCTCGATGCTTTGCGGCGGCACTCGAAGCCGGACGCGCTGAATCAGAAGCGCGGCGACGATTGGGAGCACCTCTCCGGGGCGACGGTCGCGGCGCGCGTGCGCGCGGTCGCGTTGGGGCTGGCGTCTCTGGGCGTCGGTGCGGGCGACCGCGTGGCGCTCTTGTCGGAGAACCGCCCCGAATGGTCAATCGCCGATCTCGCCATCCTTAGTCTCGGCGCGGTGAACGTGCCCATCTACACGACGCAGGCCGTCGAGCAGGTGCGCTACATCCTGTCGGATTCGCGTGCGCGCGTGCTGTTCGTCTCGGGGAAAAAAGTTTACCGCCACGCGCGCGCGGGCGTCGAAGGTTACGGCCGCGTCGAGAAGTTGATCTTCTTCGACGCGGAAGACGCCGCCGGGCAGTCGGACGCTTTGACGCTCGAAGCACTGGAGCGCGCGGGCGCGGAGCGCGACCGCGTAGACCCGTCGGAGTTTGAACGCCTGCTCGGCGCGATCCAACCGGATGATCTCGCGACGATCATTTACACCTCCGGCACGACCGGCGAGCCGAAGGGCGTCATGCTCACGCACGCGGCCTTCGTCTCGAACGTTCTCGCCATCACGAGCGCGCTGCCGATCCGCTCGGACGACATATCGCTCTCCGTCCTGCCGCTCTCGCACATCTTCGAGCGCACGGTCTTCTATGTCTTCTGCTGGAACGGCGTCTCCGTCTATTACGCGCCGTCCGTGGATCAACTCGCGGACTACCTGCGCGAGGTGCGCCCGACGATCATGACGGCCGTGCCGCGCCTGTTCGAGAAGGTCTATCACCGCATCGTGAAGAAGGGCATGTCGGCCGAGGGGTGGCGGCGGAAATTGTTCACGTGGTCGCTCGCGGTGGGGAAAAGCTACGCGGAGTTTGTGGACAAGCGCGAGGTCGTGCCGCCGCTGCTCGAATTGCAGCAGGGGATCGCGAACCGTCTCGTCTTCTCGAAATGGCGCGAGGGCGTGGGCGGCCGCCTGCGCTTTTTCGTATCGGGCGGCGCGCCGCTTTCGCCCGCACTCTCCTACGCGTTCCTCGCCGCGGGCATCCCCATCCTGCAAGGCTACGGCATGACCGAGACGTGCGTTACTTCGGCCAACCGCCCAGAAGACAACAAGGTCGGCTCAATCGGCCTGCCGTTCCCCGGCATCGAGATGCGTCTGGACGAATCGGGCGAGATACTCGTGCGCGGCCCGAACGTCATGCGCGGCTATTACGAGCACCCACGCGAGACGGCCGAAGTGCTGGACGCCGAAGGTTGGTTTAAGACGGGCGATGTCGGCTACAGAGACGAGCACGGGCACTTCTTCATCACGGACAGAAAGAAGGAACTCTTCAAGTTGTCGAACGGGAAATACATCGCGCCGCAGCAACTCGAAAGCCTCATTAAGCAGAGCGCGCTCGTCAATCAGGTGGTGGTCGTCGGCGCGGGGCGCAAGACGCCCGCCGCGCTCGTCGTGCCCGACTGGGAGGCTCTACGCGGCGCGCTCGCCGACGCCGGAAACTCGAAAGGGCGTGCGGAGCAGAAGAAGTTCGGCAAAAGCGAACAGATCGCGCTCAGCCGCGACCCGGCCGCAGTCAAACTCGTGCAGCGCGAGGTCGCAGCCCTGACCGCGCCGCTCCACGACTACGAGCGCGTGCGGCGCGTCGCGCTTCTGCCCGAAGAATTTTCGATTGACGGCGGGGAGATGACGCCGACGCTCAAAGTTAAGCGGCGCGTGATTGACGAAAAGTTCGGCGCGTTGATTGACGAAATTTACGACGGCGGAAATTCCGCCGGAAGTGCGGCAAC
>DATHAZ010000042.1:0-41489 GCA_035296445.1 Pyrinomonadaceae bacterium | reverse complement strand
AAACTGCGCGACGGCCTCCTTCATGTTGGCGCGAAACTCTTCGCTGCTCAACTCGGTGCGCGCCGCGCCGACGATGGCGAACTCGGCGGGCACGAGCCGCTCCTGCACGAGACGATAGAGCGCGGGCACGAGTTTGCGCTTTGTCAGATCGCCCGTCGCGCCGAAGATGACGACCACGCACGGCTCGGCGGTTCGTTCGAGACGCATCCCTGTGCGCAGGGGATTTTCCATGACTGTTGCAGACATAACTGAAAAGGATGAACGCGGAATGATGAACGATGAATGAAATACAGAAAACAGAATTCAGGAAACAGAATGAAAACAAGCCGCTTTTATTCTGACTTCCGTATTCTGTTTTCTGACTTCCGGTTAATCATTCCGCGTTCATCGTTCATCCTTTCTTGAGCATCTCTTCCCACTCGGTGTGGACGGCGGGTTGGCCGGGTTTGTCGGTTCGCTCGTAGGTGTGCGAGCCGAAGAAGTCGCGTTGCGCCTGCGTCAGATTCAGCGGCAGGTTGGCCGTGCGATAGGTGTCGAAGTAGCCGATGCTGGCCGACATGCCGGGCACGGCGACGCCGCTCTGGATGGCGGTCGCGACCGCACGACGCCAGTTCGGCTGCGACTGTTGGACGAAGGCGTTGAAGTCCGAGTCGAGCAGGAGGTTCGGCAAGTCCGCGCGGCGTTGATAAGCCTGCTTGATCTTGTCGAGGAACCGTGCGCGGATGATGCAGCCGCCCTTCCAGATGCGCGAACACTCGCCGAGGTCTATGTTCCAGTTGTAGGCGTCCGAACCGGCGCGGATGAGGTTCATGCCCTGCGCGTAGGAGCAAATCTTCGAGGCGTAGAGCGCGTCGTGGATGGCCTGAATCATCTCGCGGCGGTCGCCCGAGAACGCGGCGCGCTCCGGCCCTTTGATCTGCTTCGACGCTTCGACGCGTTCCTCTTTGCGCGCCGACAAATTGCGCGTGTCCACGGCCGCATCAATCGTCGGTGTGACGATGCCGAGGTCGAGCGCGATGTCGGAAGTCCACTTACCCGTGCCCTTCTGCCCCGCCTTGTCGAGCACGAGGTCAACGAGGGGCTTGCCCGTTTCGGGGTCTGTGACGCGCAAAATCTGAGCGGTGATTTCGATGAGGAACGATTCGAGGTCGCCGCGATTCCACTCGTCGAACACGTCGGCCATCTCCGTCGCTTCCATGCCGATCACGGTGCGCATCAAATCGTAGGCTTCGGCGATCAGTTGCATGTCGCCGTACTCGATGCCGTTATGCACCATCTTGACGAAGTGACCCGCGCCGCCCGGCCCGATGTAGGTGACGCACGGGCCGTCGTCAACTTTCGCCGCGATGGCTTCCCAGATCGGGCGAATCTGTTCGTAAGCCTCGCGGTCGCCGCCGGGCATCAGGCTGGGACCCCACAGCGCGCCCTTCTCGCCGCCCGAGACGCCCGACCCGATGAAGTTGAAGCCTTCTGCCTTCAACTCTTTCTCGCGGCGTTCGGTGTCCATGAAATAAGAGTTGCCGCCGTCTATGATGATGTCGCCCTCTTCCATGAACGGCTTGATCTGGTTGACCGTCCAATCCACGGGGTCGCCCGCCTTGACGAGCAAGATAGCCTTGCGCGGCCGTTCCAGAGACTTCACGAATTCCTCGGGCGTATGCGCGCCGATCACTTCGTGGCCTTCGAGGCGTCCGACGAACTCGTCAACTTTCTTCGGCTCGCGATTCCAGACGGCGATGGAGTAGCCGTTGCGCTCGATGTTGCGCGCCAGATTTTCGCCCATTACGCCCAGACCGATCATGCCGATCTTCGCCGTCTTACTACTCTGTTCAGGTGTTGACATAAGATTTCCTCGCTGAATTTAGGGGAATGAATGGATTGATTCATTGATTCATCGGTTCATTGGTTCAATGAAGAAATCAAATATTGAATCAATGGATCAATGAATCAATCCTTGAAGTTTAGGCTCCCGTCGCGCCGGAGCGTGGAAGTGCCTGGCCGATCAACTCCTGTAGACGGTTGAGTCCGGCTTGTACGTCCGCGCCGAGATCGACCCGGATGGCGCGGCGTCCGCGCGAGGCGAGAGAGCGAAAATCGCCGAGCGCCTGCGCCTGTTTCAAAGTGCTGAAAGTGTAGGGTTGCCCCGGGATCGGTAAATCCTTGATGTCCGGCGCGGTGAGTTGCAGGAAGACGCCCGAGGCCGATCCGCCTTTGTGCAACTGCCCCGTCGAGTGCAGGAAGCGCGGGCCGTAGCCGGTCGTCGTGGCGCAGCGAGTCGCGTCGCGCAGGTGCGTGCGAATCGCCTGAATGACTTGTTCGTATTCGGGCGTCTCCTCGAAGTAGTCGAGCAGGGCGATATAGTCGCCCGCCCCGGCGCGCGCGAGGTGCGCCGTGATGGCCGCGCCGACCGACTCGTTTGAAAGTTCGGCGCGCGTCTGGTCGTCGGCGTAGATGGTGAGCGCGCCGTCGGTGGCGAGCACGCCCTGCTCGGGCAGCTTGCCGTCGCGCGTGTAAGTGTCGAGCAGTTCCTTCGTCGCGTCCTTCGACTCCTGCACGTTCGGCTGGTCGAAGGGGTTGATGCCGAGACGCCAGCCCGCGAACGCCGTCGCGATCTCCCAGAGGAAAAACTCCTCGCCGAGATCGTAGAGGTCTGTCAGCGTGCGGTAGACTACCGGATGACCGGCGGCTTCCAGAGCTTTCAACTTCGCTTCCGTCTCGCTGTCAATTCGCTCCACGCTGATGTGTACGAACAGGCGGTCATCGCCGTAGACCGAGGGCGAGCCGAGCGTTTCGCCCGCGACGGGCACAATTCCCTTCCCGTCCTTGCCCGTGCTCTCGGCCAGCAGTTGCTCGACCCACAGGCCGAACGAAGCGATCCGTGGGTCGGTGCTGATGGTCAACTTGTCGCGCCCCGCCTTTGCGCACTCGCCGAGGATCGCGCCGAGACGCGCGCCCGGATTCTCCGCCGCCGGCACGACCGACGCGCACGCATGCACCACGCGTTCGGCGCGGTCGAGTAGTTTCCGCACGTCCAAGCCCATCAACGCGGCCGGAACCATGCCGAAATAGGAGAGCGCCGAATAACGCCCGCCGATGTCGGCCGGGTTGAGAAAGATGCGTTTGAACTTGTCCCCGGTCGCCATCTCCTCCATGAGCGTGCCGGGGTCGGTGACGGCGACGAAGCACTCGCCGGGGTTCTCCTTCCGCTTGCCCACCTGATCGTACCAGTACTTGTAGAAGACGAGGTGCTCGGTCGTCGTGCCCGACTTCGACGAGATGATGAAGAGACACTTGGTGATGTCAATCTGGTCGGCGATGTCGGAGAAGGCGTCGGGATCGGTCGAATCGAGCACGAGCAGTTCGGGGTAGCCCTCCTGCTTGCCGAACGTCTGCCGCAGCACTTCGGGGCAGAGCGACGAGCCGCCCATACCGCAGACCATCGCGTGCTTGAACTCGCGCACGTTCCTGATGCGGTCGGCAAACTGCACGAGGTCGTCTTCGACGCCGATCATCATGTCGGGCACGGTCAGCCAGCCGAGCGCGTTCTTGATGATCTTCTGGTGCGCTTCGTCCGACTTCCAGAGCGCGGCGTCCTTGCGCCAGATGCGGCGCATCACGTCGCCCTTGTCCGCTTCCTTGATCGCCCCCGCGACCGCCTCACTATACTTTCCCAACGTTGCCGTCAGCCTCTCGTTGATCCCCGACAGGAACGCGTCGCGCTTCGACTCGATGGACTCGGCCAGCGTGTCGAACGAGGTGACGAAGGAACTAAGGCCGTCCTTCTGCAACTTCTCTGTGACGGCTTTCAGGTCAATGCCGATCTCGCCGAGTTCGCCGACGAGCGCGCGGCATTCGTCCAGCCCCTCTTCGAGCGTGAGCGCGACCTTGCCCTTCTCGCGGATGGCCGTGTAGGTGGCGGGCGGCACGGTGTTCACGGTCTCCGGCCCTATTAGGTTATCCACGTACAGGACTTCCGAATACTTCGGATTCTTCGTTCCCGTCGAAGCCCACAACTGACGCTGCACCTGCGCCCCCTTGGCCTTCAACGCGCTGAACCGCTCGCCGTGAAATATCTCTTTGTACTTGGCGTAGGCGAGCTTGGCGTTGGCGATGGCCGCGCGCCCCATCAAAGATTCGAGCCGCGCGCGCTCTTCGGGCGTCGCGGCGTGGCGCGCTTTGTATTCGAGGTCTGTGTCAATCGCCGTGTCCACGCGCGAGACGAAGAAGCTCGCGACCGACGCGATTCCGTCCACCGGCTTGCCTTCGGCGTCGCGGCGTTCGAGACCGCGGATGAAGGCTTCGGCCACCTGCACGTAGTTTTCAATCGAGAAGATCATCGTGACGTTGACGTTGATGCCGCGATAGATGGACTCTTCGATGGCGGGCAAACCCTCCTGCGCCGCCGGAATCTTGATCATCACGTTTTTGCGGCCGAGGCGTTTGAACAGGCGGTCGGCCTCGTCAATCGTCTCCTGCGTCTTGTAGGCGAGGCCGGGGTTGACTTCGAGACTGATGTAGCCGTCAATGCCGCCGGTCTTATCGTAGACGGGTTTCAGGATGTCGGCCGCGCGTCCGATGTCTTCGACCACGAGGTCTTCGTAAATCTCGGAGACGCTCTTGCCCGCCTCGACGAGCGAGCGCAGTTGCTCGTCGTAGTCGTTCGAGCCGGTGATGGCCTTCTCGAAAATGGTCGGGTTTGAAGTGACGCCGCGCAAATCGTCCTCCTCGATCTTCTTCCGGAGGTCGCCGCTCGCGAGCATCGCCCGCCGGATATTGTCGTACCAGATGGACTGGCCGGTCTTCATGATTTCAACCAGAGTATTACTCATCACATTGCTCCTTCGTCGCAGAGGCCGGAGGTCAGAGGTCAGAGGTCAGTTAAGATTAGTTTCCATTGACTTCTGACCGACCGCCGACCGACTACTAATGTTCTTAGCTTTATCTTTTTCTGACCTCTAACCTCTGACCTCTAACCTCTAGCTTTTGTATTTATCCATTTCACGTTTCGCCGTCTCAACCACGTTCTCGACCGTGAAGCCGAACTTCTTGGTCAACTCTTTGAGCGGCGCGCTCGCGCCGAAGGTCTTCATGCCGACGATGGCCTCGTTGCTGTTGACGTAGCGACGCCAGCCGAACGTGCCCGCCTGCTCGACGGCGACGCGCGCCCTGACCGACGGCGGCAGCACTTCGTCCTTATAACTCTCGTCCTGATGCTCGAAGATTTCCCACGACGGCAGGCTGACGACGCGCGCCCTGACGCCCTCGGCCACGAGTTTCTCGTAAGCCTCGACGCACAGTGAAACTTCCGTGCCCGTGCCGATCAAAATCACGTCCGGCTGGTTGCCTTCGCCCGCGCTGTCGGCCAGAACATAGCCGCCGCGCCTGACGCCTTCCGCGCTCGCGTAGCGTGTGCGGTCGAGCGTCGGCATCGCCTGACGGCTCAAGACCATCACGGCGGGTTCGTGCCGGAGTTGCATCACGACGCGCCACGCTTCGGCCACTTCGTTGGCGTCGCCGGGACGCATGACGATGAGACCGGGGATGGCGCGAAGGCTCGCGAGTTGTTCGATGGGCTGGTGGGTCGGGCCGTCTTCGCCGACGCCGATGGAGTCGTGCGTGAAGATGTGTATGGTCGGGATTTCCATGATTGCGGACAGGCGGATCGCCGGGCGCGAATAGTCCGAGAAGATCATGAAGCCCGAACCGTAGGGACGAATCTTAGAGAGCGAGAGGCCGTTCAATATTGCCGACATCTCATGCTCGCGGATACCGAAGTGGAAGTTGCGCCCGCCGTACCAACGCCCCTTTCCGGGATCGTCTTCGCCGGTGAAATCGCCCGCGCCGTCAAACGTGAGGCGCGTCTTCGTAGAGGGCGCGAGGTCGGCCGCGCCGCCGATGAACCACGGCACGTTCTTCGCTATCGCGTTCAGAACCTTGCCGGAGGCGTCGCGCCCGGCGATGCCTTTCGCGTCCGGCGGAAAGACGGGGATGTCTTTGTCCCAGCCTTCGGGCAGTTCGCGCTTCTGCATACGGACGAGTTGGTCGGCCAACTCGGGGTACTCTTTGCGATACTCTTCGACTCTGGCGAACCACTCGTCGCGCGCCTGTTTGCCGCGCGCGCCTATCCCGGCACGGAAATGCTCGCGCACTTCGCCGGGCACTAAAAACTTTTCGTCTTCCGGCCAGCCGTAATTACGCTTCGTCAGCCGTATCTCTTCTTCGCCGAGCGGTTCGCCGTGTGCGGCGTGCGTGTCCTGCTTGTTGGGCGCGCCCCAGGCGATATGGCTATCAACGATGATGAGAGTGGGGCGGTCGGTCTCTTTGCGCGCGACATTGAAGGCGCGTTTCAGGGTTTCGAGGTCGTTGGCGTCGCCGACGCGCGTGACGTTCCAGCCGTAGCCGATGAAGCGCGTCGCCACGTCTTCGGAAAATGCCCACGAGGTGTGCCCCTCAATCGTGATCTTGTTGTTGTCGTAAATCCAGCAGAGGTTGTCGAGTTTGAGGTGGGCGGCTAAGGACGCGGCCTCGTGCGAGATGCCTTCCATCATGCAGCCGTCGCCGCATAGGGCATAGACGTTGTAATCGAACATCTCGAAGCCGGGGCGGTTGAAGTAGGCCGCCTGCCATTTCGAGGCGATAGCCATGCCGACGCTCGTGGCGATGCCCTGTCCGAGCGGGCCGGTGGTCGTTTCGATGCCGGAAGTCCAGCGGTATTCGGGGTGGCCGGGGCAACGGCTGTCGAGTTGGCGGAAGTTCTTGATGTCTTCGAGTTCGACCGAAGGTTTGCCGGTCGTCTCATACTTCGCGTTGACGGCCTTGACGCCCGTCAGGTGCAGCATCGAATAGAGCAGCATCGAGGCGTGTCCCATCGAGAGGACGAAGCGGTCGCGGTTCGGCCAGATGGGGTCTTCCGGGTCGAAGCGCATGATCTCGTTCCAGAGCAGGTAGGCGACGGGAGCCATCGCCATCGGCGTGCCGGGGTGGCCTGAGTTGGCCGCCTGCACGGCGTCCATCGAGAGCGTGCGAATGGTGTTGACGCAGAGAGTATCGAGCGGGGCGGATTGTTGGCCGACGGCCTGTGCTTCCATTAGTTGCTGGCTCCTTGCAGATTTGTTCTACCGTCCGTCCTTGCGAGGGAAGAGGCGCAAACGCACAAAGTTGTAGCAGTTGTAAGCGGAAAGAGCGTTTACTCGTGCGTGATCATAAAACCAACTGACGTGTGATCGAAGATTGTTATCAGAGAGCGAAATTGGAGACCGCCGCAGGCCAGTGCGGGCAGAAAGCCCGACCCGAATCAGGATGAAAAAGCAGGACGCGAAAAAGACTTAGGTGTCGTCCGATGAAGCGGCGGGATACTAACACGTTCTCGAAAAAACGTCCATGACCTTCTTCAACTCCCGGCGGTAAACTTCCATGAGATTCTTAAACTTCGTGTTCATCTCCGGTTCACGCCTTCACTTCTGCTTTTCCAACAACTCGCCGCGCTCGTAGGCGAGGACGAGACGTTCGAGAGCGCCGACGCGGCGGCGGATGATTTCGCCCTCCTCCGTGTCGGCGATGAGGCGCGGGCGTTCGTGCGCGCGAATGGTCGAGACTTTCGGCACGATGTCCGCCCCGGCCGTGATGGCGTCGGAGATGGATTCAAAGTGGTGATGCTCGGCCAGCGCGACGCGCTCCGGCGCGATGATGAGCGTGTAGCCGCGATCACCGTAGGCTTCGGAGAACGCGCCGTCTATCGTGACGGCGTTTCCGCCGTTCTTGAGCGGCGCTTCACCCCGCTCGACCTTGACAGGCACGTGGCCGTTGACGATCAAAGCGTCTTCCGTGATGCCGAAATCCGCCGCCACGCGGCGACAGAAATCGGCCTCGTGGATCAACTTGAAATAAGGATTCTTGTTCTCCCTGCGCGCGTCTTTGTCCTCGACGAAATAGTTCTCGAAGGTGGACATGCGATCTTTGCCGAAGAGCGGCGAGCGCGCGCCCGTCCAGAGATACCAGAGCCAATCGGCCTCGTCGCCCACGGTCTCCGCGCCCGCGTTCATCGCGCGCCGCACGACCGCGCTCAGCGCGTCGAACAACTCGCGCCCCGCGCACTCGTGCCCGTCCACCGAGAGCGACAGAAACTCGCCGCGCTCGTCCACCGGCACGCAGCCGTGAAATATGAGAGCCTGATCGCGCCTGAGCCACGTCGCCCCGCGCCGCGTGACGTAAGACATCTGTTCCCACAGGCGCGAACTCGACACGAACGACTGCCGCAGGCGATCCATGCACGCGCGCTCCTCGGCGGAGAGCGCGTAAGGGTCTGCCGGATCGAGCGTGGGCAGGTGGGCGTCGAGCAGCGTGTGCGTGCGGCCGTCAATTTCGACGGTGCGGGCGTCGGCGTCAATCCGGTGCAACAAATTTCGCCGCTCCATGTCCCATTCGGGGTGACGGCGGATCGTCTGCCCTTCGAGTTTGAACTGAATGACGGCGATGGCCTTCTGCATCCGCGCCATCAACAGATCGTCGCGCAGCCCCGTCCCCTTTGTTTTGAAACGCTCGCAGGGGTCGTCTCCGTAGACGGTGCGCGCCAGACGTTCGAGCGGCGTGATGATCAGCCCGTAGCCTTCTTCGAGTTGCGAGACGCGCCGGTAGCGCAGCGAGACGCGCAGCACCGTCGCGATCAAGGCTTCCTGCCCCAGACACGCGCCCATCCACAGCACATCATGATTGCCCCACGTGAACGAGACGTTGGGCTGCTCCGACAGGTAATCAACCACCTTGTCTATGCGCGGGCCGCGGTCGCCGAGGTCGCCCGCCACGATGATCTCCGACACGGAGAGATTGCGCACGAGGCGCGAGGCGGCGCGCACGGCCGGCAAGTCCCGGTTGTGCGCGGCGAGGGCGTCAATCATCGCGTCCACGTAGGCGTGCTCGCGCCCGATTGATGGTTCGTCGCGCAGTTCCTCGAACAGTTCGGCATACTCGGCGGGCATAAATGCGTTCACCTGCCGGTGGCGACGCCCGCGCGCCAGTTCGCGCACGATCTCGAATTGACGGCGGAGCACGCGTCGCACCCAGACGCGTCGCGCCTCCCGGTCGTTCATGCGCTCGTGCAGGTGCTCCATCAACTCGCGCGGGTAATAGAGGACGGCCAGCAACTCCTGCTGCTCGGCTTCGCTCAATTTGCCCTCGAAGAGTTTCGAGACGAGCGAGCGCAAACTGCCGGAAGCGTTGTTGATGATGTGGCGTAGCTTCTTATATTCGCCGTGTACGTCGCTGACGACGTGGACGACGCCTTTCGGCAGAGAGAGTGTGGCGCTGAGGGCGGCGGCTTCGGCCAGCGCGGCATCGGCCGTCGGGTAATTCTGTGAGAGAGCGTGGAGTAAGGTGGAATCCTCGAAATGATGAAGGCCGGGCAAGATGCTGTCCTCGCTACGTCGGGGTGGTTTTACGTTGCCGGAGTTCGGGCGAAAGCGGCGGGATACTAGCACAGCGACCGGCCTAAATCCACAGCGTCAAATTTCTTGCGGGGCGTCCTGAATTGATAGCTTGTTGATGAGGCGCGCGAGCAGATTCTTCAACTGGCCGGGGTCTTCCAGATAGGTGATCCAATCATTTCCGCTCACGTTCACGTCCGTGCCTTCCAAGTCCGCGCCGTACTTTTCCGCCATCACGACGAGGGGCGTGCGCCCGTCGTACCCGGCCTGCTCGCGTATCCCGCGGCCGATGTTCAGGGCATCTTCGAGCGACACGCCGACCGTGTCCACTAAAAGCAGGTCAGCCTGTATGTCGCCGCCGTTCACCCTCTCCAACGCGTCTTCCTCGTCGAGCGCGACGAGGACGCGGTAGCCGTACCCCTGTAGATTGCTCTTTAGTACCGGCCGCGTGTCGTCATCTTCTTCGACCAGAAAGATGGTTGCCGGCCGTTCGTGTTCTTGACTCATTTTCACAATTCGCGGGTAGAAAAGGGACGTGTCAAACGAAACTCCCGGGGAAGCGCGCCCGTTTCGCGTCGGCGGGCGATGAGGCTCAACCGACTAAACGGTCGAACTCATCTTTAACAATCCTGTAGCATTCGCAGGTGTAATCTTCCAGCCCTGCCCTGTCCAGTATTTTGACATGTCCACGCCGGTAATAAATGTACTCTTCGGCTTGCAGGATGAGTGCGGCCTCGGTCACGCCCGCCCGCCGGATGCCGAGCATCATGGCGAGAAACTCCTGTGTGAACGGTAAATCGTCGCACCTGCACCTGTCCTGGCTCATCAGCAGCCAGCGCGCCAGCCGCTCCCCGCTAGTGTGTAGACGATTACAGGCGGCGAGTTGGCTCGTCTGCAACAGCAGCATTTGAGTGTAGCGCAGCAACGAATCATGCAATGCTCCGCTCCGCTCGAACTCTTCTTTCAGGACGCTCGTCTTCATGCGCACCCCGCCGTCGGGAATCTGCACCATCGTCTCGTGCGCAGACCGGTCTACGCCCAACACCCCCGATACGCCCACCATCCCTTCGTACCCCACGATGCCTATCTCGACGCTCGACCCGTCGGACAACTGGGAGACTAAAGAGATCATCGCGTTCGAGGGGAAATAGACGTAATCAATCAAGCCCCCGGTCTCGTAGAGAATCCGGCCGTGTTGTAGTTCGACAGGCTCTAAATGTGAGCTAAGGCGTTGATAATCTTCCGCAGGGAGGGTGACGAGAATGTGGTTTTCGCTTTGCGGGCAGCGGGCTTCCGACATCAGGGATTCTCTTTCTTGCGACGGTCACGCGTGAAAACACAACAGACGGCAGTAAGGAGAAGGTCGTAAGGCTCTTCCCGATGACGAATGATGAATTTAAAGAACGACAAAACTATGCGACTTCGCCAGTATAGCAAAGTCCTGTACGCTTGGGCACTTTGAGCGGGCGGCAGGAAAAATCGAGAGGCCGACACGCTCGGTGTCGGCCTCTCGCGGTAACATTTTGGGGCTTCGGAGTTCGGGCGCGGGCGGATGCCTGTCAGTTGGCCGCCGCTTCCGGGTTCTGGAAGAAACTCTCGTCCATCCTGATGCCGTAGGTGACGGTTTGCACGCGCGCCTCCTGCACCTGTTTGTCGTCCCTGTAGAGGACTGAGCGGAAGGGCACGAGCGTGTTCTGCGAATAGCGATAGTCGTGGAAGGTGCGGCGATACTTGCTCGGCGCGCCCCCCTCGGGCGGCGTCTCCTCGTATTCGAGCCAGAGGACGCGACCCGTCTTGCGGATGTCAGGATTCGCGCTGATGTAATAGCGCGTGCGACTCTTATCCTTATCCGTCAAGTCCATCACCCAGAGGTCTAACCCCTTCAACTTCTCTTTGCCGACGAGGGCGAGGGTCGAGCCGTTCTCTTTGTAACGCAGCAGGGCGTCAATACCGTGTTGCGACTGCGAGAGAAATTCCGCGGTCGCATCCTGCTTCGGGGTGAAGGCCGTGCCGTTGATGATGCCCCAGATGCGTCCCTCGTTGAAGACGAGCGCGTATTCCATGGTGGGCATCTTCTGATCGAGGCGAACCTTGTCCTTGCCCGCCGTTTCGCCGCGCACGAACCGCTGCTCGTAACTGACCTCTTCGACGCGCCCGTCGCTCGTCGTGCGCGTCACCTTGCCGCGCTCGACGCCGTTGCGCCTGATCTGCCTGAGCACCTCGCGCCCGCCCCCGCCGCCATAGATGATGATGACCGTCTCGGCGACCTGCTCGGCGGTCGGCATCTTGGCATCTTTGCCGGTGACGGGTTGGATTTTCTTATCAACCTTCAATTCCGGCGTCGGGGTCGGCACGGCGGGTTGAGCGGTTTGAGGGGGCTGGGTGGTTTGCGCGAACGTGGGGCGCGAGAGTCCGGCCGCGCCCAGCAGCACGACCGCCAGCGCGAATAAATGAAAGCGTCGCAACACCGGTAACATCTCCTTAAAAACTGTTGGCTAAAAACATTCGGGAGTGGAGAACGGAAAAATCAAGCGGCGGATTGTAACATAGAAGCCGCCGGCCGTAAGGCGTCTGTCGCGCCGTTTCGCGTCAAACACACATATTGATGCCGGAAACGTGCCCCACGGATGCCCGCCGCCTCGCATTGACAACACGGCGACGAGGCATGTAGAGTGCACGGTTTTCATCAGCGCGTGATCGGCGACCGACAACGGGGAGTTAATATCTCTCCCGCACGCCGCCCGTCACCCCGGATTTTTTGAAAGGATATTAAAAACGTGAAGACTGTCGGTATTTTAGTCGGCCGCGAGAAGACTTTTCCGCAGGCATTGATTGACCGGATTAACGAGCGAGGCGGGGGCGAAGTGGTCGCCGGGTACGTCGAGGTCGGGGGCGTGCGTCTCGATGAGGGACGCCGCTACGACATCATTATTGACCGCATCTCGCACGAAGTGCCCTTCTACCGTGCGTTTCTTAAGCGCGCCGCGCTCGAAGGCACGCAGATCATAAACAACCCTTTCTGGTGGTCGGCGGACGATAAATTTTTCAACTACTCGCTGGCCGTCAAACTCGGCGTCGCCATCCCGAAAACCTCGCTGCTGCCGCAGAAAGACTACATCGAAGGCATCACCAGCGAGTCTTTGCGCAACCTCGAATTCCCGCTCGACTGGCAAGGCATCGTGGACTACGTCGGCATGCCCGCCATCATCAAGCCCTTCGACGGCGGTGGCTGGAAGAACGTCTCGCGCGTCAACTCGATTGAGGAACTCTGGGAGGTCTACGACACGACCGGCACGCTCTGCATGACCTTGCAGGAGTTCATCGCCTTCGACCAGTTCGTGCGCTGCTACTGCATCGGGCAGGAAGACGTGATGATCATGCCCTACGACCCGCGCAAGCCTTATCTCTCCGGCGAGCAGTACATTCAAGACCCGAACTACCTCTCTCCCGAACTCGCCGAGCGCATCACGAACGACGTGCGCACGCTCTGCCGCGCCCTCGGCTACGACATCAACACGGTCGAGTTCGCCATCAAGGACGGCATCCCCTACGCGATTGATTTCATGAACCCCGCGCCCGACGCCGAACTCGCGTCGGTCGGCGAGTTCTATCACAACTGGGTGACGGACACGGTCGTCAACCTCGTCTTCAAACGCCTCGCCGAGCCGCAAACCGAAGTTCGCTATCGCTGGGACGCGATGCTCAACCCGCGCCCCGTCGAGTCGGCGGCGCAAGCGTTGTCGGCCGCCGCCTCCGCCGCGCAGCAATCCGTCTCCAACGTCATCCCGGACGCAGGGCGCGAGATTGCGGCCGACATCGCGGCGGGCGTGACCGATCTCGTCGAGGGCGCGGCGAACGCTGTCTCAGGTATTTTCGGCCAGACCGGCGACTCGGAAGCCTCAACGGACGCAACCTCGAAGACTTCGCGCGCGGCTTCCACCAAGACGCCGAAGCCCGCCACACCGCGCAAGGGCGCGTCGAAGTCCGCTACGCCCCGCACGAAGAAACCGACTCCCGAAGTTTAACCAACCGTCAGTAAAACGATGAAGTAGGAACGATGAACGATGAACTGAAAGCAAACGCCTTCAGTTCATCGTTCATCGTTCCTACTTCATCGTTACTTTTTGAGGCTAACAAAACATGAAGGAAATTTACGTGAGTACAGACGTGGAAACCGACGGGCCGATCCCCGGCCCTCATTCCATGCTCAGTTTCGGCTCCGCCGCTTATCTGGCCGACAAGACGCTCGTCGGCACGTTCACGGCCAACCTCGAAATGCTCCCCGGCGCGAGCGGCTACCCGGAGACGATGGAGTGGTGGAAGACGCAGCCCGAGGCGTGGGCGGCCTGCCGTGAAGATTTGCAATCGCCCGAGACGGCGATGAAAAACTACGTCGCGTGGCTCAAGTCCCTGCCCGGCCGCCCGGTCTTCGTCGCCTACCCGGTCGTCTTCGACTACATGTTCGTGCAGTGGTATCTGCACAAGTTCGCGGGCGAGAGTCCCTTCTCCTTCATCGGTCTCGACATCAAATCCTACGCCATGGCGGTGCTCAAAAAAGAGTTTCGGCACACCGTCAAATCAAACATGCCGAAGCACTGGTTCGACGACCTCCCGCACACACACAAAGCTCTCGAAGACGCCATCGAACAGGGCGCGCTCTTCTGCAACATGCTGGCCGAGAACACACGCTGAGTAGTCAAGGCGAGTGGGATTTAATCAGAGCTGTCTTGTGGGGTCGCCTCGGGAATTGAGTTGACCGTTCCGGCGATCCGGCCTGAGATTTTTAACTCAGGAAGTCGCGCTCATGGCATAGCGGCCGAGTTTGAGTTGGAGACCGCGACGTGTGATGCCCAGTTCGCGTGCGGCGCGTGAGATGTTGCCTTTGTGGCGGCGCAGCGAGTCGGCGATCATGCGGCGTTCGAGGTCTTCCACCGCATCGGGCAGCGAGAGATTTTCCGTCGCCTGTTGCGCGGACGAACCGTAGGCGGCGAGGTTTGTGGTCGTCGTGGAGACGGGGGCGGAGGTGCGTTTGAGTTCGGGCGAGAGGTGTTCGGGCGTGATGAGCGTGCCGTCTTCGGCGCGGGCGACGATGCGCTGGATTTCGTTGACGAGTTGGCGGATATTGCCCGGCCAGTCGCAGACCATCAGCAGATCAATCGTCTCCGGCGTGATGCGGATGTCGCTGCGCCCGAACTTCTGTGCGTAGTGGCCGATGTAATGATTGACGAGCGTCGGGATTTCCGAACGACGCTCCCTGAGCGGCGGGACGCGCAGGCGGATGACGTTGAGACGGTAATACAAGTCCTCCCGGAAGCGTCCGTCTTTCACCATGTCTTCCAGATCGCTGTTGGTGGCGGCGATGATGCGCACGTCCACCTTCGCCGGTCGCTGCTCGCCCAGAGGCTGTATCTCGCCCTCTTGCAGAAAGCGCAGAAGTTTCGGCTGGATGTCGAGCGCGAGGTCGCCGATTTCGTCGAGGAAGAGCGTGCCTCCGGCCGCCGAACGTATCACGCCCGGCGAATCCGACACCGCACCCGTAAACGCTCCACGCCGGTAGCCGAACAGATAAGCGTCCGACAACTCTTTGGGGACGGCCGTGCAGTTGAAAGGGACGAAGACTTTGGCGCGCCGCGAGGAGAGGGCGTGGATGGCGCGGGCGACGAGTTCCTTGCCCGTGCCCGACTCGCCCGTGACCAGCACCGTCACGTCGGAGGAGCGGATTTTGTGGACTTCTTCGACGAGGCGCGTCATGGCCGGCGACGAGTGGATGAACCCCGGCATGAAACTCTGGCTGGCGAGAGTTGATTGCTCCGCGCCGTCGAGACCTTCGCGCGCCTTCTCGCGAAACGAGCAAACGTCCAGACCGAGTTCGACCATTCGCAGCAGCGGATCGAGCAGGACGCCGCCCGGCAGCGTGGCCGACCCCGGCGGCGACACGAGCAGGGTGGCGGGCGGCGCGTTCGTCGCGCGCAGTTGGATGATCTCGGCCTGATGTTCGCCCGCCACGCGCTTGCCCTCTTCCGCGCCTTCAGCGCGACGCAACTTCTCCAACAGTTCCCCGCCCTCGCCCTCCGTCCAGCCGTGAGCCACGACGATCTGATCGCGCGCCTCTTCGCCCGTCTCGGCGATCAAAACCCGGCGCGCGCCCGTCTCCTGATAGATGACGGCGGCGAGTTCGCGCAGGAGCAGTTCGCGCGAAGCGACCGCGCCCGTCAGCCGCAGCAAAATCAAATGCGTGAGGTTGTCGAAGCGCGGTCGTTGCGCGGCGAGGGTGTCGCCGCCGCCTTCGCCCCGGTCGAGCGCGCGCAGAGATTCTTCGGCGCGCGCGATGTCGAGGCGTGCGCCGAGTTGGCGGAAAGTGTCGGCGGCGCGCGTGAGTGATTCATGCGCGCGTTCGGGCTGCACGGCGGCGTAGGCGCGTCCGAGGTCGTAGCGCGAGCGTGCGCTGCGATAGCGGTCGCCGAGCATTTCGTAGATGGAGACGCTGCGCCCGAAGTGCTGGGCGGCGAGCATGGCATCCCCCCGCGCGAGCGAGAGCAGGCCGTGGAGACGCTGCGCCTCGCCGGAGACGGCGAGGTCTGCCGACGTGTCGGCCGTTTCGCCGAGCACCGGATTCAGTTGCTCCTCGCAGCGTGCGAGGTCGCCGCCCCGCAGGTGCGTCTCGCCGAGCAAGAGGCGTGAGTCGCAGACGGCCTGCCGATCACCGATGCGCTCGGCGTATTCGAGCGCGCGCGAGCCGTCTGCGAGCGCGCGCTCCAACTCGTTCATCGCGAGATGGCAGCGGCCGAGCGTGCGCAGGGCTTGCCCGACGTACCACTTGTTGCCGTGCTCCTGCGACAGTTCGACGGCGCGCGCGAGATACTTTTCGGCCTCTTCCAATTCGCCGCGCAGCATCAACAACTCGCCGAGCGAGTCGAGGATCATCGTCTGCTCGCCGCGCTTGTCCGTTTCGGAGGCGAGATCGAGGGCGCGTTCGAGCGCTTCCTGCGCGCGCGCCCACTCGCCGACGAGGATGAGATGGATGCCGAGATTGTTGTAGCCGTCAGCGGCGTTGGCCTTGTGCTCGGTGCGCTCGTAGTAGCTGATCGCCGTCTCTAGATATTTGATGCCGTCGTGCGGTCGCTTGAGAAACCAACAGACGCCGGCCATGTTCGTGTAGATTTTGCCGAGCAGGTAAGGCGCGGGATGGTCGCCGACGAGTTTTAAAGAGTGCTCCAGATTGTTGAGGGCCGGCTCGTAGTTGCCTTCAAAAAGTTCGGCGAGCGCGATGGCGAAGTAGGCTTCGGCCAGCCCGCGCCAGTCGCCCGTGCCGCGAAAGTGTTCGAGCGCCTTCTGCGCATGATCGTGGGCGATGGTGTATTCGTTGATGCTGCGATAGACGCGCGCGAGCGCGACATAGACCGAGCCGACCTGCGCGCCGCCGCCATGCTCGGTCGCTTCACGCAACGCCGCATTGAGCAGCGCGATGGCCTTCGGGTGATCGCCCGTGTAATTGTAGGCGAGGCCGAGTTGGACGCCGAGATAAATCGAAGAGACCGGGTCGCACTTGGCGCGCTCCTCGGGCTGCTCGTACATCTGCACGGCTTCGAGCGATTCGCGGTAACGCCCCTGCATCTCCAGAGCCGCCGAGAGCAGACACCGCGCGCGCGCCAGGAGCGACGCATCCTGCCGCGAGGCGCGCATGAGCGCGGCCGTCCGCTTCAAGACCTCGGAAGTGAGACCCTGATCGAGCAGCAGGCGCACCTCTTCCAGTTCGCGTTCGAGCGAGCGGCGCGCGGCCTGCGCGCGGGTGCGCACATCGCTCAAATTGGCGATGCCGGACTCCTCCCCTCGGGTCTCCTTGCTCATTCTCCGGCGGCCTCCGACAGGAATACTCGCGTCTCGAAACGTTATGCGTGGGCAAATCGTCGGGGCGACCGGCATCGCACCTCTGAGCGTCCGCGCGCGGGCGAGAACAGCCCTGTCAGGGATGCCGGCCGTTTAGTTGGGGTTAAATATAATTGCTGCGTTACTAAATCACAAATTGCAAGTTCCGATGCGGGAGGGAGATGAGAGAGGTATGCTTCACGTCCGGTGCGGTAGATAGATTGTGTCGTAGTGGCTGTGCAGTTTATAACCGGCGCGTTGATAGAATGCCTGCGCCCGCTCGTTCCGTTCGTTGACGAGCAAACAAAGCGACTTCGCCCCCAACAACAACTCGCGGCTCAACTGCGACAGGCAACGCAGCCCGTAGCCCTTCCCGCGCTCGACGGAACTCACGTACACGCCTTCCAGATAAATCACACGCGGCGCGTCGGAAAAAATGTCGGCCTTGAAGATCAAACGGCCGTTTTCGATCCACACCCAGACCCTCCCCGCCTCGATGCGGCGCGCGAGCCGAGCGAGAAAACCTTTCGGGTCAACTTCCAGCGGGTTGCTCAAACTCTCATCGAAAGCCATCTGCGCGTGAACGGTGGCGACCGGCGATATGTCTGCGAGCGTGGCCGGTCGCAAACCCGGCACAGACTCGCGCACGGCGACCGGCCATGTCTGTTCCATCAACAATTCTCGCTGCACCAGCAACGGCGACTCGCCCGCGCGCGCGTAATCAGACCAGAACTTCTCGACCGATTCGCGCTCGCCGAGAATAACGTGAGCGTCCCTGCGCTCGCGCGCCTGCCGCGCAAACGCCTTGATGGTCTCCGCGCATTGACTCGCGAAGATGATGTGATGCCCGAGCAAAGCGACGCCCGTCATCTCGCCTCGCGCGTCGCGGCACGCATAGAACTCGCCGCGATTCAAATTTCGCTCGAACCCGTTGTCGCGGATCAAGCTCGACATGAAGACGTTCTGCACGGGACGCGCGGCGAGAAAGTTCAGGGTCTCACCTTCCTGCCCGTGAGCGAGAAGTTGCGGCGACGAGAAAGCGCCGGGCGCGGAGGGGTGAGCGGTCGGGCGAGATGGCGTGGTGAGGCCGGGCTTGAGCGTTCGGGACATGACGATTAGCAGGTATGTTGAAATCGGGATTTAAGATCGCAGAACATTCGTGCGCGAGTGCTGTCGCACACGTCTTCAATAACCTCGATAATCCGTGCCGGTGTCAACCACCACGGGCGCGTAACTCGTGCGGTCTCCGTCGGCCATCGTCCTGAGAGCCTTCAATAAAATGTCGCTGATAATTACGCCGTCGCTGATAATTACGCCGTCGTCGCGCAGCAACCCGTCACTGATGATCACGCCGTCACTGATGATCACGCCGACTGCGATGTAAGGCGTCCCATTACCGAGCATCCGGCCGTCGCTCGTCAGGATGTGATCGCTGATGATCACGCCGTCGCCGAGGAAGTCGGGATTTCGTCGCACAATATGGTCGCTGATGATCACGCCATCGCTGATGATCACGCCGTCGCTGATGATCACGCCGTCGCTGATGATGACGCCAAGATCGTAGATGCGCTGGTAATCGTTGATGAGATCGAGTCCGGTGGCAAAGGTGTGGTTGAGGACGATGCCTTGCGCCCAACCGAACGTGTGCCCAGCGATGGTGGTGCGAGGCGCGGGAGGTTCGCCGGTGAGCAGGGGCGTGCCGAGGGGCATGCCGCTCGCGATGTCGCGGCGAATGAGTTTGGCGAGCCTGACCGCGCCCTCGATGTTGAGTTGTCCCGCGCCCTGCTCGAACATGTTGAAGCCTGAGAGCGGCTGCGCCGCGTACATCAAGATCGTTTTGATGAGGTTGGGGGTGAGACGCGGGTTGACTTGCAGGAGCAGCGCGGCCGCGCCCGCCACCTGCGGGGCGGACATCGAAGTGCCGCTCATGAACATCATCGCGCGGCTGTCGTCCGTGCTTACACCGGCCTCCATCTGCGGATTGTGCGTGAGCAGGTAATTCTTCGCGCCGCAATCATCCTGATCGTCCGGGCATTCTCCCTCCGCCTGCGCCGCGATTAACTTGTTGCCGGGGGCGACGAGTTCGGGTTTGAGCAGGTTGTCGAAATGGCGTTCGCCCGCCGCGTCAACATAGCTGCCGCGCGTGGGGCCGCGTGAGCTATAAGTAGCGACCGCATCGTCGCCCCGCGCGTTCGTGCCGAAGGTGTTCGTTGCGCCGACCGTGATCGCCGAAGGCTCTATGCCGGGTGAATGAATCTGCCCGTAAACTTTTTGCCCGTCGTCTGTCTTGCCGTTGTTGCCCGCCGCCGCGACGACGACGATCCCGGCATCAACCAGACGCCTCACCGCGAGACAGACCGGGTCTTTCCGGTAAGAATCTACCGCGGGCATGCCAAGGCTCATGTTGACGACGCGGATGTTGTAGCGCACGCGATTCGCCATCACCCAATCGAGCGCGCGCAGCACGGACGAGACCGAGCCACGCCCCTCGTTGTCCAGCACACGCAAATTGACGATATTCGCGTTCGGCGCGATGCCGACGTAAGCGGCGTTGGCGATGCGCCCGTTGCCGCCCGCGAGTGAAGCGACGTGCGTGCCGTGGCCGTAATAGTCGGAGGCGCTGCCGTAGCTGGAGAAATCCTGTTCGGCCACGATGCGCTTGTCGCTGTCGGTGGTGCGCCCGTCGCGGAAGGATTTGTGGCTGTCGTCAATGCCCGAATCGAGCACGGCGATGCCGATGCCCGTGCCGTCGAGTCCGCCGGTCGCCTGATTACGCACGAGGTCTGCGCCGGTCGTCTCGGAGACGTGGCCGAGCGTGCGCACCTCCCGGTCGGGCGTGATGTAGGAAATTTCCGCGAACCGCGTCAACTCGAACACGTCGGTCGCGGGCATCTCCGCGCTCACGATGCTGGAGTTTTGGAATGCGTAATTGACGCGCACGCGCGGGCGCGTATAGATGGCCTCGACGCCGCTTCCGGCCGGCGCGTTGAATTGGCAGATGACGCGGAAGGTTCTCTTGCGATTAACCGAACGGATTAGCTGTTGAGCCAGGTCGGGCGAGAGTTTGTCGAGTCGCGCGCCGAATTTTGTCAGGGGCGCGCCGGGAATTTTGATTTTGGTGGCCGCATCGCTCGCCGTTCGGATGTCGGATGTTCCGGTAGCCCCGGCACGTTTGCCGCCCTTCAAAAATTGCCCGCGCGCCGTCAGCCCGCCGAAGTTGCACAGGCACAGCGATGCGAGGACGAGAAGGGCGATGAATCTTTTGCCGGTGGAGCGGTTACTTCTTTTCATTTCAGTATCACGGATGACTCGAAACTTTAGATCGAATGGAGAACCTGAAGGAGGAATATTAACCTGCAAAAGATTGAATCGGTTGGCGCAATGTTTGAGGCTTCGGAGCATTGAAACGTTGCTACAAACTTCCCTCAAACACAGGAGCTAATGTCCATATCCGCTCGACTCACGCATTTATCCACGCATCTCTACATAGTGCAATAATCGTGCCAGCTACGATTAACCGGACGTTGCCGACACCGAGCGCACGCTCCTAACTTCACACTCCTGCGAGATTTTGTTAAAAGCCCGGCAAAACGGGCTTTCCAGCCCACCAGGGCGGAATTTAACTCGAAAAGAAAATCTCTTTCGACGCCTCAACAACGTCAATATCATCTTTCACCGCTGTATACCTCTTTCGCATCGCATACTTGATTCGCAGTTTCGACAAAAACCCAGTGTTTATGCGCCTAAAGCCGCGCCGCAGGGCATTGTCTATAAAATAGTGCGAATCAGGTATCACTTTTTACTGCCCGAAACAATTTATCCCCGCCGGTGAGAAAGCTGCCCGCACGCATTCTTTGCCGGTAAAAATCGCGTTTTCTAAAGTGCCGCCGAAGCGGCACGGCGGTTGTAAAGGTGCGTGTGCGTGGTTAATCGCGGGCACAATCTTTTTGGCAAGAGCGGCTCGCAAAGTTCACGACAGCAGGCGCATCAAGGGGCGCGATTTTTTGTCACCCAGAGGAAAGACCGATGAGTTTTATGAATGGCAGGATGCGATTATCTAATTTGCGGAGGGGCGGGGCGGGGATCATAATTCTCCTCTCCCTGTTCGTCCTGAACGGTTCCCCGGTCAACGCCGGTAGAGATTACAGCGGCGCGGAGCCGATGCAGAGTCCCACCGCTACGCCGAGTCCGACGGCTACGCCGAGCCCATCGCCGTCAGCCACAGCGACGCCTTCACCCAGCCCGTCGGCCACGCCGAGTCCGAGTCCGTCGCCCAGCCCGTCGGCAAGTCCTTCGCCCAGCCCGTCTGCAAGCCCTTCGCCGAGTCCGTCGCCCGGTCAGGGCACGGAAGCGAGAATGGAAATTCGGCTGGTGGGCGCGAGCCTGAACGGAGCGACGCCGACCGGCGAGGCGGAGTTTCGACGCGAGGCCGAGGGCAGTCGTCGCCTGAGAATCAGGATCGAGAACGTGAACTTGCCGAACGGCACGGCGCTGAACGTGTTGGTTGATAACGTGCGTGTCGGCGAGATCGTCATCAACTCGCTCAAGGGCGAGATCGAACTCAGAACCGATCACGGGCAGACGACGCCGCCCGTCGTCAACGGCACGGGCATCGTCATCTCCGACCGCGCCGGGACGACCATCATCGCGGGCACGTTCTCGCGTTCGTTGCCGACGCCCGGCCCGACGCCGAGTCCATCGCCCGTGCCCACGCCCGGCCCCGGCGGTGAGGTTCGCGTTCGCATCCCGCTCGCGGGCGCAAGCATCGGTGGCATGATGCCGCAGGGACACGCGGATTTTCGCCAACGCCCCGACGGCCGACGCTTGAACGTCGAAATCCAGGACGTGAACCTGCGCGCGGGAACAACCTTCAGAGTTCTCGTCAACAACGTCAGCATCGGCCAGATCGTGCTCAACTCTTTCTTCCGTGGCGAACTCGAATTGAACACGAACGATGGTCACAGCGTTCCGGTCGTCGCGAACGGCACGCCCGTCGCCGTCGTCAACAACGCGACGGGCGCGACCATCCTCGCCGGATTATTCGGCGCGATTACGCCTGCGGCGAACCCGCTCGAAGACGGCAGTTTCTTCGTGCGCCAGCAATATCTGGACTTCCTCAACCGCGCGCCTGAACAGGGCGGACTCGACGCGTGGCTCGGCGTGCTCGCCAAGTGCCCGAACAACGGTTACGGTTCCGACAACCCCGACTGCGACCGCGTGCAAATCTCTTCGGGCTTCTATCGTTCGCCGGAGTTCAGCGGGCGCGGCTTCTTCGTCTATCGCCTCTACGACGCCGTGCTCGGCAGGATGCCGCGCTATGCGGAGTTCATGCCCGACATGGCGCGCATCGGCACGCCGCAAAACGCCGCCGAATTGGAAGCCGGCAAGGCAGCCTTTGTCGCGGAGTTCATGGCGCGTCCCGAGTTCAACGCTCTCTACAACGGGTTAACGGGCGCGGCCAGCGCGGAGGCGTTCGTCGGCAGGTTGGAGAGAACCGCGAACGTCACGCTCGCCGACCGCGCGCAACTCGTCGCAGAGATGGGCAGCGGCGCGAAGACGGCGGCGCAGACGCTCCGCGCTTTCATCGAGAGCCGGGAAGTGCAGACGCGTTTCTTCTATCGCGGATTCGTCGCCATGCAATACTTCGGCTACCTGCGCCGCGACCCCGAACAGGCGGGCTTTGAGGCGTGGGTGAACGTGTTGACCAACGGTGCGCCGAACGTCCCGACGGGCGACTATCGCACCCTCATCAACGGCTTCCTACACTCCTTCGAATACCGCAACCGTTTCGGCCAACCGTAGATGCTTCACTGGTATGTTGTTACTGTTCAGCTTAAGCTGAAATTGCCCGGAGGCGTTGACTTGAGTCAACGCCTCCTTTTTTCTCTCTAGTTCGGCCTGCAAGGTATCCACGCTTAGTCCGATAGCTTTACGTCTTTCTTTCGGGCACGCACGACGAGAAACCACGGGTTCTTCATGAGACGCTCGTAGCCCTCCGGATGCACTCGCCGAAACTCCTCGGTCGGCCGCGGTTCCAACAACCGCTCGATGTGGAAGCCTGCGGCTTCCAGTGCGTGACTGATGGCGGTGAGCGGGCGTCTATAGAACCGCACCTTCCCGATCTCCCAGTCATCCTCCAACAACTCCACGGCGAAGTAATCTTCCGTGTTGAAGAGTTTCCAATCCATAAACGGATGGTGGGTGGAAAACACGAGCACGCCATCTCTGTGCAAAACGCGGTGGAATTCGCGCAGCGCCGCGTGCCAGTCTTTGAGATAATGCATGACCAGCGAGCAGACAACCACGTCAAACTCTCCTTCCTTTGCAAAGTCCAGCGGGTCTGCCAGGTCAGCTTGCAGCACACGGGCGCGCTCCCCCACGCGCGCCTGCGTAAGAGCTACGAATTCCCCGTTGAGATCGAACGCCGTCACCACGGCTCCACGACCGAGCAGGTATTCGGTATACCAGCCGGAACCGCACCCCACATCCAATACCTTGGCATGTGCCAAAGGGGGCAGCAGCGAGAGGACGGCTGGCCGTTCATAAAAAGCGTTCCACGGTCTGTCGTCCACCGTTTCGGCATACTTGCCGGCTATCGCTTCGTAGCTTGCTCCGGTGTGCTCGGTCATGGGTTCCCTTTCGGCTCCTGGCTTTGTGCGCCTGCCCAAGTATAACGTCGAAGGCAGCCAACACCTGCCACCAGCCGCCGCGCACTGTGCCGACGAACTACTAATTACAGAGTTGGCACACTCAAAGCTACACAAAGTAGAAACGGGCAGCCGAGGGGCTGCCCGTAACTCATTACAATGATTGATGGCCAGGGACGGAATCGAACCGCCGACACCCTGATTTTCAGTCAGGTGCTCTACCAACTGAGCTACCTGGCCTCTCGTATCTTCTAACCTTACTTCAATTACCTACTAACAAGAGAATTGCTACAGGGGTCTTTGACTTACTGACTTTCTGTTTTCTCTTACCAACGGCGACGACTTTTGTACCAAATCTGCCGGAGGTGTGCAAGTGGAGCAACTATTTCAACTGATTTTGAGGGAAAAGAAGTTCCTCAACAACTCAAGCCACAAGACTATTCGCTTTTACCGGGACTCGTGGAGATTTTTTTTTACAAGGTGTGTTTCTTTCAGAGGAGTCGGCGTTAATGATGACTGCGATTCACATTCCGCTTATTGGCGGCTGCGAATAAAATCTTTATTTATTGGAACAAATTTATGTATCATGAGTTCTAACAGTGGAGTCAGAGGAGATTTTTATGCGTCGTACTGCTCTCGGTGTTGCCGTCGCTCTCATAACCTTCATGGTGGGCGGTTCTGCTGCCGGTGTCTGGAAATATTTTACCCGAAAGCCTATACAACTAAATTGTGACCAGTCACACAGGTTCCGAACTGTTGAAGCGAATCCGGCCGCGGAAGCGGAGATACGTGAACTGTTCAAGCAATTTGCCGAAGCCCAGACGAACCTTGATGCCTCTTTCTTTGAAAGGGTCGAAGCGGACAGCTACACCGTTACAGCCAGGTGGGGGCAGACCTTCACGAAAGCGGAAATCATCGCGGATATGAAAACCTGGGACAGGAATACCAAGTATGCATATGAATCTTTAGATGTGCAGGTCTACGGGGATGTAGCGGTCGTTAAGGGGGTGTTGACGGCAACGGAGAATTACCGGGGGCATTCATCCGGTACAACATGGCAATCAATATACCTGCTTACAAAGCGGACCGGAGAGTGGCAGATTTTAAGTGCGATTCAGGTAGGGTAATTCGGGAGGAGCGTGGTTATGCCTAAAGCGTTGTTGTACGGTCTTATGACCGTAGTTAACTTTATCTTTGCTTATATAGCCTACAATAACGACCGGATGTTATTTGTAGTCATTCTTAGTATCGCGGGTTTATTGATGGCTATTGCTGCTATCGGAACTGCCCTAGGTGTCGGTGGCGGCAAGCCTAAATCGAACTGAACTTCTTCACAAACCCCTGCCCCGGAAATTGCCGTTTTGCGACCAGCACCGCATCAACATTAAACTCCCCTACAAATGGATTTGCTGTCAACTTTGTGACGCTGTTTCCGAGTTTTGTCGAATTAGTCACAAAAAAGCGTTGACAGTTTTGTGAAGGCGTGTATAATCCCTCGTGTTTAGGATGAGTCGGCCACCACAAGCCGGTTAGTCGCAAGACAACATCCGAAACGGATACTTAACGCCCGCCCGTGCCAGCTCGAACGCCGAACCGCCCCCCGGTTTTCGCTCCATTCGAGCTGGCACAGCTTTTTCCAAACACTCTTAATTGCGGCGCAGGCTAATAACCGTCCGTTCCGTGCGGGACGGCCTGAACTTTTATCGTCATATTTCCTCGCCCAGTCCGGCGCGTCGAAATAGATGTTTCGCTTGCTCGCTTGCTTCGGCGATCACTTCCGGCTCATCGAGGGTGGTTAGCTCTCTCTCTCTCATGACGATTCGCCCGTCTATGACGACCGTCCGCACGTCGGATGCCCCGGCCGCGTAGACGACGGCCGAGACTATGTCGGGGCGCGGCGTCAGGTGCAATCGGTCAAGCGCGACGACGATACAATCGGCGCGCTTCCCCACCTCAAGAGTTCCCGTCTGCGAGTCGAGTCCGAGCGCGCGCGCGCCGTCAATGGTCGCCATTCGCAGCACGCGCCGCGCGGGCAGCGCGTCCGCGCCGTGCGCGACCTTTTGCAGCAGCGCGGCGGTGCGCATCTCCGTGAACATGTCGAGGCGATTGTTGCAGGGCGCGCCGTCAGCGCTGAGCGAGACGGAGATGCCGCGCGCGAGCATGTCCATAATGGGCGCGACGCCCGAACCGAGTTTGAGATTCGACGAAGGACAATGCAAAACGTGCGTGCCGGTGCGCGCGAGGATGTCGAGTTCGGCGGCGTTCAGATGGACGCAGTGCGCGAGCGCGACGTGCGGCGCGGCGAGTCCGAGCGCGGAGAGGTATTCGATGTTGCGCATGCCCGTGGCTCGCTCGACCATCTCGATCTCCGTGCTGTTCTCGGATGCGTGCGTGTGGACGAGCACGCCGCGTTCGCGCGACAGGCGCGCGACCTCTGCGAGCAAAGCGCGCGTGCAACTTACGGCGAAGCGCGGCGCGAAACAGGCGCGTATGCGCCCCCCCGCGCGCCCGTGCCACTCTTCCAGGAGCGCGAGCGATTCACGTATGGAATCGTCCGTTTGCTCGAAAAGTTCCGCGGGCACATCGTCGCCCGCGTCCATCATGCACTTGCCGACAGTGGCGCGAAATCCGCTCTCTTCGACCACGCGGAAAACTTCCGACGTGTGATTCACCGTCTCCATCGTCAGGGCGGAGGTCGTGCCGCCCTTGATCATCTCGGCGATGCCGAGCCGAGCCGAAGCGCGGACGGAGGCGGGGGTGTGCGCGGCCTCCATAGGCCACACGCACCGTTTCAGCCAATCAATCAAAGGCAGGTCGTCGGCCGCGCCGCGAAAGAGCGTCTGGCAGAGATGTATGTGCGTCTGTACGAAGCCGGGGAGGACGGCCGCGCCGCGCGCGTCAATCACCTCGTCCGCGCCCTCCGCGGTCTCGCCGATTGACACGATCCGGCCGTCGCGAATCAACACGTTGCCTGTCACGATTTCGTCTTCGACGTTCATCGTGATGATCGCGCCGCCTTTGATGAGAATGGAATTGGTCATTGATGTGCCGCCGTTTGCGCCGTGCGGCAACGATTATGCTTTGACGCTCCCGCGCTGTAAAGAGTTAAAAGACGAGCCGCCGTCGGGTCGTCTTTAACTACTCGTTAGACGACTCGACGGCGGCTCGATGACCGGTTTGTACGCGGGCTACTCTTAGTTGCTCGCGGCCGATTCGGCCTTTTTAGACTTCGCGGCCGATTCGGCTTTCTCCGCTTTCTCGGCCTTCTCTTCAGCCGTTTCGCTGACGGGGATACCGAGCACAGCGCGCACTTCGCTCTCGATCCGCTGGCGCAGTTCGACGTTGTCCTTCAAGGTCTGTTTCGAGTTGTCGCGCCCCTGCCCGAGCCGCTCGCCCTTGTAAGAGAACCACGCGCCCGACTTGTCCACGATCTTGTGGAGCACGCCGAGATCGATCAGGTCGCCCTCGCGCGAGATGCCTTCGCCGTACATGATGTCGAACTCGCACTCGCGAAACGGCGGCGCGACCTTGTTCTTCACCACCTTGACCTTAGTGCGGTTGCCCACCACGCGGTCGCCGTCCTTGATCGCGCCGATGCGGCGGATGTCCAGACGCAAAGAGGAATAGAACTTCAGAGCGCGCCCGCCCGTCGTCGTCTCAGGGCTTCCGAACATGACGCCGATCTTCTCGCGAATCTGGTTGATGAAGATCAGGGTCGTGTTCGACGAAGAGACGATGGCCGTCAGTTTGCGCAAAGCCTGCGACATCAGGCGCGCCTGCAAGCCCGGTAAGCTGTCGCCCATCTCGCCGTCCAACTCCGCGCGCGGCACGAGCGCCGCCACAGAGTCAATGACGATCACGTCCACGCCGTTCGAGCGCACGAGCGCCTCGCAAATTTCCAACGCCTGCTCGCCCGAATCCGGCTGCGAGATCAACAGGTCGTCAACGTTCACACCGAGTTTTCCCGCGTACTCGGCGTCCATCGCGTGCTCGGCGTCAATGTAGGCGGCGACGCCGCCGACGCGCTGCGCTTCCGAGACGATGTGCAGCGCGAGCGTCGTCTTGCCCGAAGACTCCGGCCCGTAAATTTCCACGACGCGCCCGCGCGGGACGCCGCCGATGCCGATGGCCGCGTCAATACTGAGCGCGGTCGTCGAGATCGCCAGTATGTCCGCGACTTCCCGCTCGCCGAGACGCATGATCGATCCCTTGCCGAATTTCTTTTCGATATTGAGCAGCGCCGCCTCGACGGCCTTGCCGCGCTCGCTCTGTTTGCTATCAGCCATTGTGGTAATCACTCTTTCTGTCCCCTCTTCTCACATTTGATTTGTGCGTCCGACCAGCGAACCGGAAGGCAGTATAGCACACGCAACGCAAGAATGGAACATTGTTTCATGTATGCAACAAATTTATTTTCACTGTAAGTGGGATTTCTGAAACCCGACCGCACAAGGTTTTTCCGCCACGCGTCGGCGTCTCCGGGCATCAATGCGGCGTTAGGATACGCCAACGCGCGCGCCCAAGTCGAGCGCGCACGTTAATCTAATACTACTAGCAGCCGACTGTGCTGAACTCTGCCACTTCCTTAACCAGATTTCCGTGAGAGGCTTGTGAAGAAAGGAAGAGTCGCCGCTGAGAGGAATTATATTTATTGTGCAAATCCATATACAAATCCAGTTCCCCGTCGCCATCCAGATCACCTGCCCATAACAAAGACCACCCGCCGTCGTCAGGCACTTCAACGGAAAAGATGACTTGTGATTTTGCTCCTGTTGAAAGAATCAACCTGGAATTCGCCACCACATATTCCACGCGGGTCGGATCGTTGCTGACGACTTTGAGATTGTAACTTCTGCCGCCCAGACGCAGGTCAACGCTCTCACCGTTCACCAGGTTGTTTTCGGGACCTGCGAAAGCTGTCCTCACGGCGTTGCCACGGAGGGAGCCAGCCCCTTTCAGCAAAAAGAGCGGTTTACGGGCACGATTTACGCTCACCTTCTTTCCGGTTTTGACCTCCGGGTTTTCATCAACGATGGCGTCCTGCACCATCTCAACTTTTAGCGTCGCGGGCAGCAGCGCGAACCCGCCGGTGGTCTGGAAAAGCCCCAACCAACGTTCGCCGGATTTGGCTGTAATCTCGTCGCCGTGAAACTCGCCCGTCGTGATCAAGCTGATTCGTGAGATTCGCTTTTGAGCCGTCGCACCACAGCACAGGATGGTGATGAGGGCAACGAGGCTGAGGAGTGAGGAAGTCGTATTCTTCATACGAATATGTTAGCACCGGGCATTCCATTCATCATAGAAAAATCATAATGCCGCTCAAGACGGCAACAGGCCGCGCGCGAAGCGGCCGATATGCGCCACAAGATCGGGCGTGTCGCCCTTTTTTTCGATCTCCGCGACGATGGCCGAGCCGACCACGGCGGCGTCTGCGTAACGCCACACGTCCGCCACCTGTTCCCGCGTCGAGATGCCGAAGCCTACGGCGACGGGCAATTTTGTGACGGCGCGCACACGCCCGACGAGCCGCCCCGCCTCCGCGCTCGAAGTGCTCTGCACGCCGGTCACGCCCGCGCGTGAAACGGCGTAGATGAAACCGCTCGCGCGTTCGGCGATGCGACCCAGGCGCGCGTCGGTCGAGGTCGGCGCGACGAGAAAGATGAGATCGAGTTCGTGCGCGCGGAGCGTCGCGGCGAAATCAACTGCCTCTTCCGGCGCGAGGTCTGTCACGAGCATTCCGTCCACCCCCGCGCGCCGAGCCTCGGCGCACAGACGCTCCGCGCCGAATTGCAGCAAGGGGTTGTAATAACTGAAAAGCACGATGGGCACGTCCGTCTCGCGCCGCGCGTCGCGGATCACCTCCAACACCTCCGCGACGCCCACGCCGCCGCGCAACGCGCGCTCCGACGCGCGCTGGATGACAGGCCCGTCGGCCATCGGGTCGCTGAAAGGAACGCCGAGTTCGATGATTGACGCCCCGGCGCGCGCAAGTTCCGGGATGAGCGCGCGCGTGGCGTGCGGCGTCGGGTCGCCGGCGGTGATGAAAGGGATAAACCCCCGCCGCTTCTCTTCTCTCAGGCGGGTGAACGTCTCCGCGATGCGACTCAAGGCAGTTCGACGCCTCCCACCGTTTCACCGTGCGCACGCCCCTTCACTTCTTCCGGTCGAGCCGCATCGGCCACGCTCTGCACGTCCTTGTCGCCGCGCCCCGAAAGGTTGACGAGGATGGTCTGCTCCGGCTTCAACTCGCGCGCCAGCCGCAAAGCGTAGGCGACGGCATGCGCCGATTCCAGAGCCGGGATGATCCCTTCCTGCTCCGACAGCGTGCGGAACGCCGCGAGCGCGTCGGCGTCCGAAGCGGCGACGTACTCTACGCGTCCGGCGTCGTGCAAGAACGCGTGCTCCGGCCCGATGGATGGATAATCGAGTCCGGCGGAGATCGAATGCGTCGCGGCGATCTGCCCGCGCTCGTCCTGCAAGACGTAACTCATCGTGCCCTGCAACACGCCGGGACGCCCGCCGCCCCGCTCGTTGAACCGCGCGGCGTGCTCGCCGAGTTTATCGCCGCTCCCGCCCGCCTCGACGCCGTACATGCGCACGCCCGCGTCTTTGAGGAACGGGTGAAACAACCCGATTGAGTTCGACCCGCCGCCGACGCACGCGACGAGCGCGTCGGGCAGACGCCCGCCTTCGCGTTCCGTAAACTGCGCGCGCGCCTCTCGCCCGATGACGCTCTGAAAATCGCGCACCATGAGCGGGTAAGGGTGCGGCCCCAGCGCGCTGCCGAGCAGGTAGTAAGTGTCGCCCACGTTCGTCACCCAATCGCGCAGGGCTTCGTTGATGGCGTCTTTCAAAGTGCGCGCGCCCGCCCCCACCTCGCGCACCTCCGCGCCGAGCAACTCCATGCGAAAGACGTTCAGGCGTTGCCGCCGCACGTCCTCCGCGCCCATGTAGACGACGCATTGCAAACCGAACAACGCGCAGACGGTGGCCGTCGCCACGCCGTGCTGCCCCGCGCCGGTCTCCGCGATGATGCGCCGCTTCGCCATGCGCCGCGCGAGCAACACCTGTCCGAGCGCGTTGTTGATCTTGTGCGAGCCTGTGTGCGAGAGGTCTTCGCGTTTGAGGAAGATGCGCGCACCATTCGCGAGCGCGGTCAGGCGCGCGGCGTAATGCAGCGGCGTCGGGCGACCGGAAAAGTCGCGCAGCAACGCGGCATACTCGGCCTGAAACGTCTCGTCGTCGCGCACCGCCAGATAAGCCGCGTCCAACTCTTCGAGCGGAGCCATCAACGTCTCCGGCACATATCTTCCGCCGTACACACCCCAGTGGCCTTGCTCGTCAGGCTGAGTGAGAAAATTTTCGGGCATAAAATTTCAGGGACACGCCTCGACAGCTATCTTCGACGCCGGATCATCCATAAATTTGAACGTGTCGAGGGATTATAGCACCGGGACGGCGGCCGGGTTGAGGGCGGGCGCGAGGGTCGAGCGGTTGCGCCCTTCGCCTTTGGCGCGGTAGAGGGCTGCGTCGCCGGCGGCATAGAGCGTGCGCTCGGAAGTGGCGTGCGCCGGGCAGGAGGCGACGCCGATGCTGACGGTGGCGAAGCCGATTTTCTCGACCTCGTGCGCCGACACCGCTTCGCGCAGGCGTTCAGCGGCGGCGAACGCGCTCGGCTCGGTCGCGCCCGCCAAGAGAAGCGCGAACTCTTCACCGCCCAGGCGCGCCGCCGTGTCGTTGTCGCGCGAGAGTTCGGTGAGCGCGGCGGCCACGTGGCGGATGACGGCGTCGCCCGCCGAATGCCCGTGCGTGTCGTTGACGCGCTTGAGGAAATCAATGTCCACCAGAAGGAGGGAGCAGGCGACGCGGTATCGCCGCCAGCGTTCGAGTTCCTGCCCGAGCGCGGTGCGGAAGCGGCGTCGGTTGGCGAGTCCGGTCAGGTAGTCGCGGTCGGCTTCGGCGCGCAGGCGATCCATCTCGCGCTTGAGTTTGACGAGTTGTTCGGTGCGCGCGAGGAGCAGCGAGAGTTCGGCGGGCAGTTGGAAATAGTCGAATGCGCCCGCCGTGATGGTCGTGTGCCTGCGTTCGGCGGTGGCTTGCGTGTCGCCGAAGAGGATGAGCGGCACGCCCTCCTGCTCGCGCACGATGTGGCGCGTCAGTTCGTCCGCGCTAATGCCCTTGAGATTCGTGTCTGCGATGACGACGTGCGGGCGCGACTTGCGCAAAGCAACGATGGCCGCCGCCCCGCTCGCGACGCCGACCACCAACAGACCCGCGCGCGTCAACGCGTCGAGCGAAGCGGCGCAGCGCGGCTCGTCCGTCACGACGAGGACGCGTCCCTGCTCGCGCGAGTTGGCCTGTTCGCTAGTCTCTCGCGCGGTTCCGGCGCTCATGAGTTTCGTTGTAGGGCAAGTTCTTTATTGAACAACCAAGCAGGAGGTTTTGGGGCTGTCACTAAGGTCACGCATCATGCTTTGCAGCGGCGCGTGTCTTACAAGCGATACGCCGACAGCATACCTTAAACGGACGGCTGTGCGTCAAGGCTTTTTCTCGCACGCGCGCACCGCGGCGACGAAAGCGCGCACGCGCGCGGCGTCTTTCCGTCCGGGCGCGAGTTCCACGCCGCTGCACACGTCAACCGCGTATGGTGCGACGACGGCAATCGCCTCCCCGACGTTTTCCGGCGTGAGTCCCCCGGCGAGATACAACTGTGCGACCACTTCGCGCGTAAGCCGCGCCAGCGTCCAGTCGAATGTCTCGCCCGTGCCGCCACGCGCGCGCGCGTTATATGCGTCGAGCAAAACTGACCGCGCGGGATAGCGCGCCGCCTCTTCCGGCGCGAAATCTTTCCCCACGCGCAGGGCTTTGATAACTTCATGGCCGCCGAGTTCGGCGCAATACTCGGGCGACTCGTCGCCGTGCAACTGCACCGCCGACACTCCCGACTGCTCCGCCGTGCGCGACACATCAGCCGCATTATCCTCGTTGACGAACACGCCGACGCACAGCACCGAAGGCGGCAACCGCGCGATGATCCGTCGCGCCTCTTCCGGCGCGATGTAACGCGGGCTGCCCGCGTAAAAGTTAAAGCCGAGCGCATCCGCCCCCGCCTCAACCGCCTCCAGCGCATCCGCCTGACTCGTAATGCCGCAGACTTTGACTTTCACCATCACGCTTTCCCGTCACCGGCTCTCGACTTTGAAATTTCAAACGGCGTCTCAAATGCGAAATTTCAAATACTGAATTTGAAACACACGTTTTCAAATCCGCGTTCACTCATTAACACGCCGCGCCAACTCTTCAAACTTCCGCGTTCACTCGTCAACGCCCTCTCCGGCCGACAATGATCGCAGGGCTTCGGCCGGGTCGCCCGCGCGCATCAGGGTCTCGCCGATGAGAAAGCCGCGATAGCCGAGCGACTTGAGGCGGCGTAAGTCTGCGTGCGTGCGCAGGCCGCTTTCGCTGACGAGGAGCGCGTCCGGCGGCGCATGCTCCATCAACTCGACGGAAGTTTCGAGCGACACTTCAAACGTGTGCAGGTTGCGATTGTTGATGCCAATCGTCGTCGCTCCGCAGAGGGCTGCGCGCCGCAACTCCGCGCTTGTGTGAACTTCGACCAGCGCATCCATCCCGAGTTCATCTTCGGTGATGCGACGGAGACGCCCGAGCGTCGCATCGTCGAGCGCGGCGACGATGAGCAACAGCGCGTCGGCGCGCGCCGCTGCGGCTTCGTACAGTTGCCACTCGTCAAAGATGAAATCCTTGCGCAGCAGCGGGAGCGACGTGGCGGCGCGCACCTCGCGCAAATCTTCAAGCGAGCCACTGAAATAATCCTCTTCGGTCAGGACGGAAATCGCCGCCGCGCCCCCGGCTTCGTATTCGCGCGCGATGGCGGCGGGCGTCGCGTCGCGCCGGATGTCGCCGAGCGAGGGCGAGGCGCGCTTGATCTCGGCGATGACGTTAAAGCCCGTCTCGCCTTCGAGCGCGGCGCGCAGCGCGTGCCCGCGCGACTCGCCGCGCACGCTCACGGCTTCCTCGCGCACCTCAGCGAGCGTTCGCAGGCTCATCGCCTTCGCCAGTCGCACGCGCTTCCGCTCGATGATGCGGGTGAGAAAATCCGGCGTACCTGTCATGCGTTGGTCGCTTCCGCGAGTTGCCTGAGTTTGTCGAGCGCAGCCCCGCTGTCAATGCTATGCGCGGCGAGCGCGGCGGCCTCGATTAATGAACGCGCCTTGCCGCCGACATAGAGCGCGCCCGCCGCGTTGACGATGACGAGTGAGCGAGCCGCGTCGCGTCTTTCGCCGCCAAGGACGCCGCGGATGATGCTCGCATTCATCTCCGCGTCGCCGCCGCGCAACTCTTCCAAAGTCGCGTTACTGATCCCGAAATCATCCGGCGTGATCTCGAAAGTGCTTACCTCGCCGTGCTTCGCTTCGGCCACGAAGGTCTTGTCGCTGATGGTGATTTCGTCCAGCCCATCGCGGCCGTGGACGACCCACGCGCATTCCGTGCCGAGGGCGGCGAGCGTGCGCGCGAGCGGCTCGACGAGCGAGGCGTGCCAGACGCCGATGATCTGTCGCGGCGCGCCCGCCGGGTTCGTCAGAGGGCCGAGCAGGTTGAAAGTCGTGTGGACGCCGAGTTCGCGGCGCACACCCGCGACGCGCGCCGTCGCGCCGTGATACAGGGGCGCGAACATGAAGCACATGCCGATTTCGTCGAGGCATCTCTGCGACACGGCCGGCGCGGCGGCGACGCCGACGCCGAGCGCAGTGAGCACATCCGCGCTCCCGGAACGACTCGTCGCGGCGCGACTGCCGTGCTTCGCCACGGGCAGCCCCGCGCCCGCGATGACGAAGGCGGCGGCGGTTGAGACATTGAAGGTCTTCGCCGCGCTCGATCCCGTCCCGGCGGTATCTATGAAACGTTTGTGGCCGGTCGTGATGCGCACGGCGCGCGCGCGCATCGCTTCGGCCATCCCCGTTAACTCTTCGGATGTTTCGCCCTTCAAAGCAAGCGCGACGAGCGCGCCCGCGATCTGCGCGTCCGTCGCGCTCTCGTCGAGCAGGGCGTCGAGCAGCGAAGCGGCTTCGGCGCGGCTCAGATTCTCGCCGCGCATCAAACGCAGCGACAAGGCGCGCAAGGGCGCGCCGGGCGCGTCGTCGTCCCTTCGCGCGGGCGTTTGCAAAAGCCGGGATGGCCGGTCGTCAGGCATGTTTCTTGTTACCCGTTCAAAAAATTTGCGAGCAGGCGCTTTCCCTCCGTCGTCAGGATTGATTCGGGGTGAAACTGCACGCCCTCGACGTTCAATTCACGATGACGCAAGCCCATGATCAAACCGTCGGCGGTGGTCGCGGAGACTTCGAGACACGCGGGAAGCGTCGAGCGTTCGACGACGAGCGAATGATAGCGTCCGGCCTTGAACTTCGGGGGCAGCCCCGCGAAGATCGTGCGCCCGTCGTGATCGATCTCGGCCGGTTTACCGTGAACCGGCAGCGGCGCGCGCACCACTCGGCCGCCGAAAACTTCCCCGATGGCCTGATGCCCCAGGCAGACGCCGAAGACGGGAATGCGCCCCGCGAAATGCTCGACGGCCGCGCAGGTGATGCCCGCGTCCTTCGGCTCGCCGGGGCCGGGCGAGATCAGAATCTTACCGGGGCGAAACTCACGCTCGATCTCTTCCAACGTCACCTCGTCGTTGCGACGCACGGTCATCTGCGCGCCCAACTCGCCGAGATACTGCACAAGGTTGTAAGTGAACGAATCGTAGTTGTCTATGATGAAGATCATGGGAAGCTGTTAGCTGTTAGCCGTTAGCTAAACAATTTATTCGGAAGATCAAGTTGACTGCTAAGGCGACTAGTGACATCTCACAACTCGCGTTTGTACTGAAAGCTAACAGCTAACGGCTAATAGCTAACAGCTATTTCAACAACTCCGCCACTTCCGTGTGATACCCGTCGAGGGCGAACTGCCGCGCCGTGCGTCCCTGCCTGTCTTTCAGGTTCGTCTTCGCGCCGCCATTCAACAGCAGGCTCATGATCTCCTTGTTGCCCTTCGCGGCGGCGATCATCAAGGGCGTGCCCCCCACCTTGTTGGCCGTGTTCGGGTCAACACCCTTCGCCAGCAGCATCTCGACCAGCGGCGCGCGCTCGTAGAAGACTGCCCACGAGAGGGGCGTCCCGCCCGAATCGTCTTTCGCGTTTACATCCGCGCCGCGTTCGAGCAGGAGTCGGGCGACGCCTGTGTCCGCGTGGCGCAGAGCATAAGCGAAGGCCGTGAAATTATCCGCGCCGCGCATGTTCACGTCGGCGCGACGGTCGAGCAGGGCGCGCACGAGTTCTTTGTCTCCCGCCTGCGCGGCACGGATCAAAGGCGTCTTCCCGTCGCGGTCGAGCACGTTCGGGTCGGCGCCCCGTTCGAGCAGCAGTTTGGCGACGCCCTTCTGCGAGTTGATGATCGCCAACGTGAGCGGCCTGTCGCCGCGCTCGCCGCGCACATCCGGATTCATGCCGGCGGCGAGAAAGAGTTTTACCGCCCACAGGTCGCCCTCTCCCGCGTGCCTGACGAAGTCGGCCTCTTTGAATTCGATGCCGCGCAGAGCCAACTCGCGCCGCGCCGTCTCCGGGCTAACCTTCTCGCTCGGCTGTCTCATACAACCGGCGCACGCGGCCACGAGTGCGAGCGCAATCGCACAGCGCATCTTTCGTGTTAAGAAATTTTTACGACTCATCAACTGATCGTCCTTAACATATTGCGCTTTCCTCGCGGCCACCTTGCTCGCTCCGCCCGCTCACAAACCGCGCTCGGCCATCTCGATGGCGCGCAGCATCGCACGCGCCTTGTTGACGGTCTCTTCGTACTCGCGCGCGGGCACGGAGTCGGCCACAATGCCCGCCCCGGCCTGCACTTCCGCGCGCCCCTCGTGGATGCGGACGGTGCGAATGGCGATGCAGGAATCGAGATTGCCTGCGTAGTCGAGGTAGAGCACTGCGCCCGCGTAGAGGCCGCGTCGGTCGGGTTCGAGCGCGCCGATGATCTGCATCGCACGCACCTTGGGCGCACCCGTCACGGTTCCCGCCGGGAAACAGGCGGCCAGCGCGTCGAAGCAATCGGCGTCGTCTCTCAGGCGCGCGAACAAACTCGTCACCAGATGCTGCACGTGCGAGTAGCGTTCGACCGTCATCAACTCTCTGACTTCGACCGTGCCGAACGCGGCGACGCGGCCGAGATCGTTGCGACCGAGATCGACGAGCATCAGGTGCTCCGCCACTTCCTTCTCGTCCGCGCGCAACTCCGCGCCGAGCCGCGCATCCTCCGATTCGTTCGCGCCGCGTGGGCGCGTGCCCGCAATCGGACGATATTCGAGTTCCGCCCCGCGACAACGCACGAGCATTTCGGGCGATGCGCCGACGATTGATTCGCCGTCAATCCGCAGGAAGTACATGTAGGGCGAAGGGTTCGTCGCGCGCAGGGCGCGATAGATTTCGAGCGGCGATGCCGCCACTTCGGTCGTGAAACGCTGCGACAGCACGGCCTGATAACAATCGCCCGCCGCGATGTGCTCCTTGATCGTCTCGACCGCGCGCTCGAAATCCGCACGCGCCCAGTTGGAAGCGAACTGCGGCGGCGCGTCATTCGTCGCCCCTCGCCCCGGTTCGCGTGCGGGCGCGCTGCCGAGCAACTCACGCTCGATGGATTCAGTCCGGCCGACGGCGTCTTCATACAATTCTCTCAAACGCGCTCGGCTCTCGCACGCCTCTTCGGTGAAGACGACCGAACTGATTTCGATCTGCTGCCGCACGCGGTCGAAAGCGAGCACGGTGCGAAAAAACATCAGTACGGCCTGGTCGCTCCCGACCTCCGCGCCGCCGCCGTCATCCACCGACGGCTCAAACCAGCGCACCGCGTCATAAGCCAGATACCCCACCGCGCCGCCCGCGAACGGGGCGAGATGATCGCGCCGCGCCAACTTGTGGCGGCAGAAATAGTGGCGCAAAAAATCCGTGGCGCGCACGCCCCGCAAGCGTTCCGTCCGGCCGTCACGCTCGACGCAGGTGTCAGCCCCGCGCCCGCGCACGATCATCTCCGGCCCGACGCCGAGAAATGAGTAGCGCGCGACGCGCTCGCCGCCCTCCACCGATTCGAGCAGAAACGCGTAAGGCGCATCGTTCGCCAGACGCAGGAACGCGCCCACCGGCGTCTGCAAATCCGCCAGCACGCGGCGCACCACCGGCACGACGTTGCCCCGCGCCGCCTCGCGCTCGAACTCCTCGAATGTCGCGGGCTGTAGCTCAAGCATGTGCAAAAAATGATGAGAGATGAAGAAGAATTGATTCATTGATTCATCGGTTCATTGATTCAATGAAGAAATGAACCGATGAATCAATTCTTCTTCATCTCTCCGCGTTCGTCATTCCGTTATTGAGCCACTGGCCGCCGTCAACGACGATGATCGCGCCGTTGATAAAAGAGGCGGCGTCGGAGCAGAGGAAGACCGCCGTCTGCTCGATGTCTCTGATCCGCCCGAAGCGGCCGAGGGGGATGCGTCTTTGCAGTTTCTCCTTGAGGGCGGGCGGCAGCAGACGCTTCATGCCTTCCGTGTCTTCGATGGGGCCGGGCGCGATGGCGTTCGTGCGTATATTGTGACGCCCCCATTCGACCGCGAGATTCTGCGTCAGCGCATCAACGCCCGCCTTCGCCGCCGAGACGTGGAGTTGGAACGGCGTCCCCATGTAATGAAGCGTCGCGCTGATGTTCAGGATCGAGCCGCCGCGCCGTTTCAATTCGGTGAACGCGGCGCGGCAGACGTTGAACGTGCCTTTCAGATCAATATCAACGACCGTGCCGAAGCCGTTCGGCGAGAGTTCTTCCGCCGCGCAGAGAAAGTTTCCCGCCGCGCCGTTGACCACGATGTCCAACCCGCCGAAGCGTTCGACCGTGGCCGCGACGGCGCGCTCGACCGCCGACGCATCCCGCACATCGCACGCGACGGCCAACGCCTCGCCGCCCGCCGCGCGAATCAACTCGGCCGCCGGTTCGAGGTGCTCCAACTTACGGCTCACGAGCGCGACGCGCGCTCCTGCCTCCGAGAGCGCGCGCGCCACCCCGCCCGTGATCCCCGTCCCGCCGCCTGTCACAAAGGCGACGCGCCCCGCCAGCAAGCCTTCAACGAAAACGCTCTCAGCCATAGACACCTCCACCCGATTGCGGATTTCGGATTGCGGAATGTGGATTGACAAGCAAAGCGGATCGGAAAGAGGTCTCTTGTTTTTTAATCCGCATTCCGCATTCCGAAATCCGCATTAATTTTCGTTCGCTCCCGGCCTGGCCGGGACGGCTACGGGCTTGCCGTCTTCGGCGTGCGGCTCGGCCCCGATCTCCTGTGTGATCTGCGCGACGCGTAAATTGGCTTCCTCGTTATCGGGGCTGTATCTGAGCGCGCTTTGATAATCGTGCAGGGCGTCGGTCAGGCGGCGCGCTTCGTGCAGCGCGTGGCCGCGCCGGACGTAGGCATCGGCCAGCGCGCCGAGCGTGGTGTCGTCGTCCGGGTTCTTCTCCGCCTGCTGTTCAAGCCCGGCGATTTCCGCGTCCAGTTTCGACGTGTCCAACTCACGCCCGCCCCCGGCGTTGCCCGCCGCATTGCCGTTCGCGTTACCCGGCGTCGCCGCCGTAACGGCATTCGTCCCGCCGTTCCCGTTCGCCGCCGTCGGCGCGCTCTTGCCGCACGCGCCGCACAGCAGCAACAACGCGCACATCAAACTCGACCAGCCCGCAAAGTCTCTCATGTGATTCATCATATAAAAGCTGTGAATGGTGAATGGTAAATGGTGAATGGAAAAAACCCGCCTTCTTCTATTCACCATTTACCATTTACCATTCACCATCCTTTCAGCTTCCCGCGATGTATGGACGCGACTGCACGATGTAGACCTGCCCCCCGTAGAAGACCCATTCGATGTCCTGCTCGCGCCCGCGAAAGACCCGCTTGATCGCCGCCGCGGCGCGTGCGAGACGGCGCACCGTCGCGTCGGTCAGGACGGCGCGCTCGCCGCTGATCGGAATCTCTTTGACGCCGCCCTCGCCGTCGAACGTCAACAGGCTCTCTTCGTCCGAGCGCGTCAGCACCCGCACGGCCTGCGAGCGCGGGCGAAAGATGATCTGCTCCGCGATCTTTCTGCCTTCGACCACCTTGATGCCGAGTCCGCGCTTCGCGCTGATGTAGATGCCGTCGCGGTTGGTGTCGTCGTAAGGGTCGGTCGTGATCATGACGCCCGCACTGTCGGCGTTGATGCCCTCCTGGATGAGCACCGCCGGGTAGACTTTCATGTGATCGATCCCGGCGCGCTCGCGCGCCTCGTAGGCTTCAAAATTCCAGACCGACGCCCACACGGTTTTGACCGCCTCGATCAACTTCTCCTCGTCGCGCACGTTCGGCACGGTCGAATACAGACCCGCCCCGTTGAACTTCGGCAGGTCTTCCGCGTTCGTCGAACTGCGCACGAACAACCCCTTGCCCTGATACTCTGCGCGCACGCGCTTGAGGATCGCGGCACGCAATTCCTCCTGCATCTTCGCCCCCTCGATGCGCGCGCGCATCTGTGCCAGGCGTTCGCGCCGGTAGGCGGGGTCGTGGACGAACCTGTGCTCCTCCACTATCTCGTAGATGACTTGTTCGAGTCCGTTCGCCTTGACGAACGCGTCGTAATAGTAGATCGGGATCGTGAAACCGTTCGGGACGGTGATGCCGCGCAGCCGCGCGTTGACCACTTCGCCGAGATTGGCCGACTTCGCGCCGTAGGCGTCGGCCATGCCGGCGCGCTGCTGTCGCAGGTCGAGCAGCCGCCGCTCGCCCAGGTTGAAGCGCGGCGTCATGATGTCGTTGCGTTCCTTGAGACGCCGCTGGTATTCGCTGAGCGCGTTGTTGTCCGCGCGCTTGATCTCGTAGTTGCCGGACTTCGTCTCGAACGTGACCCACCAGCCGTCATACTCCTTGAGCAACTCCGCGGCGTTCTTGACGTAGGCGTTCGGCACGCCCCACGACTTGGCGAGCAGGTTGATGTGCGAGAGCGGAGTCGAAGGCCGGCTCGTGATGATCCCGGCGACGGGCGGCAGCGTGACCGGCACTTCGTCGAGCACGAGAATTTCGTTGAAGCCAATCTCGACGTGTTCGTCCAGCTTCCTGATGATGTGGATGCGCCCCAGACCGCGCGCCAGGTTGAGCGGTTGATATTCCTGCTCGCGCGCGATCTCGCTCTGGGAGACGCGCGCGAGCCCTTCGATGCCGGCCGAGGCTTCATCCTGCTTGATGGAGTTGGGTTTGAAGGCGACCGGCTCGAAGAAAGTGCGGTTGATCATCTCGCCCACGAGTTTGATCTGTTCGGCCGGGATGAGATCGCCTTCCCAGAATTCAAACGTCCAGCGCGCGAGCGGCGTCTGGTAAGCGAGCGTGCCGAGGATGAAACGACGGTTCGGCTTGAGATAGTTGTTCTCGAAAAACTCGCGCCCGGGTTCGAGCGAGAGATACGTCCCGTTGACGAAATCTTTGTGGAAGCGGTAA
>DATHAZ010000041.1:0-15850 GCA_035296445.1 Pyrinomonadaceae bacterium | reverse complement strand
CTGGCGCAGGGAGACGCTCGTGGTCGTCACCGCCCACAGGTACGACTGCTCGCGGCCGAGGCTGTATTCGAGCAACACTGTGTCGGCGTCCAAGACCTTCTGCTGCACCTCGGCGAGCGTCAGGGGCTGCGCGGAGGTGAGCGCGCCGTAGCGCGGGCTGGCCGTCCTGATCTGATTTTCGAGGCTGTCGTATTCGGTGGAGAGCGTTTCGAGTTGTTATTCCAGTTTCTCGATGCCCTCCTTCGGCGGCTCGCCCGTCAGGCTGACGCCCGTGATCTGCTGCGCGATCTCCTGCTGGCGTTCGAGGTTCTCCTGTTTGCGCCGGAGGAGTTCGGCGGGGACGCCCGCGGTGATGGTCGTGCCGGTTTCGCTGAGCATGTCGAGGAGCGAGCGGGCGCGCCCCTGCTCGACGATGCGGAAAGACTCGGCCGCAAGGGCGAGCGCGTCGCCCGCGAGCGGGGCATTCTTGTCCGCCGCCGCATCGAGCGCGGCTGCGGCGAGTGCGCCCGAAGCCTCGTCGAACACGTCGCGCGTGGTGGCGAGAAAAGTGGTGCGGGCTTCGTCGGCGCGCAGTGATCCCTGACGGATCGTCTCGATGGTCTGCAACGCGGCGCGATAGGCCGCGAAGGCATCCTGCAAAGCCTTCGCGCGCTTCCCCGCGTCCGTGGCCTGCGCGGCCAGCGTCAGGTTCGCTTTGCCCACGCCGCGCTGTGCAGGCCACTGGAGGTCGAGTCGTTTATCGGCCTGCGCGCCTTTGGCCGCATCGGTGTAGAACTTGAGCGCGTCTTTGATGTTGCCCTGCCGGAGAGAAACGTCGCCGAGGCTCGTGCTGGCCGCGACGCGGAAACGGCGCATCTGCCCGATCTTGCCGATGAGCGGGACGCTGCCGCTCGCCGAGTCGAGCGCGTTCGAGAAATGTTTGCGCGCGGCGGCGAGTTCGTCGTTGAAGTATTTGACGCGGCCGAGGCCGAGTTCGTAGGTCGCGTAGAGGATGCTCTGACGGTAGAGTTCAAAGGTCTGCTGCACCTGGCTGATCGTGCCGACCGCACTCACGCCCGTGGAGACGTTCACCTCGCCGCGTGCGATGCCGCGCCCGAGTCCGCCGATGCTGCCGAACAGGCCGCCGCCCTTCTTCGCCACGCCGAGCGCGCCCGTGTCCGGCTTCGTCACGCGCATCTGCGCGTAGGCCGTGCCCGATTCCGCGACGTTGCCCGCGCGGTAATGAGCTTCGCCGATCTTGGCGAGCATCAGGTTGGCGTTGAAGTCTTCGTCGCCGATGCCGACGACGCGACTGGCGATGATTGACCCCGGCTTATTGCCCGCCGTCTGGAACAACTCGTGCGCCTTCCGGTAATTCACGAGCGCGGTGCGGTGCTGCCCCTGCCGCGAATAGAGATCGCCGAGCGCGTCGTGCGTCGCGGCCTGACCGCGCACAGACCCCGACGCGTTGAAACTCCTGAGCGCGGATTCGAGCAAAGGGAGAGCTTGATCCGCCCTGCCCTGTTTCAACAACCTGCGCCCCTGCCGCAATGCTTCGACGCCCGCGACGGGCTGTTCGCTCTGCGTCGCGGGCGTCGCAGCGCGCGTGACCGGGGAAGCAGAGATGAACGAGAGCGGCGAAGCGACGACGGTTGAGGCGAGCAGAAACGTCAAAACAAGATTTCGGGGTTTCATAGTGATCTCCATGCTTACTTATGAATCAAATCAATGGCCGTGATGAGCATCCTGGAATTCGCCGAGGCGGTCATGCGAATGACGGAGGGCGTCGGCGCGCCCGCCGCCAGCCCGAGGCCGCGCGTGGTCGCGACGCGCTCGTCGGTAGTTTGCGCAAGCCCCTGATCTTTAACTTTACTGACGGCCACCTGCTCGCGCTCCTGCGCCGCCTTGATCTCCGTCCACACGGCCGAGGCCGGTCTCCACGGGCAAGCGTTCTGCGCCTCGAAGCAATAGCTGGCGAGGGCTGCACCCGTCGGCACGCCCGCGAGCGGCTGGCGCGTGAGCACTATGTAGAGGCGTTCGATGGCGGGCGGGTCTTTGAAGACGAACCAGCGCATCGCTTCCGATGCCTCTTCGCTCGAAGGGATTTCGTAAGGGACGTGCGCGCGGACGAGATTCGCGCCGCCGTTCAGACGCGTGTCGGGGAAGATCATCGAAGGCTCGCCGTCGTTCTCGGTGTGGAAGATGTACAGATAGCCGTCGGTGTTGGATTCGAGCGCGATGCGTATGGCCTCGCCCGTGCGGAACTGGCGCGCCGGGTCGGTGCGGACGGCGAGGCCGTTGTCGCCGAGCGTGAAGAACGTATAGCCCAGACCAAGCGGGCGCGGCTTCGTCCCGGCGGCGACTGCTTCCACGCCCGCGCCTGTTTCGGCAGCGCCGGAAGGTTTTAAGCCCGCGACCGCTCTCTCATTTTTAGAGACCGGCGCACTTCTGCCTTCGGTCTTCTTCGCCACCGCTTTGCCGGACGGCTTCGCGACGCTCTTTTTCGAGTTCCCGGCCGGGTTGTTCGACGCGACCGCCGGGGCGGATGTTTTCTCCGGCGTCGTCACGGCCACGCCCACGCCGCCGCTCGCCTTAGCTCCATCCTTGTTCGCCGCCTTCGGCCGCGTCGTGAGAAACGCGCCGCGCGTCGTGATCTCTTCGTCCTGCGGCGGTGGCTGTTGTGTTTGTCCCTCCTGCGCGATGGCCGGAACTACAAAGACGAGCGCGGCCACGAGAAGTGGTGAGAGAAGTGGTGAGAAAAATTTGCAACGCATGTTGGGAATCACTCCTTCCGCTGTCATAGCAAAGGCGCGTGGGTTGTTCATTCGAGGACGCGTCTACAACAACAGGCCGCGCCGCTCATGAGCGACTAACGGTGCTCGATACGAATATCAAAGATAACCGGCTCGGACGGCGCGCCCGCCGACTGCACGGCGACAATTACCGTGGCCGCCTCGCCCTGCGCGCCTGAATCTTTTACGTCCGCAACGGGTAGTGCGGTTTTAGATCGCGCCCGCAAATCTTCCAACTCTTTCAACTCGGCGGGCGTCAGCACGTGGCCGGCGTCGGTGGCGAGAAACGCGGGCGTGAGCAGGGGCGTCCGCGAAAAAATGACGACGTACTCTTCCGTCGCGGGATTTTTGTCGAGTTCGAGCACCTGCCCTTCGCCGTAAGGGAAAGTGAAATCCGCGCCCGCCGACGCGAGATTCGTCTTCATGATGCCGGCGGGGCGCGCGGTCAGAAAAGTCGTCGGCGCATTGCCCACGCCGGGGCCGACGATGTAGAGGTAGCCGCGCTCGCGCGTCACGAAATGAAACTTGAACTGCTGTCCCGACGGCAACGATAGCTCTTTCGCCGCGATGCGTCGCCCCGCGCCTTCTCCCGTATCGTCGTCGAAGGCCTCGATCCAGTAATTCATCAACTCGAAATGCGCGGGCGGCTCGGCCGACGCCGCACCCGTCGTCACTAAACCTCTCTCCACATCGCCCGCCGCGCGCCGCGCCTGCCAACCGTTCCACGCGAGCCAGCCGCCCGCGCCCGTAATGCAGACCAGCAACAACGCGAGCGCGCCCGCGACGATCAACCTGCGGGGCGCGCGACGCGCCGCCGGCAGCGAAACGCTGTGCGCCTGGGTCACAAACGGCGTCTGTCCCGGCGTCGCATCCGGCGTCCGCGCGCCGGGTCGTTCCTCGACGGCCGTCGCCGTCCTTTGTGACGACGTTGCTTGCGGCGCGGTCTCGATGCCCTTGCGCGGCGCGGCCGTCGCCGACGCCGCGACCTTCTCACGGATGAGCGTCTGCGACGATTCAAAGTCGGGCGGCGCGACGGCTGCGCCGAGCCTGCCCGTGTCCGGCGTCGGATGAACCCCCGCGGCGAGGCCGAGCGCGGCGCGCATCTCGAACGCGAAGATGCCGGCCGTCGCAGGACGATCCGCGCGATCCTTCGCCATCGCGCGTTCGACCGCCTGCGCGAACTCCTCCGGCACGCCCGCGACGACCCTGTGCAAAAGCGGCACGCGGCGGCTGACGTGACCCTGCCGCAACTCGCCGAGCGTGTTACCCCCGAAAGGTTTCGCGCCCGTGATCAACTCGTAGAAGATGACGCCGAGGCTGTAGATGTCCGCGCGCCCGTCTATCTCTGGGCTTTTGTCGCGCGACGGCTCGCCCCACTGTTCGGGCGACATGTAATAGGGCGTGCCGAGAATTTGACCGGCCAGCGTGAGCGCGCCGCCGTCGCCCACCTGCGTCTCCGCCACGTCGCGCAGCTTGGCGATGCCGAGGTCGAGCAGTTTCACCTGCAACTCGCCCGCCGGCGTGCGGTTGATCATCACGTTCTCAGGTTTGAGATCGCGGTGGACGACGCCCTGCTCGTGCGCGGCTTCGAGCGCGCCGACGATGGGTTCGAGCATCTCCCACGCCTCGGCCGGTGTCAGTTGGCCGCGCCGCTTCAACTCCTTGTCGAGCGAGTGGCCTTCGACGTATTCCATCACCATGTAGGTGAGGCCGTCCGCGCCCGTGCGCAGGTCGTAAACCGTGACGGCGTTCGGATGTCGGAAGCGGCGCGCCGCCCGCCCCTCGCGTTGGAAGCGGCGCAGCCATTCGGTGTTGCTGCGCATCTCCGGCTTGAGTGTTTTGATCGCGACGCGGTCGCCTAAGAGTATGTGGCGCGCGCGGTAGAGCGTGCCCATGCCGCCGCGCGCGATAAAGGACTCGATCTCGTATTGCCCGTCGAGCACGCGGCCAACCATCTCCTCGCCCGCGCCCGCGTCTTCCAGCACCTCGCCGTCGCGCGGGCAGAACGTCGTCGCGCTCTCGTAACTGGTTTCGCATTGTGGGCAGGTTTTCATTGCAGGGGCTTGGGTGAACGACTCTAGAGAAACACTCGCGCCGACGGACGCGCCGGGCGGCAACTGATCAGGTGCAAAAGTCTAACACGGCCGCGCGCGCGCGTGAATCATCCGGGTCGCGGCCGTCGGCCATGCGCGAACTTTCCGACAAACCAAAAACATGATGCGTACATCGAAGCAAAAGGTTAAACTCTGGCGCATTATACAAACGTGCTCTCAGCGTTTACCCCCAGACCGCTCGGAGAATTGTTTTTTATGACGATCCTGGAACGTCTCGGCCAGCGTTCAAAATCATTCCTGATCATCCTCGGTCTGCTCCTCGTCGTCCTGCAAAGCGTGATCAACTACCTGACCGGGCCGGACATCGCGTTCTACATTTTCTACCTGCTGCCCATTTCGCTCGTCGCCTGGCACGTCGGCCGCCGCCCCGCCGTCTACGTCTCGCTGGCCGGCGCGGCCGGTTATATGATCACCGAGCGCACCACCGGCCACTTCGACGGGCGACCCGGCATCCTCTATTTCAACGTGCTCGCGCAACTGGCGGCGTTCCTCTTCGTCACCTATTTCGTGTCCGCGCTCCGCCGCTCGCACAACCACCAGCGCGAACTCGCGCGCACGGACGACCTGACGGGCGTCATCAATCGCCGCTCGTTCTTCGAGGCGTCGCAGCATGAGATCAACCGCGCGCGCAGGCATCGTCATCCGTTCACCGTCGCCTATATGGACGTGGACGACTTCAAGTTGATCAACGACAACTACGGGCACAGCATCGGCGACACGGTGCTGAGGAGCGTGTCGCGGACGATTAAAAACAACATCCGTGAGATCGACGTGGTGGCGCGACTCGGCGGCGACGAGTTCGTCATCCTGATGCCGGAGACGGGCGAGGCGGCGGCGCAGGTGGTCGTCGCGCGCGTCCATGAAAGCATCATGCGCACGATGCGCGATTACGGCTGGCCGATCACGTTCAGCATCGGTGTGGTGACGTGGACGACCCCGCCGCGCACCGTGGACATCATGATCAAGCAGGCCGACGAGGCGATGTACGAAGTTAAAAACGGCGGCAAGAACCGCGTCACGCATCTCAAGCTCTCCGGCGAACCCGTGCCGGCCACTTAAACTTCCGGTCTTCACACGCACGCCCTTGTGTCTTCTCCCCGATGAACACGACAGACGTTATCATCCTCTCGCTGCTCATTCTCGCCGCCGCCGCGCTCTATTCTTCGGTGGGACACGCCGGGGCGTCCGGCTATCTGGCCGCGATGGCTCTCTTCGGACTCGCGCCCGCGACGATGAAACCGACCGCGCTCTGCCTGAACATCCTTGTCGCTTCAATCGCCACCTTTCGCTTTTGGCGCGCGGGTTGTTTCCACTGGCCGCTCTTCTGGCCTTTCGCCGTCGCCTCGATCCCGCTCGCCTTCGTCGGCGGCGCGATCACTCTGCCGACGACGATCTACAGACAGATCGTCGGACTCACGCTGCTCTACGCGGCCGTCCGCCTCTTTCTCTACACGCGGGCGAAGGCCGAAGCGGCGGCGACGCGCGACGCGCCGCTCGCGCCGTCAATGCTATTGGGTGGCCTGATCGGATTGCTGTCCGGGTTGACGGGCGTCGGCGGCGGAATCTTTTTGAGTCCCCTACTGCTTCTGTTGGGCTGGGCCGACACGCGGCGCACGGCGGGCGTCTCCGCCGCGTTCATCCTCGTCAACTCAATCGCCGGGCTGCTCGGCAACTTGACCAACCTGCAAATGCTTCCGCCCTCGCTCCCCTACTTCGCGCTCGCGGCCATCGTCGGCGGCCTCGTCGGCTCGGAGTTCGGCACGCGCCGTCTGGCGAATGTGACGATCCGCCGCCTGCTCGCCGTCGTGCTCGTCGTCGCGGGCGTGAAGATGTTCCTCGTTTGATTGAATCCGAATACTGATAGCCGGATTGGATTGGGTTCTAAGCAAAAGCACTCAACGCAGAGGCAGGAAGCGCGCGGGGGCAGAGTAAAACATTGGCGATCTCAAATTTGGGCAATAAGGTAGGCGGCTCATCCTTTGTGGGTGAAGGCTATCCTCTTCGCGGTCGGGTGCATGGAGCAGCGCAAATAAGCACCACCGCAGCCGTCCCGACGGAAAGTTACCTGATAGTCTTTGGCATAGTGATTTACGCTCGATGAACGGTTTCAAATGCTCGGCTAACGCCGGGGATGAGCCGACGGGAGACAACCACGAATAGAGGCCAGCCTCGCGATGAGAGACACGCTTATTCCGGTCGCCTCCATCCCCTTGTTAGATTGCCCCCGCGCGCCGAGCAACTCCTTACTCAATTTCTCTCAACGTCGAAATCAAAACATCCTTATTGTCAGGCAAGCGATCCTTCAGGTACGGAGCCATGCCTGCCGCTTTAACCTGTACCTGCTCGGGATTCCAGTAATACATCTTTCGGATTCTACCTGCCTCCAGCAGCTTCATCGCTTCATTGGCCTCGTGCGCCATCCATGTTGAACTATCCCACGCCGGATCAATTACAGCGATAAAAATGCTGGCTTTCTCCAACTCATCCCGGCAATTCCTCGCGTACCAATCACGCCACCGTTCGCTTGAAGGGCTGCCAGGTGAGTGCGTAACGCGGAAACCCGCTTCACGCAGACACTCGACCAGAGAAGAAGCATGTGGCGCTTCAATATCGCAGCTTGAGATAAAGACTTGTGTCATACGCTACACGAAGAAATCAAACGCCCGGCATCACCCGCCCGCCGGCCCTTCTGATGGAATTTGAAATCTTTCGTGTCCCGGGTCGGGTGCATGCCGTTGTTAGATGCCGCCGTCCGGTGAAAGCACATCACTCAGAGACTTACAGCCCTTTGCTTGCAGCCGCGCAAGAATCTCCGGGTCGTTACCGGCATACCGAAGTCCCTCAACGCAGGATACCCAGACAGCTTCGATAGCGTGCTCTAACTCTTCAGGGGTCTGCGGCTGCCGCCGAAAATAACACCCGGTCGCCTCATCTAACCCCATCAACTCCGGCGCTTCGTGATGAGGGTTCGTGCAGGCGAGGCATGTATCCTTTATAACGTAGAAGTCACCTTCGGCGTTTAAGGGTGTTCGCTCAAATTTCGATTCACTCATACTCTTCACGACCAAGGCATCTAACGCTGGGCATCAGCGGCGCGCACGAACCTCCGCCAGCGACAAGCCTCGCATGAGAGACATGCTAATTGCGCGTCTGCTGCATGCCTTTGTTAGACGCCGTTGGATCAAGGCGCTGAACCGAGGCGTTACAGTTAGCAGAACAACACTAAAAGACCGCCTATTGTCCAGCCAGCCGCGTAAGCTGCCTGTTGCAGTATGTTGCATTGTTTTCCCTTAACAATGCACCTCCACACTATGCTAACAACGATACCAAGCATGATTGCAATTCCTACTAACTTCCAGTAAGGAATGTTAGAGACGGCTCCTCGGTCTGGCCGCTTTCTGACGACCGCCAATTCAGTTAATTTGCCTTCCACGTAATTCAAAATACCTGCCTCCCCTCGCCCTGAAACTATTTCTATGGTCTCGGCAAGTACTTTATTGATTTCTTCTGCGTCGGAAGCCTTGATTTCCAAGTCAACGATAAAACTCACCAAATCGCCCCGGAAGGATGTAAGAGGGGTAAGGTTAGGTCTCCGGCCCGAAATCGGCTCTCCTTGACTCTCAAGTTTAAAGGACCTGAACGCTGCCAAGGCGTGTTCCAACAATTCCAGTCCCTTATCGTTTTGTCGTTGACTTTGTTGCAGGCCGTTTCTTTGCACTTCTGGGAAGACATTTAAGCTCTTCGCGCGCTCGGCCTTTCGAGCATATAGTTCACACTGCCCAAAGTTGGTCATCGCCCCAATAAAAGCGTTTGCAAAGATGCGCAAGTTTTTGGAGTCGCTTTCCAGAAACAGCTCTTTGAAAGATGCACTGTATGTCTGAAATTCTATGCCAGCTTGTTGTTCGCGACTTAGCAGAATCTGTCCTTTTGATTGAGCCATCAGCAATGCTTGTCTAACCGGATTGGGAACTTCCTTGCCTAGGGCTGTAAATGAGGTAGCACAGAGGCCGCCTGCGATACTGGCGGCGGAAAGCCGAATGAAATCTCGACGTGAATCGGTCATAATCTCCCTGTGAGTAGGTTGATTCATGATCTTAGTCTCCTCTCCTGTTCTCATTGTTAGAGTAAGGGTGCGTGGTTGGTGAAAGATTTAGCTGTTTGTAACCCCTGGTAGCCGTTGGATGTGGCGACCATAATATCTTGCGCTTGGTTAGTCAATTTCATAGGCGATATTTCACAAGTGCGGTCAGGCGTCTAACGCCCGGCATCAGCGGCGCGCACGAGAGATTGAGTTTAAGAAAGCAGCTATATTGCGCGTCCGCTGCATGCCATTGTTAGGCCGCGGCTGGGGGCAGGACTATTCGTCTCTGGTGACGGTGACATAGCCCTCTGTCCAATTTGTATCTTTATCCACGGTGTAAGGGTATATGCCGAAACCTTCCGGAACATCTACGAAGCCGGGCTGATCCTTCAGCCTGCTGATGGCCGCCTCAGCCTCTTCCCGCGTGGAATAGACCCCGATCAATTTTTCGTCCTCTTCCCCGTCATCGAAGGCGTGGACATGCCACAGCAGCAAGACCTCCATACTCACTCCTAAACTTCAGCCCGAACACTTATCAACATAGCGGCCTAACGCTGCGATTCAGATGCTGCACAAGAGCGGAGCGATTGGGCAGTCATCTGCAATCGCAGCGTTAGATGCGGGTTTATTCTTCACCACCAACTTTGAAGTTTGGGTTTTCGATGATGCCAAAGATGTTCCCAAACGGGTCTGCCACCGTTGCCACGCGAATGCCACCGCCAACATCTTTCACATCGCTATGTCTCTTCGCGCCAAGTTCAAGCATCCGCTTGTATGATACTGCGGCATCTTTCACGCCCCAATAAGCGACTGCATTATTACCCTTTGACACACCGGACATATCCGGGTCTAACCCTAACTCGAAGCCGCCAACATTGAAGCCAACATAAAACGGTTGGTCAAAATAAGGCTAGATTCCTAACGCCTCGGTGTACCACGCTTTGGCTTTCTCAAGATTATCCACATGATAAATGACAGTTCTTAGTCCTTGAAACATTCTCGTCTCCTTTGCACTAAGCGGCGAGGGTCTGTTTTGCCGCTGAAAACCAGCATACGCTAGAGAAACAATTACAAGCAGGGTAATTGATGCAAGAATAACTTTTCGATTCATAATGTTTCGCTTAACCAATCCATTATCAAGCTATGTCTTCGGACGCTTCATACAGGTAAGCATCTAACGCCAGGCATCAGCGGCGCGCACTATACGTTGAGGATAAACGACTCGCTGGTTCGCGCGTCCGCTGCATGCCGTTGTTAGATTGCGCTCAACGATTAACCACGAACCTCTCTCCGTGACGAATACAATCCCGAACCCACCTCCGAGCATCCTGCCTCGTGATTAAGAAGCTACTCCCGCCGACATCATCCAGCGTAGGCACTACGTCTTTATCAAGCCGCCAAAAACGCCTCGAATCCGCCAAATCATACTTCGCGTCAGGATTGCCCTGCCGGTTAGAGCCTCTACCTTGCTCCCATAGCACTAAGGCGTTGCTCTCTTTCCAATAAACGAGCATCGAATGATAGCCGCCTTCCAGCACTTCGACTCTACCCACATAGAAATGATTCCTTTTAGCTTTGCCGTATCGAGCTACAAGCTCCTTTAACGCAGGCAACACGCTGGGAGCGTAGTAAGGGTGCTGACGCACAGGGATGCGCTCCACAACCTTCTCCTGAGAGAAGCAGGGCGTTGCTGCGAGAAGCGAGAAGACGAGCAATAAGAGTGGTTTTCTCATTTCACCCTACACGAAGCAATCTAACGCCCGGCATCACCCGCCCGCACGCAACTAAACAGACTTTCAATTCTTGCGGATGACATCCACGCTGAATCGGGTCGGGTGCATGCCGTTGTTAGGCGTCTGTTTCGCCAGGGTCAATATAGATCAGTAAGGGCGAGACTTCTTAAGAGCCATCCTGATCACGACAACAGTGACAAGAATAACGACGCAAGTAAATATGACTATCAGCAGGAAATATAACAAGAACCCTACGGGGCTGTCTGCGAAGTAAATGACCCTGTCTGACGACCCCCATCTTCTCGAGACCGCGGTTATATGACCTGTCACCACAGCCCGGTAAAGAACGAGGAGGAGCCCGCCCGACATCGCGGCTATAGGGAGGATGAGGAGCCTGCATAGCCAGAGGCGCCAGCGCTCAATCGGTGCGGGTGATAGATTGTCTGTCACTACGACCTCCGAGTTCGACGCCTAACGCACATTAGGCCGAATGATTCGGCCTAACTCCGCTATAGAGCGTGAAAAGCCGACACGTTCGGTCTAACTACGTCAGAGAGCGGCAAGAGCCGATTGATTCGGCCTGACACGCCTAATAGGTGTCAAGAGCCGCTCCCGGTTTAGCGGGACTGGTCATATCTGCGGCAGGGTGAGGCTAAATATATTATCGCCCAAATTTGAGATCATGAATGCTTGTTTCTCTGCGCCCGTCCGCATCTTCCCTGCCTGCGGTGGTGAGCGCCTTTTTCTTACTCGCGTTCGCCGGAGATTTTGATGTCGGCTATCGTGCCGACGCCGACGGGTCTGGTGTCCGGTTCGCCGCCGATCATCTCGGCGGCGGTCGTCTCCCCGGCTGTCTCTAAATCTCCAACGTCGCCGTCGGTCGCGTCCGTTTGTGTCTTCGTGTCCTTCGTGCTATTCGCCTCAGTCATTCGCCCGATCTCCTTTCGCTTCACACTCCGACAGGGGCGTGCAGAACTTCCGGCGTTTCGCTCTCGGCGGCGGCGGTGTAAATCCTGCGCGCGTATTCCTGCACCATGCGGTCGCTGTTGAAGGCGGGCACGAGCGTCTCGATGGCGCGCTTCATCATCCCGACCCAGCGGCGCGGGATGCCGTCCGCGTCGCGCTCGTAATAGGCGGGCACAACCTGTTCTTCGAGCAACTGGTAGAGCGATGCGGCGTCTCGCATGTCCTCTTCGTGGCTCTCGCCTTCGGCGTGCATGTCGCCGATAGCCCAGCCGTTCGTGCCGTCGTAGCCTTCCGGCCACCAACCGTCGAGGATGGAGAAGTTCAGCCCGCCGTTCATCGCCACCTTCTCGCCGCTCGTGCCAGACGCTTCAAGGGGGCGGCGCGGCACGTTCAGCCACACGTCAACTCCCTGCACGAGTTTGCGCGCGATCTCCTGATCGTAGTCTTGCAGAAAGACCGTGCGGTTGATGATCTGCGGGTCGAGTTTCCAGAGCGCGAGTTGTTGCAGGATTTGCTTCGCACCCTGATCCTGTGGGTGCGCCTTGCCCGCGAAGACGAACTGCACGGGTCGCTCCGCATCGTTGATCAACTTCAAGAGGCGGTCGGGGTCGGTCAGGATCAGACTCCAACGCTTGTAAGCCGCAACCCTACGCGCGAAACCGATGGTCAACGCTTCGGGGTTGAACGTCCGGCGCGCGGCTTCGACGAACTCCATGCCCTCGCCGCGTTGGAGTCGCGCGAAGTATTGACGCTCGCGTATGAAGGCGATGAGCTTCTGCTTCATCAAACCGTGAACACGCCACAACTCCTCGTCGGGCATGTTCGCAACGCTGCGCTGCCAGAAGCTCGCGTCGCACTGGTTTTCATCCCAGTCCTCCGCGCCGTGTTTCTCGTAGAGGCGGCGCAAGAGCGGCGACACCCACGTCGGCGCGTGGACGCCGTTCGTGACATAAGTGATCGGCACTTCCGGGACGCCGAGTTCCGGATACAACTTCTGCCACAGTGCGCGCGAGACTTCGCCGTGCTGTCGGCTCACGCCGTTCGTCGAGCGGCACATCTTCAAGGCGAGCGGCGTGAGACCGAACAACTCCTTTTCGTTACCCGCTTCGACGCGACCGAGATCGAGAAATTGTTCGTGCGAGAGCGTCAGGGATTCCGTGTAGCCGCGCCCGAAACAATATTCGACGAGTTCGGGCAAAAATTCGTCGTGCCCGGCGGCGACCGGCGTGTGCGTCGTGAACACGCAACGACGGCGCACGTCGCCCGCCGCCGCGTCGAAAGTCGCCCCTCGCGCCACGAGTTCGCGCGTGAGTTCGAGCGTGAGAAACGCGGAGTGGCCTTCGTTGAGATGAAAGACGTGCGGCTCGATCTTGAGTTTGCGGAGCAGGCGCACGCCCGCGATCCCCAAGACCATCTCCTGCACGCAGCGCGTCTCGCGGTCGCCGCCGTAGAGATGTCCCGTGATGAGACGATCAATGTGATCGTTCTCTTCGAGGTTCGAGTCGAGCAGGTACAACTTGACGCGCCCGACTTCGACCTGCCACGCCTGAAAGCGCACGAGCCGCCCGCGTATCTCCAGTTCGACGCGGAGAGGCTCGCCCGTCGCCGGGTCGTTCAGAAGTTGGATGGGTAGTTTCGCCGGATTGATCGTGCCGTAGTGCTCTTCCTGCCAGCCATCGCGCCGCAGGCGTTGGCGGAAGTAGCCTTGATGATAGAGCAGGCCGACGGCGACGAGCGGCAGGCCGAGGTCGCTCGCGGATTTCAGATGATCGCCCGCGAGCATGCCGAGGCCGCCGGAGTAGAGCGGCAGAGACGTGTGGACGCCGAACTCGGCGCAGAAGTAGGCGACGGGGTTTTCGTGCGTCAGCCCTTGCGCTTGCTCGCTCGCCCACGTGCGCGTCTGCGGATTCATGTAGCGCGCGAACTTCTCCGCGAGCGCACGCACGCGCTCGACGTAGACGGGATCGGTCGCCATCTGCATCAGTCGATACTCGGAGACATCCAGGAGCAGGCAGCGCGGGTTCAACTCACAATCTTCCCACACCTGCGGATCGAGATCGCGGAACACCGCCGCGCCGTCCGCCGCCCAACTCCACCAGTAGTTTCCGGACAACTTCTCCAGCGCGCTTAACGTCTCGGGCAGCGCACGCCCCAACTTGTATTCCACTTGTTCGATTCCCTCAAAAAGATGTCAGTCGTCAGTCGTCAGTCGTCAGTTGTCGGTTGACTCTTTAGTGACTAACGCATGAATCACAAAATAACAACTGACAACGGACTACGGACAACTGACTATTATTCAAATTTATGATGACGTAAAAACGTCTCCGCGCTCGACCCCGAAAAAAAGACGAGGCGCACTTCTTCGAGCGTGCCGCGCCCGCCCGCCTCGACGCCGTCCGCACCCGACAAAAAATCTCGAATCACCTGCGACGAAACCTGCGCCGCGCGATCCAAGGGGTAGCCGTAAGCTCCGGTAGAGATGGCCGGAAAAGCTATCGAAGCTAGCCCGTGTTCGACGGCCAGCGCGAGCGAGTTGCGATAACAGGCGGCGAGCAGTTCGGCCTCGCGCCCCGCGTGCTGTCCCCAGATGGGGCCGACCGTGTGAATCACGTAGCGCGCCGGAAGCAGCCCCGCGGTCGTGATGACGGCCTCGCCCGTCGGCAAACCTTCGGGGTATCGCGTGCGGCGAATCTCGCGGCACGCTTCGAGAATGGCAGCGCCGCCCGTGCGATGAATCGCGCCGTCCACGCCCGCGCCGCCGAGCAGCGTCGAGTTGGCGGCGTTGACTATCGCATCGGTCTCTTGCCGCGTGATGTCGCCCGCGACTACGCGTACGCGCCCGCTAAGAAAACTGTTCATTGTTTGATCGGACAACTAAGTGTAGCACCGTTTCGCGCGAAAATCAGTTCACGAAGCGTGACTATCAGTTTCTAACAACACAAAAAAAAGCGTCGCCGCGAGCCGCCCCGACGAAGCGGTGCCGCGGAGTTATTTGAAGGCTGAATTTACGAATCGGGGGAAGGCTCTTCGCCTGCGCCTTCGAGTTCGTTTGCGCCGATTTCGTCGCGCGGCTCGACGCTGATCTCGTCAAACATGCCGTGACGCTTGACGGCTTCGGCCACGCCCTTCGCCTTGTGCTCCGTGAGCGGGTGTTCGGGGTCGAGGCTCGCGATCTCGAACAACTCCTCTTCCAACAGGCACACGCCGAGCATGCCGAGGGAGACGCCGGGCACAACCTCGATCTCCTTCAGATTGTGTATGCGAAATCTGCCCGTCTGTTCGACCCAATCTTCCAGAAACGGATCGCGCAGCGCGTGCTCGGCCTCGGACTCGTTCAGGTACGGGCCTTCGACGATCAGGCAGTATTCGCGGCCACTGTTAGTCTTCATGGTCTGCCACTTGAGGCGCGCCGCCCGCCGGACGAGTGCTTTCGAGGGGCGCTAAAGTGGGCTAACTTTAACACCTGTCGGCGGCGCGCGGCAAAATTTTTTCAACGGCGTCGAGAGGCGAATCGGCAGGAAAGTTGAGGGGCAAAATAAAGAGACGCCGACACAAAGCACGTGCTTTGTGTCGGCGTCTGAAAACTTCTCGTCCGTCGCGCGGGCAAGCGTCCGTTGACGCGTCGTGCGCGTGGTTGAAAACTTAGTAACCGATCTCCGCCTGCTCGTTCAGCGTGCGGCTCAAACGGTCGAAGTAGGCGTTGAAGGTGACGAAGCTCGTGCCTTGATAGAAGGCGCGTCCGCCAGTCTCTTTCGAGAGGCGATTGAGCGCGCCCTGACCGTAGGCGATGGCCTGACGGTTGAAGCTGGTCAGGCCGACGGAGGGCGCGTAGAAAGAGTAGATGGCGACGTTGCGGCGCTTCGCCTCGCGCGCGGCGCGTTCCATGTCCACGCTGTTGAGCGAAGAGAAGTCGAAGCCGCGCGACACGTCCAGACCGTCCGAGATGAGCAGCACGGCGTTGCGATTGTTCCCGTCCGCCTCGAAGTGGCGCAGCGCTTCCAGGACTTCAACGTAAGGGTTGTAGGGCGCAGCCGAAGCATGGCCGACGGGGGCGCGCAAAGCGCGTCCGGCCTGTTCCAAATCCTCCGTGAACTTCTGCCGCACCTGTAACGACCCGCTCGTCAAATAACCGACCATCACGCGCGACCCCCGAGGCAACTCGCGCAAGAATGCGCGCGTCGCTTC
>DATHAZ010000040.1:0-37937 GCA_035296445.1 Pyrinomonadaceae bacterium | reverse complement strand
GCCCGCGCCGCCAACGACCTCGCCGACCGCGCGCGCAACAAGCAACTCAAGCCCGACGAAGTGGCGGGCGGCACGTTCACCATCACGAACCCCGGCGTCTTCGGCGGACTCTTCGGCACGCCCATCATCAACCAGCCGCAGGTCGCCATCCTCGGCATCGGCGCGATTGAAAAACGCGCGAAGGTTCTGACCACGCCCGAAGGCGACGACTTCATCGCCATCCGCCACATGGCCTACTTCGCGCTCTCCTTCGACCACCGCATCATTGACGGCGCGGACGCCGAACGCTTCCTCGCCTACGTCAAAGAGTTGCTCGAAGCCGGGCAGTTCACGGTTTAAAACGTCGGGTCAAAAAGTAAGGGGTAAAGGGAAAGGGGAAGAATCGGGCGCGAGCGCTTTGGTTCTTCCCCTTTCCCTTTGCCCCTCACTCTTTGCCCTTTCGCGCTCGCTTTGTTGCAATGGCATGGCGATCAAATTCTAAATTCATACGGCGCAACGCAAACGAGCCTTTTTCTCATCTACGCCCTTGACTCCCCAAACGCGTTTGACGAGAATCGCAGGCGATTCAGGAAACCAAAATCAAGACCTCGCGTGGGTTTGGTCTAAAACGGTTCGTGGGCGCGCCCGACATCAAGCGTCCGGTGCGCCGCAGCTTGTGGCTGCGACGCCTTTTCTTTGTCGGGCAATCCGAAAGTCTCCCTCGATACGCGAATCGTGATCTTGATGAGAAGCAGCCACAACGGGCTTAAATTTTATAACTCAGATAAGCAGGAGAGAGAAAAACAATGAGCGTGAACAAGTCGAATAGATTCCGGGTGTCAAGCGTCGCCCTCACCATCGTTCTGGCGTTGGCCTCGGCCGCCTTCGCACAAACGACCCAGACGACCCAGACGGGCGGCAGCACCGCCGCCAACTCGCGCACGGTCGCCAGCGGCCAGAAGATGACCGTCAAAGGCGTCGTCACCAGCCGCGACATTGACGCCAACACTTTCGTCGTGCAGGACCTCAACGGCGTCAACACCACGGTTCGCCTGAGCGACCGCACGAGCGTCAAGTCGAAGGGCGGCTTCTTCGGCGGCGGTTCGACCTACGGCGCGTCGAACATCCTGCGCGGCCTCAACCTCGAAGTCGAAGGACGCGGCGACGCCTCCGGTTTCCTCGTCGCGGAGAAAGTCCGCTTCGGGAGCACGGACTTGAGAGTGGCACAGTCAATTCAGGCGCGTGTTGACCCGGTCGAGAATCGCGTCGGTCAGGTCGAACAGAATTCGGCGCGCCTCTCCGGCCAGTTGGATGAGTTGGCTGCGGTCGCGAACGCGGCGGGCGGCGGCGCGAAGGCGGCACAGGAAACGGCGGACGCCGCCGTCTCCGGCGTCAACATGACCAACGAACGCATCAGCGCGCTCGACGATTACGTGGCGCAGCAGACCGTCAACGTCAACTTCCGCGTCGGCAGCGCCGTGCTCTCGCCCGAAGCCAAGACGACGCTCGACCAGATCGCGCAGCAGGCACTGAAAGCGCGCGGCTACGTGCTGGAAGTGCGCGGCTTCGCCAGCGCCGACGGCGCGGAATCGAAGAACCGCATGCTCAGCCAGCGTCGCGCCGACGCCGTCGTGCAATACCTGGCCTACACGCACAACATTCCTCTGCGCCGCATCGTGACGCCGTTCGGCTATGGCGAGACGCAGGCGGTCGCCGATAACGCGACGCGCGAGGGTCGCCAGCAGAATCGTCGCGTGGAAGTCAGCGTGCTCGTCAACCGTGGCCTCATGCAGGCTGCGCCGAACATGAGCACGGCGAAGCCAGACCAGGCGACGCCGCAGGAGTAGACTCGGGATAACGCAACCCGGTGGAGTCGGGAAAGGGGGAAGGGGTAAAGGATAAGGGAAGACCGGAGCGGGCTTCTTCTTCCTCCTTTACCCTTTGCCCTTTATCCCCTCCCGGTCTTTGGTTGAAGGGTGTTTCGATGAGAAAAGTTTACGACAAACCGCGCGCTCTCGCGTTGCTGACGGCGTTCATTCTCGGATGGACGCTCGCCGTCCCGTCCCTCGTGACGACCGCGAGCGGGCAGCAACCTACCCGCGTCCCGCAACTCCCGGCGCAACAGCCGACGCCGCAAGCGACGCCCGTTCCCGCGCAGACGCCCAAACCCGCCAACGTAGGCGACGCGGGGAAAGCAGGCGACGAGGCTATCGTCGAAGACGACGAGATCGTGCGCGTCACTTCAAATCTGGTCGTCGTGCCCGTGTCGGTGACGGACGAGCGGGGCGAGCCTGTGCAGGGGTTGAAGGCGACCGATTTCCGCCTCGAAGAAGAGGGACGCGCGCAGGAGATCGCGCACGTCGGCGACGCAGAGCAGGTGCCGCTCGACATCGCCATCCTCTTCGACGTGTCGAGCAGCATCGGCGAGCGTTTCGCCTTCGAGCAGGAGGCCGCCGCGCGCTTCCTCAAACAGGTCTTGAAGCCGGTTGACCGCGCCGCCGTCTTTGCCATCGAAGGCAAGCCGCGACTCGAACAGCAACTCGCCTCGGCCGAGGTCGCCTCGGCCAAGCTGATGCAAATTCCCGCGCCGACCAAATCAACGCCGACCGCCTTCTACGATTCGACCATCATGGCGGCGCGCTACCTCGCGCAGAACGCCCCCGGCCGGCATCGCCGCGTCATCGTCGTCATCTCCGACGGCGACGACAATTTCAGCGAGCGTGTGAAGGCGGGCGAAGTGGAAGACGCGCGCGCTCTGAATCGCGGCCAGAAGTTGCCCGCGGGCGCGAACGCGCGCCAGCAGGCGACGCACCGCAAGGCTCTCCTCGAAGTGCAGCGCGAAGTGCAACGCGCCGACGCCGTGTTTTATTCCATCAACCCGAGCGGCGGCGGGCTACAGTTCAACGCACGCGGCAAGCGCGCGCAGGAGGGCATGCAGCAACTCGCCTCAACGACCGGCGGCACGTCCTTCGCGCCCGAACGACTCGAAGAACTCGACGAAATCTTTCGCCGCATTGCCGCCGAACTCCGCGCACAGTACCTGCTCCAATACTATTCAACCAGCGACGCCCCGAACGGCAAATTCCTCGGCATCAACGTGCGCGCACCCGCCCGCGCCAATGCACGCGTCCGTGCGCGCAGCGGCTACTACGTCAAGAAGTGAAGAACGGTGAATAGTGAATAGTAAATGGTAAATGGTGAATGGAGAAAAGCAGGTTTTCCCATTCACCATTTACTATTCACTATTCACTAAACTCACATTTCCAAAAGCACGTCTGCAAGTTGGTTGGCGACCTCTATGAGGGAGCGTCCGGCGGCGTCGAGTTGGCCGGCGTTGGCGCGCTGTTCAGCCGAGGCGGCCGTGGCGGCGACGCCGCTCAGACGCCTGTAGGGTTGTTCGAGTCCGGGCGTGGTGCGGAAGTAGAGTTCGAGTTTGTCGAGCCGGTCGCGGATGTTTCCCAGACTCCCCAGCACGGTCGTGCGGCTGCGGTTGATGATGGCCTGCGCCTCGGGCGACACTCGCCCGCCCTCGCCCGCCTGCTTCTCGTTCGACTCCATGGTGACAGACGTGCGGCCGTAGAGATAGAGAAAGCGCGTCAGCGTCTTCAACTCGTCGGAGAGGCGTATGCGCGCCTCGTTGACCGTGGTGGTGCTGGCCGTCGCCGGCGTTCGGGCGGGCGTTCTGGCGGCGGGTCGCCTCGCCGGGGTCGTCCGACGCTGGCGCTGCGCCGGAGAATCGGCGGCCGTCAGCAGCAACAACAGGCAGGCAAGGCTCAGGGCTTGGACAAGTCTCAAAATCGTTCCTCCTTCGCAAAAGCGTGTTAACGACAAACTATGCCTCGCGCTGTCGCGGCGTCAAGCGGCGGGCACGAATTCGGGCGCGTGATTCGGCGTCCGCGCGGGCGCGCTGGTACAATGAACACGAGATAACGAAGCGCGAAATATCACGACGCACATTCTTTGCGATGCCGAAAAGAACGTTACAGGTTCGCCGCCTCGGGCGGATGGAATACGGCGCGGCCGACCGTATCCAGAAAGAGATCGAGGCGGCGCGCAAATCGGGCGCGGGCGCGGACACGCTCCTGCTCGTCGAACACCCGCACGTCCTGACGCTCGGCCGTCGCGCCGACTCCGCCGCCGTCCTCGTCACGCCGGAAACTCTGGAGGCGCGCGGCGTCGCTCTCTTCGAGACGAACCGGGGCGGCAAGGCGACTTATCACGGGCTGGGGCAACTCGTCGGCTACCCGGTCATAAACCTGAGTCCCGAACGCGAGGACGTTCACCGTTACGTGCGTGAACTCGAAGAGGCTTTGATCCGCGCGCTCGCGGATTTTCATGTCGAGGGCTTCAGGATTAAAGGTCTGACGGGCGTCCACACGGCGCGCGGCAAGGTCGCCGCCATCGGCGTCCACATCTCGCGCTGGGTCACGACCCACGGCTTCGCCTTAAACATCAACACCGACCTCAGTTTCTTCGATCTCATCATCGCCTGCGAGGGCGAACCCGTCACCTCGATGCACGAACTGCTCGGCCGCGAGTTGCCCTTGGCGGAAGTGGAAGACCGCATCATCGCGCGCTTCGCGGAAGTTTTCGAGATGACGCTTGAAGACGAATATGTTAACGCCTGAACTCATACGCGAGGCGCGCGCTGCTGTCGCGCCGCACGTTCATCGCACGCCGGTCATGTCTTCACGCGCCTTTAACGGGGCGGCGGGGCGCGAGGTCTGGTTCAAGTGCGAAAATTTTCAACGCGCCGGGTCTTTCAAAATGCGCGGGGCGACGAACAAGATTCTCGCACTCGACGCCGGAGAGCGCGCGCGCGGCGTCGCGGCCTTCTCATCCGGCAACCACGCGCAGGCCGTCGCGCTCGCGGCGCGGGATGCGGGCGCGCGCGCCGTCATCGTGATGCCGGAAGACGCGCCGCGCGCGAAGGTGGCGGCGACGCGCGAGTACGGCGCGGAAGTCATTTTCTACGACCGCCATCGCGACGACCGCGAACAGGTGGCGCGCGACGTGGCCGAACGCACCGGCTTAGTGCTCGTCCCGCCCTATGATGATTATCACGTCATGGCCGGGCAGGGAACGTGCGCGCTCGAACTGCTCGAAGAAGTCGCAGACCTCGAAGCGATAGTAATGCCCTGCGGCGGCGGCGGCCTGTTCGCGGGGGCGAGCACGGCGGCGAAGAATCTCAACTCCCGGATACGCTGCTTCGCGGTCGAGCCGGAGACGGGCGACGACACGCGGCAGTCGTTTCTGACGGGCGAGCGCGTCCATATCCCCCCGCCGCCCACCATCGCCGACGGCGCGCGCGTGCAGTCGCCGGGCGCGCTCACGTTTCCCTTCGTGCAAAGAAACGCGGAGGACGTGTTGACGGTCTCGGACGCGGAACTCGTCGAGGCTTTAAAGTTTCTGCTGTTTCGTCTGAAGATACTCGTCGAACCGACGGGCGCGCTTGGCGTCGCTGCCGCGCTTTTCAATAAACTTCCGGCAAACATTCGACGCATCGGGGTTGTAATCTCCGGCGGCAACGTGGACGCCGACGCACTGGCTCGCCTCGTGCAGTAGTAATGAGTCGGCGAAAAAGTTTTAAGTACGAACCGGGGGAAGATCATGGACAAAAATAATCCGCTCAAAGAGCCTCTGCGAGTCGAGAAAGATGCGCCCGTGCGCAACGTCGTGCGGTTCTGGTTGATCGCGCTCGCGCTGACGGTGGTGGGCTTGCTCGTCATCGGCCTGATCTTCGGCCGCCTCGGGATACAGAGGTGAGCCGAGCGAGCGACAGGCGACTCCGGCAGATGTTAAAATAGCCGCAAGTCGAAAATCTTTGTGGAGCGAATTTAATTGAGCCGCGAGTTAAAAGTCATCAGCAATAATCCGCCGCCCGCTGCGGGACGCCCGACGGGTCGTAAGCCCGACTGGTTGAAGATTCGCATCGGCGACCCGACGAATCAGAACCACGTCTTCAACCTGATCGAGGGCTTGAACCTGCACACGGTCTGCCAGGAGGCGCGCTGCCCGAACATCTTCGAGTGCTGGTCTGATCGCACGGCCACCTTCATGCTCGGTGGCGACATCTGCACGCGCCATTGCGGCTTCTGCGCCGTCGGCAAAGGGCAGCCCGGCGCGTTAGACCTTGATGAGCCGCGCCACGTCGCCGAAGCCGTGCGCCATCTAGACCTCGCCTACGCCGTCATCACCTCCGTCAACCGCGACGATTTGCCCGACGGCGGCGCAGGCCACTGGGCGGAGACCATCCGCGAAGTGCGCGCCGCGAACCCGGAGTGCAAAATCGAAGTTCTCATCCCCGACTTCAACGGCGACGAGGCCGCGCTCACGACCGTGCTCGACGCGCGCCCCGACGTGCTCAACCACAACACGGAGACCATCGCGCGACTCTACCGCCGCGTCCGCCCCGACGCGAAATACCAGCAGACGTTGACGCTCCTTGAGCGCGCCGCCCGCCGACGCGACGAGGAAAGGCGCGGGATGCTCACCAAGAGCGGCATCATGGTGGGTCTGGGCGAGACGTTTGACGAAGTGGTCGAGTTGATGCGCGATTTGCGCTCGGTTTCGTGCGACATTTTGACCATCGGCCAATACCTGCAACCGCACGCGCGTCGTCTGCCGGTGGAACGCTACGTCACGCCCGAAGAGTTTGCGCGCTGGCGCGAGATCGGCATGACGCTCGGATTCCATCACGTCGAATCAAGCCCGCTCACGCGCTCCTCGTACCACGCGCGGCAGCAGGTGGAAGGCACGGCTCAGACGGAGACGCCCGACACGGAAGCAGTCGTCGCGGGGTGAGAGAAAAAAAGACCGGGCGCGAAACTTACGCAGGCACGAAGTCGTTAAGGCTTCGTGCTTTTGTGTTTACCCCGAACAACTGACCACGGACAACTGACAAAGGACATCTCAGATGAAAGCGACGATCTTCAGGCGACACGGCGGCGCGGAAGTGCTGGAATACGCGGAGGTGGACGAGCCGCGCATCCGCGCTAACGAGGTGCTGGTCGAGGTGCGCGCGTGCGCGTTGAATCATCTGGACGTGTGGGCGCGCAAAGGGCTGCCGGGGATCGAGATTCCGCTGCCGCACATTTTGGGAAACGACATCGCGGGCGTCGTGCGCGAGGCGGGCGAGGTGGTTGATTGGGTCAAACCGGGCGACGAGGTGTTGTTGCAGCCGGGCGTCTCGTGCGGGCATTGCGCGCATTGCCTGCGGGGGCGCGACAATTTATGCGCGAGTTACGACATGCTCGGCTATAGGCGCGACGGCGGTTACGCGCAGTTGGTCGCCGCGCCCGCCGTGAACGTGATCCCGAAGCCCGCCGGGTTGAGTTGGGAGGAGGCGGCCGCCTTGCCGCTCGTGACCGTGACGGCGTGGCACATGCTCGTGACGCGCGCCGGGGTGCAGCCGGGCGAGGACGTGTTGATTCACGCGGCCGGAAGCGGCGTCGGCTCAATCGGCATCCAGATCGCGAAACTGAGGGGCGCGCGTGTGATCGCGACCGCCGGGTCGGACGAGAAACTTGAGAAGGCGCGCGCCCTCGGCGCGGATGACGTGATCAACTACACGCGCGCCGATTGGCCGAAAGAGGTGCGGCGTTTGACGAACAAGAAGGGCGTCGAGGTCGTCTTCGAGCACACGGGCGCGGAGACGTGGCCGGGTTCGATAGGCGCTCTCGCGCGCGACGGGCGCGTCGTCACCTGCGGCGCAACGAGCGGCTACGATGCGCGCACCGATCTACGGCAGGTCTTCTACCGACACCTGAGCCTGCTCGGCTCGTTCATGGGTTCAAAGGCCGAACTGCTCGATGCGATGAAGTTCGTCGAGCGCGGACAGATTCGCGCCGTCGTTGACCGGACGCTGCCGCTCGCCGAAGCCCGCCGCGCGCACGAATTGATGGAGGATCGCGCGCAGTTCGGCAAGCTCGTGCTCGTCCCCTGAACTCATCTTCCCGTGTAGTCTTCGACGCGGAAGCGTCTGTTGAGGGCCTCGAAGTGTTCGGGTTTGAGATCGAAGTTCGTGCCGACGATCAGGCGGCGGTCTTCGTCCGTGAGGATGCGCATGGTGGTCTCGATGGGCATGTTCGTTTTGAGGTAGGCTTTGTCGTCGCCGTCGAGCGCGCCGCCGTCGGGGCGCGAGATAACGTAAACTTTCTGGAAGTTGTTGCGCTGCACGGAGGCCAGGTCTCTCTCGAAGGCCGGTGGCTTGTTCCGCGCCACGCCCTCCTGCGGCGAGCCGGAACGATTGCAGCCGCCCGACACGACGGCCAGCGATAGGAGCACGAGGACGGCCGCGCATTTTGAAATCCCGACGCCCACGGATTCAAGCCTCTTAACTTTCAACTCGTCTCGCATAAAATTCCAGCCCAACCAATTTGCCGTCGCTCGGCCGCAGTTTCATCCGGGGCGCGGTCTTCCGCATCAAGTCTCGCCGGCGGCGTCGCCCGCGTCTTCTTCATCGGCCGCATCGTCCGGACTGGTCGTGTCTCCGTCGCCGGGTTCGACGGGCGGGGGCGCGCCTTTCTGGTCGCGTATGTAGAAGACGGTGCAGTCGTTGTCCGTGTAAACCTCTTCAAACCAGCCGCTGTCCATCGCGGCGTCGTAGAAATCGTTATGCACGTCTTCGTTGTCGGTGAAGACATAGCGCGCGCCGAAGCGTTCGCGTATGACGGGGCCGGGGTCTTTGTGGCGGCCGAGCGTGATGTCTTCGTAGAGGCGCGACAGGCTCTGATCCCGGTCGTAGAGATATGTCGGGTCGAGGCCGGAGACGTAAGCGTGCGTCGGGTCGTAGTAAAAGAGTCTGGGAAAATCGTCCCAGTCGGTGTTGAAGATGACCTGCCCCGCAGGGATGTGCGTGCGCATCCACTCGATGCCCTTCGTGTACTTTCCGTGCGGCGCGGTCTCGCTGATCTCTCGTGTCTCGGAGGCGATCATGGCGATCATCGGGATCATCAACAGCACGGCGACGATGGCAGCCGCGAAAGTTTTCAGCCTCTCGGGCCATGCACCTTCCGGGGCGGCGGGTGGCTGCCCGTGGTCGAGATAAGGCTCCAGTTCGTCCATCACGTCGGCGGGCAAAGCGCCGTAGGCGGTGCGGGCGCGCGCGAATACGAGTTGGAGCGAGAAGGCCGCGAAGAGGATGGCGAAGGGCGGCCAGTATTCGGCGAAGCGACGCCAGCGCGCATTGGCGATGAGGAGAATGGTCGAGAAGACGAGGAAGAAAAGCGCGTGGGCGGCGCGCTTGCGATCCTGCCAGTTGAAAGCGACGTAGCCGGCGAACATCGCGGCGAAGGCGACGGCGCAGTTGCGCGCGAAGTCCCAGCTATCATACGGATACCACTCCTGCCCGACGGCGGTCGAAAATTCCTTCGCCGTTACCTTCATCACGACGTGCTCGTAGAACAGGCGGACGTTGTGCGGGAAGTAGGGGTTGATGACCGTGCCCGCAACGAAGCCGACCGCGAACCACGTGAGCGGACGCCACTCGAAACGTCGCTCGCTCCATGCGATGACGGCCGTCCAGATGGCGGCGACGAGTCCGAGCAGCACGAACATGTCGTAGGTCAGCGTGAAGATGAAGGCGAGCGGCAGCAGCCACAGGTATTTTCTCTGAAACAGGAGATGAATCCCCACGACGAGCAAGACCAGCGAGACGCTCATGGCCTTCGTCATGTTCATGCGAAACAAAAACGGCGCGGAGCAGCCCAGGAGCGCGACGAGCCACACGAACGGGTACTTGATGCGGTAACGGTTGATGAGCCAGTAGCAGGAGAAGACGGCGAGGCACGCAAAGAGCCACGCCGAAATCTTCGCGCCCGTCCGCACGTCGGGGAAGAAGGTGAAGGGAATTTGCAGGACGTGGAAGAGGAAATGATGGTCAACGTAGTCGCGCGGGTTGAGGGTCGTCAAGGGCAGCCAGGTGAACTGCGGAAGGATGCGCCCGGCGCGAAAACTCTGCCAGAGTTGCTGACTCCAGCCGATGTGATAGTAGCCGTCGAAGTCGCCGCAGCAGATGGCGTCGGTGGAGAATTGCAGCCACCAGAAGACGAAGCCGATGGCGAGCGCGCCCGCCGCGAGATAAGCCGCGCGAAGAGCGGCGGCCGACGCAAAAAAGTTTCGCCGCCGCGCCTCTGCGCCGTCGCGCGCTACGCTGGCGACGCCGTCTGCTGCTGCCGCGGTTTTATGGGTTCCGGCGTTCTCCATAAAGAAACTAAATACTCCTTTCGAAGGAAACTAAATATTCCTCTCGTCCGGCGCGCGGAAAAACTGCGGATTGTCCGTTGAAACGACAACATAACACGGAAGCGCGGCGGGGAGGAAAGAAGCGATGAGGTCTGTCGCAACGGGAAGCGAAAAAAAGCTATCCCGTCGAAGTTTCGGGGATGGCCTGGCGATGCGGGAATTTGAGTGTGAAGATCGTGCCGCCGCCCGGCGCGCCCCCGACTTCAATCGTGCCGCCGTGGCGTTTGATGATGCCGTAGGAGACGGCGAGGCCGAGACCCGACCCCTGCGAGCCTTTGGTGGTAAAGAACGGCTCGAAGATGCGGTCTTGAAACTCGGGCGGGATGCCCTCGCCCGTGTCCCTCACTTCGACCACGAGCCACGCGCCGCGCTTCGTCTCGCGCAGTTCGATGCGCCCGCCCGCGGGCATCGCGTCGAGCGCGTTGAAGATCAGGTTGACGAAGACCTCGCGCACCTCGGTCGCGTTGGCCTCGACGTGGTCGTCCGTCCCCGCCTCGTTCGTGAAGGTAACTTCGTATCTGAGATTGTGGACGTGGGCGTCGTCCTCCCAACTCGTGCGCGTGAGTTGCACGGCGTCGGTGACGAGCGCGGCGAGCGACACTCTGTTGAACTGCGCGGGCGTCGCGCGGCGGGCGAAGGTCTGGATGCGGCGGACGATCTCGGCGGCGTCCTGCGTGGCCGTCTCGATCACTTCGAGGCTGCGGCGGTGACGCTCGTCCGTCACGGAGCGCAGGAGCAGTTGGGTGCGGCCGAGCACGGCGGCGAGCGCGTTGTTGAAGTTGTGCGCGACGCCCGCCGAGAGTTGGCCGAGGCTGCGCATCTTCTCGCTCTCGGCCTCGCGCTCGAAGCGCGCGCGCAGGAGCGACTCGGCGCGCCTGCGCTCCGTGATGTCGCGCGCGATGCCCTGCACGCCGACGGGCTGTCCCTCTTCGTAAATGATCTGGCTGTTGACTTCGAGCGGGATGCGCCGCCCGTTCTTGGCGATCATCTCCACCTCGTAGAACGTGACCGACCTCTGCCCGGCCAGCTTGCGCAAAAGCATCTCGCTCACCAGCGACACGTATTCCGGCGCGACCACCTCCTTCCAGCTAACCCCCAGCACTTCATCGCGCGTGTAGCCGCTCGTGCGCTCGCCCGCGCGGTTGAGCGACGTGTAGCGGCCTTCCATGTCGGTCGTGTAGACGATGTCGTTGGCGTTATCCACCAACTGGCGGTAGCGTTCCTCGCTCAGTCTGAGCCGCTCCTCTACCTGTTTGCGCCGCGTGATGTCGCGCGCCACGCCGCGCACGCCGAAGGGCACGCCGTCGCGCGTGCAGACGAGCGACATGTTGAACTCCAGCCAGCGACGCTCGCCGTTCGCGTTCTCGCCTTGCGCCTCCTCGCGCCGCACGCCCTCGCTGCGCAGTTGCCTGATTGACTCTTTGACCCCGGCCTCGCCCACGTCCAATTTGAACACCGAAGCGACGTGCTGCCCCGTTAACTCCTCCGACTGCCGGCGACGGCTGAAGAGAAGACCGGCGGCGTTGAGGCTCGTCAGCCGCCCTTCGAGATCGTGCGTGTAGATGATGTCGTTGGCCTGCTCGACGATGTCGCGGTAATGGGCTTCGACGCGGGCGCGCTCCAGCAGGCGGGCGACCTGCGCGATGAGGCGCGGCGGGTCGAAAGGAGCTTCGAGGTAGTCGTCCGCTCCGGCCTTGAGACCTTCGAGCGCGCTCTCGGTGTCTTTGCGGTGTGCGCTGATTAAGAGAATGGGCGTAAGGTTCAGGCGCGCGTCTTCGCGCAGGCGGCGGCACAGTTCGATGCCGTCGAGATGCGGCATCATGACATCGCTGATGATGAGGGCGGGTAGTTCGCGGCGCGCGAGTTCGAGACCTTCGAGGCCGTCTTCCGCCGTCAGAACGCGGTAGCCGGCCTGTTGCAGCACGACGCTGGTGAGCGCGAGCGCGTCGGGCGAGTCGTTGACGATGAGGACGGCCGCTTCCGACTCTTCGATAGGCATGGGCGATCCAGTTTGCGGCGAGGACGATGTTTCGCCGGGCGTCAGCTCCGTAGACGCTCGACGAGGTTCAAGAGGTCGCGCGGGTTGATGGGCTTCGTCAAAAAAGCGTTGAAGCCGCAGCGGAGCGCGCGTTCGCGATCCTCGTACATCGTGAAGCCGGTGACGGCGATCATCGGCGTGGCCTGATATTCGGGCAGAGCGCGCACGGCTTCGGCCAGTTCGTAACCGTTCATGCCGGGCATCCCGATGTCCGAGACGAGCACGTCGAACTGCTCGGCGCGAACCGCTTCGAGCGCCTGCGCGCCGGAGTAAACCATCACCACCTCGTAGCCCGCATACTGGAGGAGGATGGCGAGCATCTCCGTTACATCCGGCGCATCGTCAATGACGAGCGCGCGCGGCCTGTGCTTATTCTCAAGCGGCGCGTCGCCGAGGGGCGAGGGGAAGTTCGAGGCTTCCACGTCTCCGCCGACGGCGAGGCGGCTCGCGGCGGACACTGCGACCGTGGCGCACGGCACGGCATACGCGCCTGCGACAGTTTCAGGGGCAGCCAGCATTCTTATCTCTCCCTTTCCGCTTGCGCGGCCTTGGCAACTGGAAAGTTTGTAGTCATACGCGAGGCGAAACAGATCGTCCGCTCGCATACGAACTCAAAACTTCTCTCTCACATCCGCCTCCGGCAATTCGGACTTCTGCCGGTTGAGCAGCGCGTCTACCGTGGCGACCAGCGTGGCCGGATCGAACGGCTTGGCAAGGTGTGCGTTGAACCCCGCGGAGAGGGCGGCGTCAATGTCTTTCTGCGCGGCGTAGCCGGTCAACGCAAGCGCGGGGACATCGCGCAGGTGAGGCGCACGGCTTCGCAGCAGTTTCAACAACTCATAACCGTCAATGTTGGGAAGACCAATGTCGGAAATGATTATATCAAAGTGCTCGTCGGCTGCAATGCTGAGAGCCTCTTCGGGCGTGGCGCACACGCTCGCGCGAAAGCCGCGCACCTCGAAAGTGACGCGCAGCATTTCGAGCGTGTCGGGCGCGTCCTCGACGATCAGGACGTAGCACGCGCCTTCGACCTCACACGCCGCTTCCGCCGTCGTGGCTCCGGCGTTCGGGGCGGCAACCGGCCGCGCCTGTCGCACGAGCGGCAGACTCACCGTGAAACGGCTGCCGCGCCCTTCGCCCGCGCTCGCGGCGACGACCGTCCCGCCGTGCGCCTCGACGAAACTCTTGACGAGCGCGAGGCCGATCCCCAGTCCGCCGTGCATCTTCGTCGTGGACATGTCCTGCTGCCGGAAACGGTCGAAGACGAAGGGCAGAAACTCCGCCGAGATGCCCTCGCCCTCGTCCTCGACGTGGACGCGCGCCTGCCCTTCGGCGATCTCGCAGGCGACCCGCACGCGACTCCCGCCCGGCGAAAACTTGACCGCGTTCGTCAGGAGATTCCAGAAGACCTGCACGAGCCGCGTGCGGTCGCCGGAGACGACCGCGTCCGAGGCGGCGGCCGGGGGCGCGAATTCGATCCGTATGTTCTGCTTCGCGGCGTGCGGGCGCACCGTTTCGATGGCCTCTGCCACCACCGGGGCGAGCGAGACGGGCAGCGTGTCAATGCGCATCTTGCCGCTCAGGATCGCAGACATGTCGAGCAGGTCGTTGATGAGGTGCGAGAGCGATTGCGAGTTTTTGCCGATGACGGCGAGGCCGTGCGAAATGTCCTGGGGGGCGAGCTGGCCGCCCGACATCATGTGAACCCAGCCGATGATGGGCGTCAGGGGCGTGCGCAGTTCGTGCGAGAGCGTGGCGAGGAATTCGTCTTTGGCGCGGTTGGCCTCCTGCGCGTGGCGGTAGAGACGCGCGTTGTCAATGGCGAGCGCGGCGCGGCGCGCGAGTTCGTGTGCGAGCGTGAAATCGTCTTCGCCGTAGCGCCGCGCTCTCTCGGCGCTGATGAAGGTGAGCGCGCCGATGGTGCGGCCTCGCGCCGCGAGCGGCATGATCATCGCCGCCTTGATGTCGAACTCCCGGAGCATCCTGATCTCTTCGGGGTCGCGGATGACGGCCTGCCACAGTTCATCGGAGATTTCGGGAAACAGTTCGGGTTCGCCCGTGCGCAAGACTTTCGCGATAGTGTGCGGCGTGTTCAAATCGAGCGGGAAGCGGCGTTGCATGTCGCGCCACGCGGCCTCGCGCGCGGGCTCTTGATGCGCCACGATCATGCGCCGGATCGAGCCGTCGTCTTCGAGCATGTGGACGAGACAGAAGTCGGCCACGTAGGGCACGGCGAGGCGCGCCAGCCTCTCCAGCGTCAACTCGTAGTCGAGCGATGAGGAGAGCGTCGTCGCCGCGTCGCCGAGAAAGCGTTCGATCTCCTCGGCGCGCCTGCGCTCCGTGATGTCCTGAACGTTGGCCGCGCGGTAGAGCACTTCGCCGCGTTCGTCTTTGAAGACCGTCACGTCGGCAAGGGCGGGGAAGCGCGTGCCGTCCTTGCGGATGTGGATTGACTCGTAAACGTAATGGCCTTTTTCGTGAACGATGCGCACGTGCTCGGCGAGTTCCGGCCGGGCTTCGGGGGCGAAGGTGTCGGCCAGCGGTTTGCCGATCATCTCTTCGACGGCGAAACCGTGCATGCGCGCGAAAGCCGGATTGACGACGCGCAAAGCGCCGTCCCGGTCAACCAGCACGACGCCCCAACCGGCGTGCTGGAAAATATGCTCCCAGCGGCGCAACTCCTCGCCCGCCTCCTTGCGCGCCGTGATGTCCATCGTCACGCCGCGCATGCCGACGGGTCGCCCGGCCTCGTCCATGATGGCGACCGAGTGCGCTTCCACCCACAGGGCGCGGCCGTCTTTCGCCATCCAGCGAAATTGATTCGTGCCGACCCTGCCGCTCGCGAAGGTGGCGGCGGCCGTGCGCGCCGCCATCTCGCGGTCGTCCTCGTGGACGATGGAGAGCCAGAAGTTGGGCGTGGCGAGCCATTCCTCGACCGTGTAGCCGAGCATCGTCTCGACGTAATCGCTGACGAAGTTGATGCGCTGGCTCGACTCGTCCGGCACGCCCCACGCTTCCCACACCACGCCCGGCACGCTCGTGATGATCGAGTCGAGCCGGGATCGTTGCGCTTCGACTTCCGCCGCGAGACGCCCCTTCTCGCCTTCGGCGCGCACGCGCTCCGAGATGTCTTCGACGAGCGCGACGACGCCGCTCATCCGTCCTTCGGCGTCGCGCAAAGGGGCGGTCGAGATGCTCACGTTGATCTGCGTGCCGTCCTTCCTGAGCCGCACGGTCTCGAAGGCTTTGAAGTCCGCGCCGGCGACGGCCTGCCGGTGGTTGCGCCGCACCTCTTCGAGTTTGTCCGGCGGCACGGTGGGCAGCATGCGCCCCAACACCTCCGCTGCGCTCCAGCCGTAAATGCGTTCGGCCGATTGATTCCACATCTTGACGATGCCTTCGGGGTCGAGCGCGACGATGCCGAGCGGCGAGGCGTGAATGATGGCTTCGAGCGTCTGGTTGCTCTCGCGCAATTTGGCAAGATTGGCCTGCGTCTCGCGCCGCCGGAGAGCGACCTCGGCCGCGAGTTCGGTCAGGTCTTGGCGTCGAGTGTCGAATTCCGACTGCAAGACCTCGCGCGCGCGCTTCGTCTCGATCAAATTGGCGACGCGCGCCAGCAGTTCTTCGCCCGCAAACGGCTTCAACAAATAATCCTCTGCGCCCGCACGCAGTAACCCGGCGCGCAATTCCGCATCCGCCCCATCCGTCAATATGCAGACCGGCACGCCCGCCAGTTCCGCGCACGCGCGCAACTCCGCGACGAACTGTTCGCCGCTCATCTCCGGCATCAACGTGTCGCTCAGAATGAGGTCGGGGCGCAACTCGCGCGCGCGCGTGATCCCTTCGCGCCCGTTCCGCGCGCTCGCCACGCGGTACTTCGCGCCGAGCTGCGCGGTGATGAAACTGTTCATCTCGCCGTTGTCTCCCACCACCAGCACGAGCGGGATGCTGTGTTCGACCGGGGACGAGTGGTGGGGAACGCGGATCATGCTTTACACCTCTGGAACGTTCGTGACGGCGGCGCGCTTCGCGCGAAAGACTTCGCGGGGATTATTTCAAGGTTGAAATTGAAGAAGACATCACAAGAACTGCGATCAACTGGAAGACGCCTTGCACACTTCAAAAGCTAAACTCTTCGACATATCAAGTCAAGACAGACCACGCGGCGGCACGGGGCGAGAGCCGCAGGCGCGGCGCGCGAAATTTTGCGGCGCGGCGTGCGTGTAGAACGCGGTGAAGCAGTGCAGGCGCGCGCCCGCGCCGCCCCGGAAAGCCTGACGCGGCGCGCTAGCCCCCCGGCTTTTCGCCCGGGTATCGCCTCTGCTAGTCTCTCCCCATCGGAAAATTCGTAGAGGTGAATCAACTTTGTATCCGTCCGGCAACCTGTTCATCCCCGCCCCGCACGGCACGCTCGAAGCGATCTTGAAAGAGCCGCCCGCGGATGTGCGACGGCGCGGCGTCGCGCTCGTCCTGCACCCGCACCCACTGCACGGCGGCACGATGCACAACAAGGTGGTCTTCCGCGCCGCCCGCGCCTTGAACGAAGCGGGACTCGTCAGCCTACGCATCAACTTTCGTGGCGTCGGCGGGAGCAGCGGCACGCACGACCACGCGCGCGGCGAACAGGAAGACGCACGCGTCGCGCTCGATTATCTCGCCGGGCAATACCCTGACGCGCCGCTCCTCCTCGCCGGCTTCTCCTTCGGCGCGCGCGTCGGGCTGGAAGCGGGCATCAGAGACGCGCGCGTCCGCGCCCTCGTCGGCATCGGCACGCCCGTCAGCATGCCCGAGCGCGGCTACGATTTCTCGTTCCTCGGAGAGTGCCGCAAGCCCATACTCTTCGTCCACGGCGAGCGCGACGAGTACGGCGACGTGGCGCGTCTCCGCACGCTCGCCGCTCAACTCCCGGCCGAGGCGCAGTCACGCGTCGTAATCATCCCCGCCGCCGGACACTTTTTCGACGATCAACTCGACGAACTGAGCCGCGCGATCCGAGAGTGGGCGGAAGAAACGATGAAATGAAGAGATTGATTCATTGATTCATCGGTTCATTGATTCAATGAAGAAATAAAATATTGAATCAATGAATCAATGAACCGATGAATCAATTCTTCTACACTTTCATCGCTTTCCAACGCCCGCGCCGGAAGTAGATGATCGCCAGGACGGTCAGCAGCGTCTCGGCGATGGGGATCGCTATGAACACCCCGGTCGCGGCGAGTTTGAAATGGACGGCGAGCGCGTAGGCGAGCGGAATTTGAAAGAGCCAGTAGCAGAAGAGGTTGATAATGGTCGGCGTAAAGGTGTCGCCCGCGCCGTTGAACGCCTGCACCATCACCATGCCGTAGCCGTAGAAGACGAAGCCGTAGCTGATGATGCGCAGGGACGAGACGCCGTAAGCGACGACGCTCGCGTCCGTCGTGAAGATGCCGATGATGCGCTCTGTGAAGACGATGAAGACGAGCGCGACTGCGGCGAGAAAGATCACGTTGCTGAGACCCGCGAGCATCACGGAACGCTCCGCGCGAACGGGTTTTCCCGCGCCGAGATTTTGCCCCACGAGCGTGGCCGCCGCGTTCGACATGCCCCACGAGGGCAGCATCGCGAAGATCAGAATCCTCAGAGAGAGCGTGTAGCCCGCCAACGCGTGGCTGCCGAAGATGGCGATGACGCGCGTCAGCCCCAGCCAACTAGCCGTCGCCACCAGAAACTGAAACATCCCGCCCACGGAGATGCGCAGTAGTTTAAGCATCACCGGCACGTCGAGCCGCAAGTGTTCGCGCCTGACCTCGATGCGGCTGCGCCCGCTCAGTAAGACCCAGAGTTGGAACACGACGCCCGTCGCGCGCCCGATGGTCGTGGCGACGGCCGAACCCGTCACGCCGAGTTCGGGGAAGGGGCCGAGGCCGAAGATGAAGCACGGGTCGAGGACGATGTTGACGATGTTGGCGAGCCAGAGCGAGCGCATCGCAGTCGCCGCGTCGCCAGCCCCGCGAAAGATCGCGTTGATGAGGAACAGCAGCAGGATGCAGACGTTGCCGCCGAGGATGATCGCGGCGTAAGTGGAGCCTGTCCTAATCACCCCCGCCTCCGCGCCCATCAGCCTGAGCAGCGTGGGCGCGAACGCCAGCCCGGCGACGGCCAGCGGCAGCGAGGTGATGAAGCCGATGATGATTGACTGTACGGCCGCCACGGCCGCGCCCTCCGGGTCGTGTTCGCCCGTGCGCCGCGCCACCGTTGCCGTCGTCGCCATGCTCAGACCGATGGCGATGCCGAAGACGATGGTCAGCATGGACTCCGTGAGGCCGACCGTGGCGATGGCCTCCGCGCCGAGACTCGCCACGTAGAAGACGTTGACGATGCCGAACAGCGACTCCATCACCATCTCCAGAATCATCGGCACGGACAAGAGCACGATGGCGCGCCCGATGCTGCCCTCGGTGAAATCCTGCCGCGAGCCGAGCACGGCTTCGCGCAGCAGGTTTAATGTCTTTTTGAGACTCATGACCGTCTGTTATTCGCTCGAAATTAAACGCGACTGAAAGCAAACGCCGCCGCCGAAGACGCCGTGCAGACGCAGAGCGGGCGCAGGGGAAAAGATGAAGGCGAAACGATGAATGATGAATAAAAGCGGCGCTCCGTCGAGTTGCCGCGGTCATTCGTCATTCATCGTTCTTTTCTCATCGGGTTTTCCCCTGCGCCCGCTCTGGCGTTCGCTCTCACGCTCTACGGTAAATTCGTCTGTCGCCACCCCAACCGGAAAGTTATCTAACGATGCCCGCCGCGCGCAGGTTTCAGGTTTTAATCTTCCGCGTAGAGGCGATTAATCACGTCGCGATATTTTTCATCCACGACCCGGCGTTTGACCTTGAGTGTGGGCGTGAGTTCGCCGCCCTCGATGGAGAGTTCGCGTTCGATGAGCGCGATGCGCTTGACGCGTTCGTACTTGGAGAGGTCGGCGCAGAGCGTGTCCACCTGTCGCTGCATGAGATCGAGTATGCGCTCGTTGCGGCACAGTTCGGCGGGACTGGTTCCGGCGTCGCGGATGCCTTTGTGCTGCGTGTAGGCGCGCAGTTGTTCCCAGTCGGGGACGATGAGCGCGGCCGGATACTTGCGCCCGTGGCCGATGAGCACCACCTGATTGACGAAGCGCGACCCCTTGATGCGCGCTTCGATGGCGGACGGCGCGATGTACTTGCCGCCGGAAGTTTTGAACAACTCCTTCTTGCGATCCGTGATCTTCAGAAAGCCGTCCGCGTCGAGCAGGCCGATGTCGCCCGTCTTGAACCAGCCGTCCTCGGTGAAGACGGCGCGCGTCTCGGCGGGCTTCTTATAGTAGCCGCGCATGATGTTCGGGCCGCGCGTCTCGATCTCGCCGTCCGGGGCGATGCGCACCTCGACGTTTTTGATCGGACGCCCCACGGTGCCGATGCGGTTGTCTTCCAGCGTGCCCGCCGCGATGACGGGCGAAGTCTCCGTCAAGCCGTAGCCCTGCACGATGGGCAGCCCCGCGCCGAGAAAGATGTAGCCGATCTCATCCGGCAGAGCCGCGCCGCCCGACACGAACAGGCGCATCCGCCCGCCCACGCCCTCGCGCCACTTCGAGAAGACGAGCCGCGAGGCGATGCCGTGCTTCAACCCGAGGAGCGGCGGCACGGGCTTGTGCTCGACCGTCAACTGCGCCCAGAGCTTGCCGACCGAGACCGCCCACGCCAGCATCCCGGCCTTGAGTTTGCCCCCGGCGGCGGCCTTCTCCTGAATGCGCGCGTAAATTTTCTCGAACAGGCGCGGCACGCAGAGCATCACCGTCGGGCGCACCTCGCGCATGTTGTCGCCGATCTTCTCGATTGACTCCGCGTAGTAGACGCTCATGCCGTGGTGGATGTACATGTACATGCCGAGGCGTTCCAGGACGTGCGAGAGCGGGAGCACCGAGAGCGCGATGTCCTGCTCGCTGAAGGCGAGATGGCCGGAACTATCAATCAGATTCGTGACGAGGTTCGCGTGCGTGAGCATGACGCCCTTCGGTTCGCCCGTCGTGCCGGAGGTGTAGATAATCGTCGCGAGGTCTTCCGGGAGGGCGACACGCGCGAGTTCGCCCATCAACTCCGGTCGCTCTCTTTGCAGCGCGCGCCCGCGTTCGATGAGGTCTTCGAGCGTCGTCGCGCCAACGTCTTCTGCGCCCTCCGGCTCGAAGAAGACGAGGTGTTCAAGCGCGGGCGCGCCGTCAATGGCCTCGAAGATGCGCTCGAAGGCGGCGCGATTGCGTATGAAGAGGACGCGCGCGGCCGAATCGTCGAGGATGTAGCGCACCTGCGGCGGGGCTTGCGTCGGGTAGATGGGCACGTCTATGACGCCCGCGAACTGGCAGCCCGCGTCGGTCAGAGTCCATTCGGGCGAACTCTCGGAGAGGATGGCGGCGCGCTCCCCGCGACGGAGTCCGAGCGCGTGAAGCCCGTAGGCGATGAGGTGCGCGCGCTCGATCAAGTCTGCGGAAGAGATGGCGCGCCACGCGCCGTCGCGCTTGTAATTGAGCGCGTCCGGTTTCGGATGGCGACCGACGGCGCGCGTGAAAACTTCGGGCAGCGTCGTCGGCTCGTCGGGCGAGAGCGGCACGCGCGGCGGGGGCGGCGCGGGGATGAACTCCGTTTCGTCCGGCGGGGCAGACGAGGCGTGCTCCGCTTTGGTCGAGGCGGTTGCTTCCTGAGACGAGGCGGTCGCGCCCGCGCCTGTTGCGGTCGTCTCCGTCATGTCCGCATTGTGCGGCGTCGAGTCGGGGGTCATTTGCTGCTGCTCACTCCGTTGAGAAAAATGTCCAGCACCTGATCGGCCAGCGGTGCGAGTTTGTAGGCGCGCGGCGAGAGAATCCAGTTGGTCGCCATCTCGTCGAGCGCGCCGAAGAGAATTTTGGCGACGACCTTGGCGTTCAATTCCGCGCGGAAGAGACCGGCGCGCTGCCCCTCTTCGAGCGTCTCGCGGATGAGGCGCAAATATTCCGCGAGTCCGGCGGCGGAAAACTCTTCCATGAACTTGGTCGAGCCGCGCAGCTCGACTTGAAAGACGACGGCCAGATCGCGATCCGCGCCGAGCCGCTCCAGATGCAGACGCGCGATCCGGCGCAGCTTTTCGCGCGGGTCGTCGAGCGCGGCCGTCTCGGCGCGGGCGGCGGCGATGGCCTCACCCACGCCGCGCTCGAAGATGGAGCGCAGAATTTCCTCTTTGCTTTTGAAGTAGAGATAGACCGTCCCGTCCGCGACGCCCGCGACGCGCGCCACGTCGGCCACCTTCGAGTTGAAGTAGCCGCTCTCGGCAAAGACTTTCGTCGCGGCGCGCAGGATGGCCTCGCGCTTGTCGGGGACGCTGGCGCGCTGAGACGCGGGCGGATTCACGGAACGTGCGGAACGCATTCGGGGGAACTCTAACTCCGTTTCGCTAAATTGGACGCTTTGATGAGTGACCGCTCATTCAGACGAACGGCTACAGACTAGCAGAAGTAAAAAAAAGGGGAAAGGGGAAGGGTAAAGGGCACAGGAACAAAGTAAGGCCGTCATAGTCGTGCGCCGACGCCTGCTTCTATTCTTACCCTTACTCTTTCTCCCTTACCCTCTCCTCCACGCATTTTACCTTCGCGTCAGGTTCTCTTCGCGCTCCTCGTCCACTTCGCCCGCGCCCGTCGTGAGGGTGAGATGCCCGTCGCCGGGCGCGGCGAGGCGCAACTCCGCCCCGCGCAAATTGAGGTCGCGCTGCGGGAACGGGATTTCGATGTTGGCCTCTCTGAAGAGACGCCAGATGCGATAGTTGATGTCGCTTTTGATCTGCGGGTGGCGGCGCGGCCGGTCTGTCCAGACGAGCAGGCGGAAGTCGAGCGACGATTCGCCGAAACCCAGGAATTGCACGGACGGTTTCGGGTCGGGCAGTACGTGTGCGATGCCTTCGGCAGCGCGCAGGAGCGTGTCCGTGACGAGATCAACGTCGGAACTGTAGGAGACCCCGACGGGCACGCTGATGCGCGAGCGGCGGTCGGCGTAAGACCAGTTGACGAGGTTGTCGTTGACGAGTTTCGAGTTGGGGACGATGACGGTGATGCGGTCGTTGGTCAGGACGGCGGTCGTGCGCAGGTTGATGCTCTGCACGCGCCCTTCGGTGATCCGGCTGTCCGGCCCCGTGATGGTGACGAAATCGCCGATGCGCGCCGGGCGCTCGAAGAGCAGGATGAAACCGGAGGCGATGTCGCCCGCAATGAACTGCAAGCCGAAGCCGATGCCGACCGAGAGCGCGGTGAAGAGTACGGCCAGCGAGGTGAACTGTAGATTCAGGCCGAGGGAGGCGGCGAAAATGATGCCGACCGTCAAAATCACGTAGTGCGTGAGCCGGATCAGCGTGAACTGTAAGCCCGGATCGAGGTGCGTGCGCGCGGCCAGACGCCGTTCGAGGAACCTGCGGAGCGTGCGCGACAACAACCACGCGATGAACAGAACGAGCACGCCGCCGATGAGCGACGCGACGGAGATTTTGAGCGTGTCGCCGATCTCAAGTTTCTGGTTCAGGTAGTTGTTCCAGAAACGGATCATCCAGTTAACGCTGCCCTCCGGCGGGGGCGGCGCGGCGGTCGTCGTGGTGGTCGTGACAACCCCCTGCGGGTCGGGCGTCGGCGCTGCCTGCGCCTGCCACACCCACAGGTTGAACAGGAGCGTCTGCCCCGCCGTCGCCGCCTGCGCCGCTCGCCCCGCTATCGCCTCGCACATCAACGCGAACATAATCAACGCCTCCCCGCTTGTCACACGGCGGACACCTTGCGCGCCGCCTCGTTCAAACCTTCAAAAGAAAAGCCGCCCGTGCTCTCTCTCTGGCAAGCGGGGGCGGCTCGAACGTGAAACTCAAAACTGAACGGAGGCTGAGGGACTCGAACCCCCAAGCGCTGTGTAAGTGTTAAGTTCAAATGGCGGAAGGGACAGGACTCGAACCTGCAAGCACTTTCGTGCGGTAGTTTTCAAGACTACTGCCTTACCAATTAGGCTACCCTTCCATCGAAATCACAGCCACAATGCGACTCAAGACTGCTGACTTACCAATTAGCCTAAGCCTCCGACTTTTCCCACACACTATAACGCACCGTTCTCAGTGGCCTCAACCGCAGGCGGGGCGGCGGATGACGCGTCGCAGGCCGGACGGGCGGGCGCGCGCCCGGCCTGACTTTCAGGTCGTGCCTTTGGCCGTTTCGCTGACGATGAGATCAACGACCGCGTCGAAATTGTTAGCGCGGGCGAAGACCTGACGCTGGCGCGCCGCGCCGTTGCCGCGTGCGAGCGTGTAGCGCGTGATGGCGGCCACTTCATCCCAGTTGCCGTCCGTTTCGAGCGCGGGGCGCAGGTGCGTGAGAAGTTTCTCGACAACCTCGGCGGCGGGGCGGGCGCACCCCTCCGTCACGTCTATGAGTTCGGCGTCGAGGCCATAGCGGGCGGCGCGCCACTTGGCGGCGCGCAGCACTTCGGGGCGCACCTCGGTGAGCGGTTCGCCGCGCTTGTAATGATCGTAGGCGGTGCGTGTGAGAGCGCGCACCAGCCCCGCGATCATGACGGCCTCGTCTATGGTCAGGCACACGTCCGTGACGCGGTATTCGAGCGTCTCGTAGCGCGCCGAGGGGCGCACGTCCCAGTAGATTTTCGTGCCGTCCGAGACGCTGCCCATCGCGACGAGTGTTTCGACGAGTTGGTCGTATTCGGCGCGCGAGCGGAAGACCTGCGGCGTGCCGGACATCGGCCAGCGACGCCAGATTTCGGTGCGGAAACTGGCGTAGCCCGTGTCCCAGCCGAGCCAGTAGGGCGAGTTTGCGGCCAGCGCAAGCAGCGGCGCGAGGCACAGGCGCGCGCGGTTCATCACGTGAATGGCGGCCTCGCGGTCGTTGATGCCGACGTGGACGTGACAGCCGAAGATCAACTGCTCGCGCGCCAGTTGTTCGTATTCCTCGGCGATGCCTCGATAGCGACGCTTGGGCGTGAGCGTCTGGTCTTCCCAGTGCGAGAAGGGATGCGTGCCCGCCGCCGCGATCAGGTGGCCGTCGCGTTCGGCGGCCGAGATGATCTCGCGCCTGAGGTGCGTGAGTTCGTCGCGGGCTTCGGCCAGCGTCGCGCAGACGTTCGTGCCGATCTCGATCTGCGAGAGATAGAGTTCCGGCGTGACGCTCTCGCCCACCGCCTCGCGCGCCCCCGGCAGGATGCGCAGAGCGCGCGGGCGCAACTCGCGCGTCTCACGATGGACGATCTGATACTCTTCCTCGACCCCGATGGTGAACTGCTCTGTTTCCGGCATGCCCCGAGTGTACAAAATAGCCCGCGCGATACCAACACACGCGAGCCTGATTCTGTCATTTATGTTGTTACTGACCGCCGCCACTGACGTAGACGCAGCGCAGGCCGGGCGCATGCTTTCCCGAAGAAGCGTGCAAGACCGGGAGAGCGCAACGACGCATGCGCGCCGTAGCGAGACGGCGCGCTACGGCCACATAAAACCGCCGGGCGCGAAGTCAACCTCGACCTCGCGCCCGGCAGTTTTTATCCTGACTCTCTAAAACTTACGGCGAGAGACTAAGGAGTGTTTCTGTTCGCGCCCGTGCCGGTGTTGGTGTTGCCGCCGCGCATGTTGCCGTTGCCGCCGTTCATGTTGCCGCCGTTCATGTTGCCGCCGTTCATGTTACCGCCGTTCATGTTGCCGCCATTCATGTTGCCGCCGTTCATGTTGCCCGCCGTGCCGGTCGTGCCTGTCGTGCCCGTTCCGGTGGTGGCGCCCGTGCCACCGGCGTTCATGTTACCGGCATTCATGTTCCCGGCATTCATATTACCGGCATTCATGTTATTCGCGTTGCCCATATTCGCGTTGTCGGTGGCGGCGCAGCCCGCCCCGAAGGTTGCCAGAGCAAGTAAACTCACGAGAGCTAAAGTTCGTCGCATTGAAGTTCCTCCTGTGTCGCTGAAAGCAAAGGGTTAATCTAACCGCGCGCGCTTTCGCCCATCCGGCGTTTCCGGCCGAACTCGCGCGGCAGTTTCAAGTTACAATGACAAGAATGGCGTTCGACCGGCATTCTTGCATAGATCATTTACTAAAAATGTACGCGTTCTGTTTGGCGAAATTATAACGGGAGCAAGTTTTTCTTCTGTACGAGAACGCACAGACGGGCGTGGGACGGGCGTAATATCCCCTCCGAACGCGCAGGCGTGGAGCCGAATCCCGTCAGAGTTTCCTAGTGAGGCACAGCGGCCGACGTGTGCTCCGGGCATGAAGAGCTAGAGGCAAAAAGGGTAAGTCTCGTTTGCACGCAGGTTTCCGAGGCTCACCTTTTTTATTTCCACGCCCCGACGCATCGCCCCGCCCCATCTCCGCTCACGTCGTCAATCTACGGTAAATCGCGGGCATACGTTCCGGCAGGCTCAACACGTCGTCAATGATCGTGTAGCCGACTTCGCCGTAGAGGTCTTTGAGTTCCGCCTCGGAATCGCGGTCAATGGTGATGCAGAAGGGCGTGATCCCTGAGATGCGCGCCTGGCGCAGAGCCTCGCGCGTGTCTTCGCGTGCGTAGCGCGCGTCGCCGTAGTCGTGGTCGTAAGGCCGCCCGTCCGAGAGCACGATGAGCAGGCGCGTGCGCGCCTGCTGCGCACGCAGGCGCGCGGCGGCGTGGCGCACGGCCGCGCCGAGCCGCGTGTTGTGCTGGTAGTTGATGCCGCCGATGCGCCGCTCGATCTCGTCCGAGTGGCGTTCGTCAAAATCTTTGACGACGTAAAACTTCACGTTGCGCCGCCCCTCGGACGTGAAGCCGTAGATGGCGTAAGCATCGCCGACGGCTTCGAGCGCTTCGCTCATCAGGACGAGTCCTTCCTTTTCAATCTCGATGATGCGGCGACCGGGATGCGTGTAGGGCTGTAAGGGATGGCGACCGATGGTACGCGCCGTCGAAGAAGATTGATCGAGCAGGAAGGAGACGGCCACGTCGCGCTCGCGCCGGAGACGTTTCGTGTAGAGCCGTTCCGACTGGCGACCGTCTGCGCGCCGGTCGGCGACGTAGTTGATGACGGCGTCCAGATCGTAATCGTCGCCGTCGAGTTCGTTCTTGATGCGGGTCAAACTTTCGGGTCGCATCAACTGAAACTGATGCTTGATCGAAGAGATGACGCCGCGATAACGCGAGCGCGTCAGTTCGACGAACGTGCGGTCGCCGCTGCGGACGCGTTTTTCCACGACGCGACACCAGTTGATGCGCGTGTCGGCGAGTTCGCGATCCCATTCGTCGTAACTGTAAGCCACTTCGCCCGGCTCAAGTTCCTGTTCGGGCGACTGCGACTGCGTCCAACGCTCCGCGCCGAACAGTTGCTCGGCGGCCTCCTGCTCGGACGAGTTGGACTTTGCCCACGCGTTGAAGAGTTCGCGCGCGTCGTTCGGCGGCGAGTTTTGCGGCTGCGCGTCGGGGTCGCTTCGTTCGCGCTTGTTCGAGTTGTCGAATTGCGATTCCGCGCCGCTCCCGCCTTCGTCGGAAGTTTCGGCCTGCTGCTCCTCCTGTTCGGTCTGTTGCGGCGTGACGGATTGAAAGAGCGTATAGACGCGGCTCGTCGCCACGAGCGTGTCTGCGACTGAGGAGTCCGCGCCGTTCAAATAATCTGCGACGATTGTTTCGAGTTCGGAGACGATCTGGCCGTAGAAGGCGCGCGCGTCGTCGAGCGCGCCGCCGCACAAGGTGATCTGGAACAGCAACTCGAAGGGGACGAGCGTGATGGGGACGGTGGCGATGCGCGGGCGCTGCGAGCGCAGGTGCGCGCGCACTAAATCGAGGTCGCGCGCGAGTCCGCGATAGGCGTGGCGCAAACGACGATCAATGCGACCGTTCTCCAGCGTGCCGAAGATGCGCGCGGCGAGCGTCGGGAGAGGAAAGAGCGCGAGCACGGCGCGGTAGTCGGCATCCTTCGGCATGCGACGCCTGCGCGCACGCCGGCGTCGCGCCTCTGCTTCGGGCGCGAGCGCGGGTTCGCTCTCGGCGGGGTCGTTGATGTAGCCGTCGAGCGCGAAGGCGTCGAGCGCGTCGCGGTTCTCTTCGGCGTAAGCCTCGGCGATTGAGGCGAAGGCGGCGCGCAAAAACTTCGCGCCCGCGTTGTCGGCGTCGCTTCCGGCGCGCGCGTGTGTGCCGAATTCGATCTGGCCTGCGGCGTGCGCGGCGAGCACTTTGTAGAGACGGAAATTGCGCTCGTCGTCCGCAAACTCCGCGACGGAGGCGGGCAGGTGGATCGTGCGCCCGTCGCCTATGCGCGACTCGTCGGGCACGGCGGCGAGCGAGACGACTTCGACGGCGCGCCCCGTCAGACCTTCGACGTAGAGGCGCAGCGTCGGCGCAACCGATTCGAGCGAGAGACCCGTGCCGCCGAGTCCGACGAGCGCCTCGTTGCTCTGCCTTGTTTCGAGCGCGTAATAGCTGCGGCGCGCGCGCGCGTCCGTGCGCTTGAGCGCGAGGCCGCCCTGCACCCACTGTTCAAATTGCTCGACCGAGGTTGCGCGCAGCGCGGCGGGCGCGGAACGAAAGCAGGAGATCGCGGCCTCCGCGTCCGTCTCGGCCACGGCGCGGGTGGCGGCGATGACGCGGCGGGCGAGATCGGTCATGCGTGCGGCGCGCGCGTCGTGCGCGGGCAGCGCGCGGAAGAAGAGCGGGCTGTGGCGCGCGAGCGAGACGAGCGGGGCGTTGCCCTGCGCGGCGACCGTATGCAGGAGCGCCGCCCAATCCGCGAAGACTGCGGGCGCGAGCCTGAGCACTTCGCCGCCCGCGATGAGGACGTGCAAGGCAGCCGCGCCGCCGCGTTCGAGAAACGTCTCCGTGTGTCGAAAGAGCGTGAGCGCACGTTCGGTGTCGAGCGTCGCCGTTGCGGCGGGAAGGTTCGCCCACGCGTCGGAGGCGACGCCGCCCGCGCGTTCCGCGAACACACCGGCGAGACGAAGCGCGGCGCGCGCGACTCGATGTTTGTCTCCGGCCTCTTCGCGCGCGGCGAATTCTTCGAGATGCGCGAACGCGGCGACTGATGCGTTGAGAAAATCCGCGCTGTGGCGTGCGGAGCGACGCGCGATCTCAAGCGCGACTTCGTAGGCCGCCGAGAGCAACGACTCGTCGCCTGCGGCACGTGCGAGTTCGGGCGCGCTGCGGAAAGTCTCGGTCGCAATCGAAGTCGAGAGCGGCAACTGGCGCGCGCAGACTTGAAACAGTAGCGGGCGCGCTCCGGCGGGGACTTCGAGCAGTTCCGCGACGCCCGCCTGGAAGAAGTTTGCGCCCGTCTCCGCATCGGCCATCGCGAGCCGCCGCCCCATCTCGCCCCACTCGCGCAACTCCGCCGCTTCCAACACCTGCGCCGCCCCCACAGCCGCGCGCAAAAATTCCAGACCGACACGCAAACTCAAACTCGCCAGCCCCGCGCTCACCTCCAGCGCCGCGCGCGCGCGGTCGGCGGGCAGTTTCCCGATCTCGCGCACCAGCCCCGCAATCGTGCGCCGCTCGCTCACGCTACGCACCGCGCCGAGATGTTCGCCGAGCACGTCTTCGAGCGGCGGCTGCGCCTCAGCCGTTCCCTCCGGCTCGGACGCCTTCGCCTCGTCGCCGCCGCGCGCCTCTTCGTCGCTCTCTTCCTGCTTACCCATTGCCGTTCACCCTGCCGATAACTTACACGCGCGCGTCCCCGCTCAAGACCTTTCGCCTCGACGCAAAGATTGATTGAACGCTTCCGACTGCCCGCGCGCGATGCTCAGAGATTTCCAGTTCCCGGATTTGAAATGCTTCGCCAGGAGTACGATCTGCCCCGTGTGATACGCGTAATGCGTCAACTGCCGGTTGATCGCCTTGACGACCGTGTGCGGCTCGCCCCTGATCGTCACCGTGCGCTCAAGGTCTGCGGGCTGAAGCGGCTCGACCGCCTCAAACACGTAGCCCCAACCCGCTTCCCACCAACGCATCACCTCATCGCGCGTCGTCTCCGGCTCGATGACAAACTCGCCGTCCCGATCACGCGTCGCCTTCTCCCCGTCCGTCGTCAAAAAGTCCGACCAGCGCGAACGCATGTTGCCCGCCAGGTGCTTCACGACGACCGCCACGCTATTCGCCTCCGCATCGATCAACGCGAAAAATTCCTCATCATCGAGTTGCGCCATCGCGTCCTCGCCGAGTTTCTTATACTTGCGAAAGACCGCGAGCGCGTCTTCCAAAAAGTGTGCGGCTAAGGCTTCATTCATGTTGTTATTTTAGTGTCTGCACGTGAGGGTAAGCGAGAATTTTGGAATCAATGGTCAGTAGTGGACAACTATAAACTCTGGCGGTTGCGACGATGATTTGGTCTGCCGGATCGCGGTGAAATCCGGCTGGCAACTGTGTGGATTCAAGTGCGATGCGGGGCGTGAGGTCGAGCAGCCTGATCCCGGGATAAGCGAGAGCATGATCGAACCAATCTGCCACGGAACAAGGTAAAACAAGCCGTCCATATTCCACCAACTTGGCTACTTCCCAACAGGAGATCGCGCTTATGCCGAGTCCACCCGCTTCGTTCTCCTCCAGCCATTCGATCTGCTTCTCGCTTAGCCGCGCGTCGCCATGAACCCACCAGACCCGGATGTGTGTGTCGAGGACGATCATCGAAGAGCATCCCAGTCTTCTTGCGCCACTGGAGCCGCCGGTTCGTCATAGCGCACAACTTGACCGCGCAGAGGATATCGCTTTTGACCGTTCAACTTCGATTGACGTGCCACGATGAGCACTTCAACTTCGTCGCCCGCGTGAAACGGCAGATCGTTTAGCGTCAGGACTCCGTCCTCGTTAAGAGTCGCCTCTACTCGATGTGTGTCCATTCTTCACCTCCGATAAACTTCCTTGTCATTATAAATCAGATGACGGTCGTGATGATCTCGCGGATGCTGCGTTGAAGTTCGCGGTCGTCGGTGATGGGCGAGGCGAGTGCGACTTCGGCGGCGGCTGTGGGCGCGATGCCGCGCGCGATGAGTTGGGCGGCGTAGATGAGGAGGCGCGTCGAGACGCCTTCTTCGAGGCCGTGCCCGCGCAAATTTCTGACCTTGTGGCCGATCTGTACGAGGTCGCGCGCCGCCTGTAAGTCTATGCCGCCTTCGCGCGCGACGATCTCGGTTTCGAGTTCGGCGGGCGGGTAGTCGAATTCGAGCGAGACGAAGCGTTGGCGCGTTGACTGCTTGAGGTCTTTCAAGACCGACTGATAACCGGGGTTGTAGGAGACGACGAGCATGAAGTCGTCCGCCGCGTCGAGGATGGTGCCGCGTTTTTCGATGGGCAGGCGGCGGCGGTGATCCGTCAGCGGGTGAATGATGACGACCGTGTCCTTGCGCGCTTCGACCACTTCGTCCAGATAACAGATCGCGCCGCTCTTGACGGCGGACGTGAGCGGCCCGTCGTGCCAGACGGTCTCCTCGCCTTCGAGCAGGAAGCGCCCGACGAGATCGGTGGCCGATAAATCTTCGTGACAGGCGACAGTGATCAAAGGGCGACGCAAGCGCCACGCCATGTGTTCGACGAAGCGCGTCTTGCCGCAGCCCGTCGGCCCCTTCAACATGACGGGCAGGCGCGCGGCGTTCGCCGCCTCGAACATCTCCACCTCGCCCGCCACGGGCAGGTAATAAGGCTCTTCACCGACGCTGTATTCTTCGATGGCTCTTTCCATGATTAAGTCTGGAGTCTGGAGTCTGGAGTCAGAAGACAAATTTTTGACTTGAGACCTGAGACTCCGGACTATGCTGTCAGGCTGACGTTTCCCGCCGTTTCGGGTATCCTTAACTGTTACTTGTCAGGCACATTTGTTGTCTGTGCGGGCATCTTAACACCCGCCGCGAAGGGGCGGCAAACGGGAGAAAGTGACGGAGGAAAGTGACAAGTGACAAGTGACGAGTGACAAGAAAAAACCGTAAATCGTAAATAGTAAATAGACGAAGACAGCCTTCTCTATTCACGGTTGACGATTTACTTGCCTTCTCTCGTCACACGTCACACGTCACTTGTCACTGTTTTAAGTATGAAGATTGCGGTAGCCATGAGCGGCGGCGTCGATTCTTCGGCGGCGGCGGCGATTTTGCAGGAGGCGGGGCACGAACTCGTAGGCTTCACGATGCAGTTGTGGAATCAAAACCGCAACATCAACGTGGACGAGCATGGCGACCCGCTGCCCTCGCGCTGCTGTTCGCTCGACGACGTGTACGACGCGCGGCGTGTGGCCGGTGAACTCGGCTTCCCTTTCTACGTCCTGAATCTCGAACAGGATTTCGAGCGCGACGTGGTGCAACCGTTCGTCACGAGCTACCTCGAAGGCGAGACGCCGATTCCGTGCGTGGCGTGCAACAGCCGCTTGAAGTTCGCCTCGCTCGACCGTCTGGCGCAGAGCCTCGGCTGCGAGAAGGTGGCGACGGGACACTACGCGCGCGTAGAGTTCGACGCGGCGGCGAATCGCCAACGCCTCTTTCGCGGCGTGGACTCGAACAAAGATCAATCCTATTTCCTCTGGGAGTTGACGCAAGGCCAACTCGCGCACGCGCTCTTTCCGCTCGGCGCGATGTCGAAAGAGGAAGCGCGGCGCGCGGCGCGTCGCTTCAACCTCGCCGTGTCGGAAAAGGCCGAGTCGCAGGAAATCTGTTTCGTGCCTGACGGCGACTACGCGGGCTTCATTGATCGTTATCTGGAATCGGAAGGCGAGAGCGCGCGCCTGCCGGGCGCGGGCGAGATCGTGGACACGAGCGGGAAAGTTTTAGGCGAGCACGGCGGCGTGCATCGTTACACGGTCGGGCAGCGTCGCGGTCTGGGGCTATCGCGCCCGCTTCCGCTCTACGTCGTCAAAGTTGACGCGGGACAAAACCGCATCGTCGTCGGCCAAAGCGACGAACTGCTCGCGAGCGAGTTCACGGCTGCGGGCGTCAACTGGATCGCGTTCGATGCGCCCGTTGCGCCCGTGCGCGCGGAGGTGCGCGTGCGCTACCGGCACGAGGCTGCGCCCGCGACGCTTGAGCCGCAAGGCGACGGGCGCGTGCGCGTCACCTTCGACGAGCCGCAGCGCGCCATCACACCCGGACAGGCGACCGTCTTCTATCGCGGCGACGAAGTTTTGGGCGGCGGTTGGATCGTGAAGGGGAAATGATGAAGGAAGACAGTCCGTTGTCAGTCGTCAGTTGTCAGTTGCATGTGGTTATCACACAAGTTGCTAAAGATGGGTTTGAACAACTGACTACGGACTACTGACAACGGACAGCTTTCATTCATCCTTTGTGTCTCTAAACCTTTTTATCCCGCAGTTCGTATAACAAACGCCCCGCGAGAGTTGTTATGAGCGCGCGGGCGTTTCTAATTTTAGTTTGAAGTTAAGCAAATTATGGCAATGTCACGCGGTAAGAAAATCTTTTGGTGGGTGGCGGGATTGGCGGTCGTGCTCGCGCTCGTGGTCGTGCTCGGCGCGGCGATGTTTTTATTGTTCCTGCGCGACGACGAACCGGACATTCGCGACAACAGCGTGCTGGTGTTGAAGGTCGAAGGCTCTCTGCCCGACTACGTGCCGGAAGACCCGTTCGCGAGCCGCTTTCTCGGTCGTGATGATCGCTCGCTGATGCGCCTCTTGTCGAACATCAAGAAGGCGAAGAACGACGAACGCGTCGGCGCGATCCTGCTCGAAGTTGACATGACGATGATCGGCTGGGCGAAGGCCGACGAGATACGCGACACGCTCGCGGACTTTCGCACGTCGGGCAAACCCGTCTATGCCTACATGGAGTACGGCACGAACAAGGAGTATTACCTTGCGACCGCCGCCGACCGCATCTACGTCGCGCCCATCGGCGACCTTTTCATCGTCGGACTCGCGGCGGATGTGATGTCCTTAGGCGGCTCGCTCGACAAACTCGGCATCAAGCCCGACTTCTACCAGATCGGAAAATACAAGACCGCGCCCGAACAATACACGCGCAAGGAACAGTCGGAGGCGAGCAAGGAAGTGCTCAACTCGCTGCTCGACGAATTCTTCGCGCGCTACGTCTCGACCATTGCCTCTACGCGCAAGAAGTCGGTCGAAGACGTGCGCGCGCTCATAGACAACGCCCCGCTCGGCGCTTGGGAGGCGAAGGCCGCCGGTTTGATTGACGACGCGAAATACCGCGATGAGGTGGAAGAAGAACTCAAGAAACGTCTCGGCTATAAGGACTCGGACAAACTGCGCAAGGTGAGGGAGTGGGAATACAACCGCGTCGCTCCCGAATCCGTAGGGCTCGGTCAGGGCGAACGCATCGCGGTCATCTTCGCGTCCGGCCCCATCGGCGGCGGCCAGTCGAACGACGGGAGCGCGTTCAGCAGCCAGACCACGGGTTCCGACACGGTCGTCAAAGCCATTATGGATGCGCGCGACGACGTGAACATCAAGGCCATCATCCTGCGCGTGGACAGCCCGGGCGGGACGAGCTACGCGTCCGACGTGATCTGGCACGCGGTGGAGCGCGCGAAAGAGAAGAAGCCCGTCGTCGTTTCGATGAGCGACGTGGCGGCTTCGGGCGGCTACTACATCGCCGCGACCGCGTCGAAGATCGTCGCGGAGCCTTCGACCATCACGGGATCAATCGGCGTCTACGCGGGCAAGCCCGTCATGAAAGGTTTCTACGACTGGCTCGGCATCAACAACGAGTATTCGCTGCGCGGCAAGCAGGCCGGAATGTTTCGCGAGACCGAACCCTTCAACGCGGACGAGCGCGCAAAGTTTGAAGGCATGCTCAGGAGTTTTTACTACGAGGACTTTTTGCCGAAGGTGGCGAAGGGTCGGGGCAAGGATGTCGAGTACGTCGATTCCATCGCGCAGGGGCGCGTCTGGACGGGCGCGCAGGCGAAAGAGCGCGGCCTGGTTGACGAGTTCGGCGGGATGGACAAGGCGGTCGAGATCGCGAAAAGCTTAGCGGGCATTCCGGCGGACAAGGGCGTGCGCCGCGTCGTCTTCCCCGCGCCGCGCACGTTCCTGCAACAGTGGCTAGGCGGCGGCGGTGAGGACTCGGCGAGCCTGCGCGCCAGAGAACAACGCGCCGCGTTTGAGTCGGCCTTGCCCGCGGACATGCGCCGCGCCCTGCGCTATCTCTCCATACTCGAAAACATCAAACGCGGCGAGACGATGGCGATGCTGCCCTTCGACCTGCAAATCAAGTGAGCGGTGAGCGGTAAACAGTAAGCAGTTAATACAAAGAAAGAAGCTGTGAAGTTGACGGGAGCGCGATTGGCTCAAGTCAACTTCACAGCTTCTTTCGCTGCTTGCTGCTTACCGCTCGCTGCTCACTATCTTCTCCATCCCATTCATGTACGGGCGCAAAACTTCCGGGACGACGATTGATCCGTCCGCCTGCTGATAGTTCTCCAGAATGGCGAGCCACGTGCGCCCGACGGCGAGGCCGGAGCCGTTCAAGGTGTGTACGTATTCGGGCTTGCCGCCTGCGCGCCGGAAACGTATCTGTGCGCGCCGCGCCTGAAATGCCTCGAAGTTGGAGCATGAAGAGATTTCGCGGAAAGTGTTCTGCGACGGCAACCAGACTTCGATGTCGTAAGTCTTGGCCGAACTGAACCCGAGATCGCCTGTCGAAAGCGTGACGACACGGTAATGCAGCCCCAGTTTTTGCAGAATCGTCTCCGCGTCGCGCGCGAGGCTTTCGAGTTCCTCATAAGAATTTTCGGGGCGCGTGAGTTTAACCAACTCCACCTTATCGAATTGATGTTGACGAATCAGCCCGCGCGTGTCGCGCCCGTAGCTGCCCGCTTCGGAACGGAAACAGGGCGTATAGGCCACAAACTTTAATGGGCGTTCCAAATCGTCGAGCATCTCCTCGCGGTGAATATTGGTGACCGGAACTTCCGCCGTCGGGATCAGATAGAGGCCGCGCTCATCTTCCAGTTTGAACAGGTCTTGCTCAAACTTCGGTAGCTGCCCCGTGCCGAACAGCGCATCTCTATTGACGATGAAAGGCGGCAGCGTCTCCCTGTAACCGTGCTCACCCGTATGCACGTCGAGCATGAAGTTGATGAGCGCGCGTTCGAGGCGCGCCCCCGCGCCGTAGAGGATGGCGAAGCGCGAGCTGGCGATCTTCGCCGCGCGTTCGAGATCAAGTATGCCGAGTGCCGTACCGAGGTCAACGTGATCCTTCGGCTCGAAGTCGAACGCAGGCGGCGCACCCCAACGACGCGCTTCCGCATTGGCCGATTCGTCCGCGCCGACGGGGACGGATTCGTGCGGAAGGTTCGGAAGAGTTTCAAGAATACCCCGCATCTCTTTTTCAGCCTGCTCGCGGTCGTCATTAAGCCGCGCTATTTCCTCCTTCAGCGTAGCGACTGTCCCGCGTATAGACTCGGCTTCATCGCGCCGTCCACCCTTCATCAATGCGCCAACCTCTTGGCTCAGCTTATTGCGTTCCGCATTACAGGCATCCGATTCACCTATGACGCGACGGCGATTCTCATCTATCGTTTTAAAATAATGTAGTGATTCGGTCGGAAAGTTGCGCGCTTCGAGCGCGGCGCGGACGCGATCTAAGTTATCGCGTACGAAGTTGAGATCGAGCATTTGTGCTGTCCTTTAACGTGTGGTATGAAGTTGTTTCTTAACGCCAGTGCAAGTCGAACGAAAAGCGTCACGCTAGCCGACGGCGCGCGAGTGTGTCAAGCGGCGGCCTGTTCGCGCCGTCGCGTGCTTACGGCGGGCGACGGCGGTTGGTGGATTTTAATTTCACGTAAGGGAAGTGGAGAGAAGTATGGCACAGAAGATTCGCAAGGCGGTGTTTCCGGCGGCTGGCCTGGGCACGCGTTTTCTGCCCGCGACGAAGGCATCGCCGAAGGAGATGCTGTCGCTCGTAGATAAGCCGCTCATCCAGTACGGCGTCGAAGAGGCGGTCGCCTCCGGCGTCGAGTCGATCCTCATCATCACGGGGCGCGGCAAGAACGCCATCGAGGACCACTTCGACATCTCTTTTGAACTCGAACACACTTTGCGCGAACGTGGCAAAAGCGAACTGCTCGCGCTCGCACGCTCCGTCTCCGAGATCGCGCGCATCAGCTACACGCGGCAAAAAGAGGCTCTCGGACTCGGCCATGCGATTCTTCAAGCGCGCGATTTCGTGGGCGACGAACCCTTCGCCGTCTTGCTCCCCGACGACATCATGGACTGCGAAACTCCCGCGCTCAAACAGATGCTCAGAGTTTACGAAGAGTACGACGCGCCCGTCATCGGCACGATGCAGGTCGAGGGCGAAGCCATCTCGCGCTTCGGCGCGATCAAGGCTGTGGAGGTCGCCGACGGCGTCTACAGGATCGAGGACATGGTAGAGAAACCGCCCTTCGCTGAAGCGCCTTCCGATCTGGCGATCATCGGGCGTTACATCCTGACGCCCGACATCTTCGACGAGATCGAGCGAACGGAACGCGGCGCGGGCGGCGAGATACAGATCACGGACGCGATGCGCTCGCTCCTCAAGCGCAGACCCTTCTACGCCGTGCGCTTCGAGGGCACGCGCCACGACGCGGGCGACAAACTCGGCTTCCTCATCGCGACCGTCGAGTTTGCGTTGAAGCGCCCGGACCTCGCGCCGCAGTTCAGAGAGTATTTGCGCTCGCTGGACTTGAACAGGTAAGCGCCGGTTCGCAACGCACGGACTTCTTGGATGAGAAAATTTCCGATCTCGAACGGAGGATGAAAATTTGAGCGACGATGTGGGAAAACCTTTCGACGGGCGGGCGGCGATTGTGACGGGAGCGACGCGCGGCATCGGTCGCGCCATCGCGCTGGAACTGGCGCGGCGCGGCGCGCACGTCTCTTTCAACTACGCGAAGAGCGCGGAGGCCGCCGAAGAGTTGCGCGCCGAACTCGAAGCGCTCGGCGTGCGCGTCCTCGCAACGCAGTGCGATGTGGCTGAGACGGAATCGGTCGCCGCGATGGTCAAGCAGACCAAAGAGGCGTTCGGGCGCATAGACTTTCTCATCAACAACGCCGGGATCACGCGCGACAATCTGATCTTGCGCATGAAGGAAGAGGACTGGGACGCCGTCGTGGACACGAATTTGAAAGGCCCCTGGAATTTCGCGCGCGCCGCGCTGCGCACGATGCTCAGGCAGGAAGATGGCGGCTCGGTCTTGAACATCTCCTCAATCAGCGGGCTCGTGGGGATGCCCGGCCAGTCGAACTATTCGGCGTCGAAGGCTGGGTTGATTGGTTTGACGAAGGCGCTCGCGAAAGAGGTGGCGAGCCGCAAGGTGACGGTCAACGCGCTCGCGCTCGGACTTGTCGCCACAGACATGTCGGGCGCGCTCGACGAAGGCTACAAGGCGAAGTTGCTCGAACAGATTCCTCTGGGGCGTTTCGCGGAGCCGCAGGAAGTCGCCGACATCGCGTGCTTCCTCGTCTCGCCCGCGGCGCGATACATCACCGGACAAGTCCTCCAGGTTGATGGCGGACTCGCGATGTAAAAATCCTGGTTTGTGTAACGGTCTTGCCGCTGATAGCTGATAGCTTTTACGCACAAAGAGAAGCAGCCTCGTTAGCTTGGGGGACTAACGAGGCTGAATTTTTTGGGCAGGCTCGGAGATTCAGGGTGGCGTTGACTTGGGCGCTGGAGATCGTCACTTACGGGCGATCCGGCATGTTGGTCGGTG
>DATHAZ010000039.1:0-7198 GCA_035296445.1 Pyrinomonadaceae bacterium | reverse complement strand
CACCTGGTTGACCGTCAAACGATGCAGCCACGTGGTGAAAGCCGACTCGCCGCGGAAACTGCCTATTTTACGGAACAGTTGAATGAAGGCTTCCTGCGCGAGGTCTTCGGCCTCCGCGACGTTCTGCGTCATGCGCAGGCATAAGCTGTACACACGCCGGTTGTGCCGCTCGTACAGTTCCTCAAAGGCCGCCAGATCGCCCCCGGCAGCAAGCTGCGCGAGGACGTAGTCCGACGCGTGGTCGGAAGTTTTTGGATTTTCCGTCTCGGTTGCGGTCACGTTTCCGAAGATTGTTCGGTGAGCAGAAGCGAGTGCAGTCAATTACTTTCTCTCCAAACTTACGAGACCGAGGATAGACTAGCTTTAACATCTCGAAAAAGCGTTCCCACACGTCGCGCGCCACGGGTCTACCGGGCCGCTTTCATGCGAGTTTATTTCCCGCGTCTTGTGATGCGTAGCTTTTCGTCGGTCGTTGCCCTGCTCAGGCTAAATTTGTCTTTATTCGCGGTTTATTCGCCTCTCAAGTCCAATAGGTACGGTCGAGCGAACGATAGCCGACGGCTTCGGCGACGTGCGCGGGGCGAATCTCGTCGGCGGCGTCTAAATCCGCGATGGTACGACTGACTTTTAGTATCCGATCATACGCGCGCGCTGACAAGCCCAGACGCGTCATCGCCGACTCTAACAGACGCTCGCTCTCCGCATCCAGACGACAGGAGCGGCGCAGTTGGCGCGGCGTCATCTGCGCGTTCGAGAAGATACCCTCGTCCGCGAAGCGCGCCAGTTGCCGCCCGCGCGCCGCGATCACGCGCGCACGAATCTCCGCGGAACTCTCGACGGGCGCACTCTCGTTCGACAACTCTTTGAAGCGCACGGCTGGCACGTCAACGTGGATGTCTATGCGGTCGAGCAGGGGGCCGGAGATGCGCCCGACGTAGCGTTGAATTTGCAGCGGCGTGCAGCGACACTCGCGCACGGGGTCGTTCCAGAATCCGCAGGGGCAGGGGTTCATCGCCGCCGCCAGCATGAACGAGGCGGGGAACGTCAGAGACATCGCGGCGCGGCTGATCGTCACTTTTTGATCTTCGAGCGGCTGGCGCAGCACTTCGAGGACGCCGCGGTCGAACTCCGGCAACTCGTCGAGGAAGAGCACGCCGTGGTGCGCGAGCGACACTTCGCCGGGGCGCGGCATTGCCCCGCCGCCGATCAGCCCGGCGTCGCTCGTCGTGTGGTGCGGGGAGCGGAAAGGTCTCTCGGTGACGAGACCGGCGCGTCCCGTGAGGCCGGCGACCGAGTGGATTTTCGTGAGTTCGAGCGCGGCCTCGAATTCGAGCGGCGGCAGGATGGTGGGCAGGCGTTTGGCGAGCATCGTCTTGCCGGAGCCGGGCGGCCCGACGAGCAGAATGTTGTGCCCGCCCGCCGTCGCCACTTCGAGCGCGCGCTTCGCGCTCTGTTGGCCGCGCACCTCTCGAAAATCAACCGCGCTTCGCCCGCGCGGCGCGAGCAGGAGCGCAGTATCAACCTTGAGGGGGACGGGACGGTTCGCCTCGCCACCGCCGAGCGTGGCGATAAGTTCGACAGCCGCGCGCAGGTCTGCGACCGGGTACACGTCCACGCCCGCGACGACCGCCGCCTCCGTCGCATTCTCTTCCGGCAAAAGCAGAAACTTGATTCCGGCGTCGCGTGCGCGGATGGCGATGGGGAGCGCGCCTTTAATCGCGCGCACGCGCCCGTCGAGCGAGAGTTCGCCGGCGGAGAGCACGTCGGTCAGATGCTCGCGCTCGCCGAGGTCGCCGTTCGCGCCGAGGATGCCGAGCGCGATGGGCAGGTCGAAACTCGCGCCCTCTTTGCGCACGTCCGCGGGCGCGAGGTTGATCGTCGTCTTGTGAAAGGGAAAGAAGAATGCGCTGTTGTTGATAGCGGCGCGGATGCGTTCGCGCGACTCGCGCACGGCCGCGTCCGGCAGTCCGACGATGGTCACGGAGGCGACCGTGTCGGCCTCGCCCCTAGCGGGCGTGAGGTCAACTTCGATGTCCACAAGGTCTGCGTCAATACCGTAGACGGCGGCCGACTGGGTACGAAAAAGCATAGACGTGAGGGTGCTCCGGCGTTGAAGTTGGAAGAACGCGAGTTTCGAGTGGGGCGAAACTTAAGGGCGCGAATCCGGGCGGAGTGAGAATATAGCAAAAGGGTGAAGGATGAAATCAAAACTTCATCCTTCACCCTTTTAATTTCACCGTTCGATGCTTACCGGCGACGACGCTGAGCAGCGGGCGCGCCAACGCTGGCAGGCGACTTCGAAGGGACTTTGATCTCCTGATTGGCAGAGAGCGCTGCGTCGGGCGAGAGGGCGTTCAGACGCGCCACTTCGTCCGCGCCGACGCCTTGACGCGCGGCGAGTTGCGCGAGCGTCTCACCGGCGCGAGCGCGCACGGAGATGAGGCTGCTGCCGACGTTGCCGCGCGGGCGCACCATAGCGACGTTGCGCACCGAACCGGCCGGGACGACGATTTTGCCGCCCTTGCTCAGATCAACTCCGCTGTTCCACATCTGCAACTGCGCGACGCTCGTGCCCGTGCGCGCGGCGACGGATTGCAGGTCTTCACCCGCCGAGACCGAGATCACTTTCGCCGATTCGCGGCGTTCGCCGGGGATGCGCTTCAGGACGGCGACGAAGGCTTTGCCGCGACCCGGAGGCACGCGCAGGTTGTAGCTCTCTCCGCGCGGCGTGGTGTCGCGCCTGAGTTCGGGGTTGAGGCTGCGGATGAAATCCACGCTCGTATCGGTCGCGCTCGCGATGAGTTGAAGGCTCGTCGCCGAGGGCACGTTAACCACGTCGTAGGCGAGCGGCGCGTCCGGACGGACGTTGTGGAAGCCATACTTGGCCGGGTTCTTCGCGATCAGGATGGTCGCGAGGATGTTCGGCACGTAGTTGCGCGTCTCCTTCGCGATGAAGGGGTAAATGCGCCAGAAGTCCGCCGCGCCCGCGCGCGAGATGGCGCGGTCAACGTTGCCTTCGCCCGTGTTGTACGCGCCGATGGCGAGTTCCCAGTTGCCGCGATAGCGGTTGGCGAGGAACTTCAGGTAACGTGCGGAAGCGCGCGTCGCTTTCTCGAAACTGTTGCGCTCGTCGAGCCAGGCCGTCTGGCGCAGCCCGTAGCGCGCGCCCGTTCCGGGGATGAACTGCCAGAGGCCAGAGGCCGCCGCCCACGAATACGCCGTCGGACGCCACGCGCTCTCGACCTGGCCGAGCCAGGCGATGTCTTCCGGCACGCCCTCCTCGCGGAAAATTCTGCGCGCCATCGTCATGTAACGACCCGAACGGCGCAAGCCCGTCTCCATCGTCGCACGACCGCGACCCTGATAGTAGTTGAGGTACTGCTGGATAAGCGTGTTGGAGTTGAAGCCGAAGTCAACGGCGCTCTTCGCCTCTTCGAGTTTAGCCACGTCCTCGGTCGTCACCTGCTTCTCTTCGGGCGTGAGTTCGAGGCGGCTCAACTCGTCGAGCGGCGACGGCTCGAACTTCTGCTCGCGCAGGAAGCCGGGCTGCTGCACGGCGACGACATCATTTGCGGCGTTGGTCGAAGCGGCGATGAACTGCGCGGGCTGCGCGCCGCCGGTTTGCGCCGGCACGGGCGGCATGGCTACTTCCATGCGATAGACGCGCTCCACGAGTTGGAGGTAGAAGGTTTGAAGTTTGGGGTTGGAGCGCACGTCCATGCCGGATTCGAGGACGGAATCCACCGCCTTGTCGAACTCGGCGCGCGCCGCGTCCACGTTCTTGTCTTTGAGATTGAGTTCGCCCAGGCGGTAGTGCTGCTCGGCTTTTTCCATGATCTGCAACACGCGCGGGTTGTCGCGTTCAACGTCGTTCACGGTCGTGCGCAAGGATGAAGGAAGACTTTGGGCGTAGGCAGTTGACACCGGAGAAACCAGCGTCGTGAAAATTGCCAGCAGGGAAAGCAATCGGGGGATGCTCGTTCTCATCAAAATCGTCAATCTCCTTACAATTTCAGGCTGAAAGCGAATCCACGAGGCGGTCAGGGGTTTCTCTGCTAGACCACGCGAGCGGCATCCACTAAATAAAACACGAGGGGTTTATGAAACCTTCAAAAGGCTGATTCGCACATCGGCCTCACTATCGAGGATAGAAGCCCGTGCGGCAGTCTTGAAACTTATCACACCGATTTTGGGGAGTCAACCCTATCTGATTGAAAAAAAAGGCGAAGCGGTTAATTATTCCATAAAAAACCGCCCCGCTTTCCTGTTGTATTAAGACGCTTTTTATTGCGCTCAGGTTGCGTTTTTCAATCAACCAATTTGCGCGTTTTGAAACCCTCCACCCCGCGCCCCCGCGTCGCCGATTTTGCGCACAATTTTAATGCGAAGAGGGCGGGGCGGGCTGTGTCAGGGGTTTGGGGCGCGCCGACCCGGAGGCGGGCGGCGTCACTTTATCCTTCAACGCCTCACGAAAGACCTGCTGGACGTTATCCACGAAAATAAACTGAATCTCGCCGAACAATTCCTTCGGCACTTCGTCCATGTCGCGCTGGTTCAGGTGCGGCAGGAGAATTTTCGTGACGCGCGCGCGCCGCGCCGCCAGCACTTTTTCCTTGACGCCGCCCACGGGCAGCACGTTTCCGCGCAAAGTGATCTCGCCCGTCATCGCCACGTCTTTGCGAATCTGGCGTTGGGCGAGCACGGAGACGATGGCCGTCGCCAGCGTGATCCCGGCCGAAGGGCCGTCCTTCGGGATCGCGCCTTCGGGGATGTGTACGTGTACGTCGTAGATGTTGAAGTCGTCTTCGGGGATGCCGAGTTCGCGCGCACGCGATTTGGCGTAGGAATAAGCGGCCTGCGCCGATTCCTTCATCACGTCGCCGAGTTGGCCGGTCAGGACGAGCGCGCCCTTCCCCTTCATCCTGAGCGCCTCGATGAAGAGCACTTCGCCGCCCGTCGCCGTCCACGCCAGCCCCGTCGCCACGCCGATCTGGTCTTTTTTCAACACCTCGTCGGGCATCACCTTCGGCACGCCCAAAAATTCGTGCAAATTCTTCGGCGTGACATGGACGGTGTCGTTCCGGCCTTCGGCGATGCGGCGCGCGACCTTGCGGCAGATCGCGCCGATCTCGCGTTCGAGTTGGCGCAAGCCCGCTTCCTGCGTGTACTGCTGGATGAGGGCGGCGAGCGCGCCCTTCGAGATGCGCAGGTGGCGCGAGGCGATGCCATTTTCGTCCAACTGCTTCGGGATCAGATGGCGGCGTGCGATCTCCAACTTCTCTTCCTCTGTGTAACCGGCGAGGCGGATCACTTCCATGCGGTCACGCAGGGCGGGCTGGATGGTGTCTAGCACGTTGGCCGTCGTCATGAACATCACGTTCGACAGGTCGAACGTGACGCCGAGGTAGTTGTCGCGGAAACTGTTGTTCTGCTCCGGGTCGAGCACTTCGAGCAGCGCGCTCGAAGGGTCGCCGCGAAAGTCCGCGCCGACCTTGTCTATTTCGTCGAGCATGATGAGTGGGTTGTTCGTCGCCGCCTGTTGCAAAGCCTGTACGATGCGGCCGGGCATCGCGCCGACGTAGGTGCGGCGGTGGCCGCGTATCTCGGCCTCGTCGTGCAGACCGCCGAGCGAGAGGCGCACGAACTTGCGGTCGAGCGCGCGCGCGATTGAGCGGCCGAGGCTCGTCTTGCCCACGCCCGGCGGGCCGACGAGACACAAGATCGAACCCTTCGGTTTCTCCTTCAACTTACGCACGGCCAGCGCTTCGATGATGCGCTCTTTGATCTTTTCGAGGCCGTAGTGGTCTTCGTTCAAGACCTCCTCGGCCTTCTTCAGATCGAGATTGTCCGTCGAGGCTTTCGACCACGGCAGGTCGGTCATGATCTCCATCCAGTTGCGTAGGGTCGCCGTCTCGGCCGCGTCCGGGTGCATGCGTTCGAGTTTCTTGAGTTGGCGCAGGGCTTCGTCTTCGGCGGCCTTCGGCATGTGCGCCGTTTCGATCTTGTCTCGGAACTGCGCGATCTCTTCGGCGAGTTCGTTGCCCTCGCCGAGTTCGCCCTGAATCGCCTTGAGTTGCTGGCGCAGGTAGAACTCGCGCTGCGAGCGATCTATGTCGGCGCGCGCCTGCGTGTTGATCTCCTGCTGGACGGTCAACACTTCGATCTCTTTGTTGAGAAGTTCGTTGACGCGACGCAGGCGCGCCGTGGTGTCGGCGATGTCGAGCACGGACTGCGCATCTTCGACCTTGAGTTCGAGATTCGACGCGGCGAGGTCTGCCAGCCGCCCCGCCTCGTCGAGGTTGGCGACAATCGCCATTACTTCGGGCGAGATGTTCTTGCCGAGATTCGCGGCCTTCTCCATAGAGGCGCGCACGTTTCGCACAAGGGCTTCGACTTCGAGCGAACGCTCCGGCGCGGGCGGCTCCTGCATCACGCTCAACTTCGCGCGCAAATACTCGCCGCCCTCTTCGACCGATTCGAGGTGGGCGCGCGTCAAGCCCTGCACAAGTATGCGCGTGCGCCCGTCGGGCAGTTTCAACATGCGCATGATGACGGCGACCGTGCCGACGCGGTAGAGGTCGTCGCCCGTCGGTTCTTCCTTGTCCAGGTCTTTCTGCGAGGCGAGCAGGATCATGCGGTTCTCGCCGAGCGCCTCGTCAACGGCGCGGATGGATTTCTCGCGCGAGACAAAGAGCGGCACGATCATGTACGGGTAAATAACGATGTCTCGGAGCGGGAGCACCGGCAGCGTCTCCGGAATCTGTAACTGCTGCTCGCCGCCCTCGCCCGTCGCGTCCAATTCTCCGGCGATGTCTGTGATAGATGGCATATATTCAATTTCCGAATGAGGATTGCGGAATGCGGATTACAAAACCGTTCGTCTTTTTAATCCGCATTCCGCAATCCTCAATCCGCATTCTCTTTAATCTGTACTTTGAATTCCGCGCCGCGCCGGTCTGCGAGTTTGGGCAGACGGACACGGAGCAGCCCATTGTTTAATTCGGCCGTCGCGCCGCGCACGCGCACAGGCCAGCGCAGCGGAACGGTGCGATTGAAATTTCCGTAACTTCGCTCTGAACATAGATGCGAGATCGAGCCGCGGAGTACGCGCCTCTTTTTTTTGCCGCTGATTCGCAGGTAACTGCTCGTCACGCTGACCTCGATTGAGTCGGCCGGGACGCCCGGCAACTCCACCGAG
>DATHAZ010000038.1:0-6638 GCA_035296445.1 Pyrinomonadaceae bacterium | reverse complement strand
CGGCGCTTCCACCGATCAGGCGCAGGAAGCCATCGCCGCCGAAACCGTGCGCATCATCCGCGCGTTCAAGGAGACGGGGAAAGTGCCGAACGTCGTCAACCTCGCGGCGCGCACGCCCGCGACGCACCTGCTCGTCGTGCGACACCGCGACCGCCCCGGCGTCCTCGCGCAGGTTCTGGACGCCATCCGCTCCGCCCACATCAACGTGCAGGAGATGGAGAACATCGTCTTCGAGGGCGCGGAGGCCGCCGTCGCCCGCATCAACCTCGAAGCCGCACCCAACGACGCCACGCTCGACCGCCTGCGCGCCGACAATGCGGACATCATCGAACTCGATCTGTTAGAGCTAAGAAGTTAAGTCAGAAAACAGGGGATCAATCTACTCAATTTCAACCACGTTCGCCTGATGAATTGGAGTTAGGCAGCCAAAACATGGGTCACTACTACGTTTACGTGTACATCGATCCTCGAAACTTCGAGGAGTTTTACTACGGAAAGGGTTGCGGCTCGCGCAAAGATGCTCATTTATCAGATCAATCGAAATCAGCCAAATCGGATCGAATTCAAGAAATACTTAGAGAAAATCTTCAGCCTATTATCCGAGTCATTGCGCGCGGTCTTACAGAAGCGGAAGCACTTCTCGTTGAAAAGACTCTGTTGTGGAAGTTGGGCAAACTAACGACGAATGTTGCTACAGGTCATTTTGTTGATAAGTTCCGTCCGCCTAATACACTTCACAAAGAGCTTTCTGGATTTGATTACCAAAACGGCATCTACTACTACAACGTGGGCGAAAGCCGCCATAGAAACTGGGACGACTATATGAGATTTAACTTCATCTCGGCGGGTCAGGGCATTAGGTGGCGCAACTCCATATTAGGATTTAATACCGGGGACGTTTTTGCCGCTTATCTCAAAGGGCACGGGTTTGTAGGTATTGGCAGAATTATGTCCACAGCGGAGATGGCGCGCGATGTGCGCGTTGATGGAAAGCCTTTCTTGTCCTTGCCCCTTTCATGTCAAAACATGAACGATAATAGCGACGATAAGGAGCTTTCCGAGTATGTCTGCCTCGTGGACTGGATCAAGACCTTTCCAAGAAGCGAGGCTAAGCGTCGCTCGACACCAAAGCTATTTACCACCACGCATGTCCGCGCTTCTTTAGATGGGCAACCGGATACAGTCACGTTTCTTGAGGAAGCGTTCGGTGTAAATTTGCGCAAAATGGTTATCTAGCAGGGGCAATAAGTACGCGTGGACTTATCAAAGATTGATATGAAAGCCACTCTCATCACGGGCGCGTCGAGCGGGATCGGCGAGGTGTTCGCGCGGCGTCTGGCGGCGCGCGGCGAGAACGTCGTGCTGGTGGCGCGTTCGGAGGAGAAGCTGAGCGCGCTGTGCAACGAACTCGGCCGCGCGCACAACGTCAATTGTCAGGTGGTCGCGCTCGACTTGTCGGCGGCGGGCGCGGCGCGTCGCCTGTTCGAAGAGACGGGGCGGCGCGGCCTGGAAGTTGACACGCTGATTAACAACGCGGGCTTCGGTTCGATGGGCGATCTTCTCTCGCTCGATCTGGAGCGCGAGTTGAACATGATTGACCTGAACGTGAAATCGCTCGTCGAACTCACGTATCTCTATCTCGCGCCGATGCGCAAGAGACGGCGCGGACAGATCATCAACGTCGCCTCGACCGCGGCCTTCCAGCCCGTGCCCTACATGGCGACCTACGCGGCGACCAAAGCCTTCGTGCTCTCTTTCACCGAAGCGTTGTGGGACGAAAACCGCGCTTACAACATACGCGTGATGGCGCTGTGTCCCGGCGCGACGGAGACAAATTTTTTCAGCGCGGCGGGCGTCAGGAAGCCGCCGTTTCGCGTGGCCGAGACGGCGGAAGACGTGGTTGCGACCGCGCTTCGTGGACTCGACCGGGGTAAAGGCCATATCATCTCCGGCTGGATCAACTACGTGCAGACGCAGGCCGAACGGCTCGTGCCGCGCTCTCTCGTGACGCGCATCGCGGGCGCGGGGTTGCGCTCGGGTTTGAAGATCAAGACCGACTAACTTCATTTTTTGAACCCAAAGATTGACTAACTTCATTTCAGGAAGAGAACAATGACAGAGAGAATCTACAACTTCAGCGCGGGGCCGGCGGTGCTGCCCCTGCCCGTCCTCGAAGAAGCGCAGCGCGACATGCTCTCGCTGCCCGGCGTCGGCATGTCCGTGATGGAGATCAGCCACCGCTCGAAAACTTTCGACGAGATCATCGGCGGCGCGGAGCAGGGCTTGCGCGAGTTGATGGGCATCCCCGAAAATTACAAGGTGCTCTTTCTACAGGGCGGCGCGAGTTTGCAGTTCTCGATGATCCCCATGAATCTGCTGCCCGCAGGCGGGACGGCCGACTACATCATCACCGGCAGTTGGGGCAAGAAGGCTCTCAAAGAGGCGAAGCGCGCGGGCGCGATCAACGTCGCCGCGAACACGGAGGACAGCCGCTACTCGCGCACGCCCGAACAACACGAATTGAATCTAAGCCCGGGCGCGGCCTACGTTCATCTCACTTCAAACGAAACGATTGAGGGCGTCGAGTGGAAAAACTTGCCCCAGGTGGGCGACGTGCCACTCATCTCCGACGCTTCTTCAAACATCCTCTCGCGCGTCGAGCCAATCGAGCGGTATGCGCTCATCTACGCGGGGGCGCAGAAGAACATGGGGCCTTCGGGTCTGACCGTCGTCATCATCCGCGAAGACCTGCTCGCGCGCGCGCCCGACGGCCTCCACACGATGCTCGACTATCGCACGCACGTCCAGAATGATTCGCTCTACAACACGCCGAACACATGGGGCATCTACATCCTCAACCTCGTCTGCAAGTGGCTCAAAGGCAAAGGCGGCATAGAGGGCATGCAGCGCGAAAACGAAGCGAAGGCCAAACTGCTCTACGACGCGATTGACGCCACCGATTTCTATCGCGGCCACGCCGCGCCCGAATCGCGCTCGCTGATGAACGTCACGTTCCGCCTGCCGTCGGAAGATTTGGAGAAGCAGTTCGTCAAAGAGGCGACCGCCGCGGGGCTTGACGGCCTCAAAGGCCACCGCTCCGTCGGCGGCCTGCGCGCCTCCATCTACAACGCTTTTCCGCGCGAGGGCGTCGAAGCGCTGGTCGAGTTTATGAAGGAGTTTGAACGGAAGAACGGCTGAGTTTAAAAGTATGAAGAGACTATTCCCCGTGTTGATTTTAACAGTAATCTGCTCGCTGCTTGCCGCGTCTCCATCGGCCACCCAGACGGTTAGACTGAGCGCGACAACTCAAGCCGACGCCGGTGTGACGCTCGCCGCCGAGAAACACCTGCGCAACGTGCGCCAGTTGACCTTCGGCGGCGAGAATGCCGAGGCGTATTTCAGCGGCGACGGCAAACAACTCATCTTCCAGTCGAAGCGCGACGGGCGCGGCTGCGATCAGATTTACACGATGCGCGCCGACGGCTCGGACGTGCGCATGGTCTCGACGGGCAAGGGGCGCACCACCTGCTCTTACATCTTCCCGAAAAACCCGAAGCGCATACTTTACGCCTCGACCCATCTCGGCTCGCCCGACTGCCCGCCCAATCCCGATTTCTCGAAAGGCTACGTCTGGGCGATCTACCCTTCGTATGACATCTTCGCCGCCGACGCCGACGGCTCGAACGTGCGCGCTTTGACGAACACTCCCGGTTACGACGCCGAGGCCACCATCTCGCCCGACGGCAAGCGGATCGTCTTCACCTCGACGCGCGACGGCGACCTCGACCTCTACACGATGGACGCGTCGGGGCGAAACGTCCGTCGCCTGACGACCGAACTCGGCTACGACGGCGGCGCGTTCTTCTCCGCCGACAGCAAGCAGATCGTCTACCGCTCGTACCACCCCCGCACGCCCGAACAGATCGCGCGCTACCGGCAGAAACTCGCGGAGAATTTGATCGAGCCGACCGTCTTCGAGGTCTGGGTGATGAACGCCGACGGCACGAACAAGCGGCAGGTGACGAAACTCGGCGCGGCCAGTTTCGCGCCCTACTTCTTCCCCGGCGGCAAACGCATCATCTTCTCCTCGAACGTCAACGACCCCAAACGGCGCAACTTCGATCTCTACGCCATCAACACGGACGGGACGAACTTCGAGCGCATCACCTACGAAGAGACTTTCGACGGCTTTCCGATGTTCACGCCCGACGGCAAGCGTCTGGTCTTCGCCTCGAATCGTAATGCCGCGGCGCGCGGCGACACCAACATCTTCATCGCCGATTGGGTGGAATAAAGTATTAGAGGTCAGAGGTCAGAGGTTAGAGGTTAGTAAAGACAGTTTTGAACTGATCTCTGACCTCCGACCTCTTGAAAAAAATATGAGACGTAAAACTTTTCAACTATTGCTCGTCGCCCTGTTGGCGGCGAGCGTGTTTGCGCAGCAGCAGGGCGGCTCGACGCGGAGCGATGTGAGCGTCGAGCGTTTGCGCGCGCACATCAAGTATCTGGCCTCGGAGAAGCTGGAAGGCAGGCGGACGGGAACGCCGGGGGCGAGCGAGGCGGCGCGCTACATCGCGCAGGAGTTCGAACGCTACAGGCTCGGCGGCGTCGTCAAGCGGCCGGCGGGCACGAAGGAGCGCGTGGAGGCTTACCTGCAAAAGTTCCCTTATGTCTCCGGCGTCGAACTCGGCAAGGCGAACGCGATGACGTTCATGCCGCGTGTGAACGAGACGGCGCGGGCGGACGCTCAGGCGGGGACGGCCTTGTCGCTCGACATGCGCGTGGGCGAGGACTGGATGCCGCTCGCGTGGAGCGCGAATGCGAAAGTTGAGAGAGCGCCCGTCACCTATGTCGGCTACGGCATCACGGCGGCCGAGTTGCATCACGACGACTATGCCGGCGCGGACGTGCGCGACCGCATCGCGCTGGCTTTCGCGGGCACGCCCGACGGCGACAACCCGCATGGCAGTTTCGCGCGTTTCGCCGACCTACGCTTCAAAGCGGCGGCGGCGCGCGACCACGGCGCGCGCGCGCTCGTCGTTATCGCGCGCGAGGAGAATTTCAAGGACGAAAAACTCGCGCGCCTGACTGTTGACGAGAGCGTCGCTTCGGGCGACGCGGGAATTCCCGTCGTCGTCATCTCGCGTCAGGCCGCGCGCCGCGCGTTGGAAGCGGCGGCGACGCCGTTGATGACGTTCGCGGAGTTGGAAAAGGCCATCGCTCCGGCGGCGCAGGCGGCAGCGGCGGGGCGGAGCGCGGCCGTGGGCGCGCCCACGCCGGAGCAGGGCGCGCCCACGCCCGAGGCGCGGCGTAATTTTTCCGCGCCGTTACAGAACATCGCGTTCACGCTCAACACGGAGATCGTGCGGCGCGAAGCCCCGGCGGCCAACGTCGTGGGCATTCTCGAAGGCTCGGATGCGAAGTTGAAGCAAGAGGTCGTCGTGATCGGCGCGCACTACGACCACCTCGGGCGCGGCGGGCAGGGCAGCCTCGCGGCGCGCCAGGGCGAGATTCATCACGGCGCGGACGATAACGCTTCGGGCGTGGCGGGATTGCTCGAACTCGCGCGCACGTTTGCGAACGAGCGCAAGTCCGTCCGTCGCACGATAGTCTTCATCGCCTTCGGCGGCGAAGAAGAAGGCTTGCTCGGTTCGAGTTATTACGTGCGGAATCCGGCCTTGCCGCTCGCGCAGACGGTGGCGATGATCAACCTCGACATGATCGGGCGGATGAAAGAGAACAAATTGATGGTGGGCGGCGTCGGCACGTCGGCCGAGTGGAAGCAGTGGATCGAGCGTGCCAACAGCGGACTTTACCTTAACGTCAAGGCGGCGGGCACGACTTCGCCGGAAGAGGAAGTCGAGCGAGGACAGTATCCGGTGGTCATCGGCGCGAACGGGGGCACGGTCGCGACAGTCGCACCGGGCGGGCGGTTAGCTTTGACCCTGACGGAAGACGGTTTCGGGCCGAGCGACCACGCGTCGTTTTACGCCCGGCAGACGCCCGTGCTCTTCTTCTGGACGGGCACGCACGAGGACTATCACAAACCGTCGGACACCGCCGACCGCATCAACTACGAAGGCGAACTCCGCATCGTCTCCTTCATCAGAGAGATCGTGCGATTGCTCGACGCGAGCGACGCGCGACCGACTTACACGCTCGCCCGTTCGGACGCGACGGCGGGGCGTTCCACAGGCTTCCGCGTCTACCTCGGCACGATCCCGAATTACGCCGAAGGCGGCGACGGGATGAAACTCGACGGCGTGCGCGAAGACTCTCCGGCGGCACAGGCCGGGTTGAAGGCGGGCGATGTGATCGTGCGACTGGCCGGGCGCGACGTGCGCAACGTCTACGATTACACCTACGCGCTCGGCGAGATGCGTGCCGGGGTCGAGTATGAAGTGGAAGTGGTGCGCGGGGGCGAGCGGCTGAAACTAAAGCTGACGCCCGCGGCAAGAAAGTAACGATGAAGTAGGAACGCGGAACGATGAATGAAAGACAAATGCTTTCATTCATCGTTCCGCGTTCCTACTTCATCGTTACTTTCTTGCAGCGGGCGTCAGCTTTAGTTTCAGCTGCTCGCCCCCGCGCACCACTTCCACTTCATACTCGACCCCCGCACGCATCTCGCCAAGCGC
>DATHAZ010000037.1:0-38743 GCA_035296445.1 Pyrinomonadaceae bacterium | reverse complement strand
AAAATGGCGAAAAGGTAAGAGTCAGGGGCAGAGGCGGCACGGCCTCTGCCCCTGACTCTTACCTCCGGCCTGTCCCTACCGCCTACTCCGCCCGTTCGAGTGGCGGCGCGACGGCGATAAAGTCGTCTGCGAAGCGATTGGCATATTCGTCGAGCAACTCGCGCACGCGCGCATGCTGGGGCGAGCGCACCACGAGGCCGACGTGGTAGGGCTTGCGGATGCGACGGACGATCTCCGCATCCGTGTAGAGGGAGGTGTCCGGCCATTCCTGCCGCGCGAGCGAGAGCACGATGCCGCCATACTCTTCGCGCTCCGGTTCGGCCTTGTAAGGATGCTCGTCGTCGCTCAGTTCGAGTTTCGCCCACTCGCGCCAGAGGTTGAGGCCGCTCGCGGCCTCCAACGCCTCGGCGATGTACGCGCCGCCGACGCGCGCGGCGATTTCGAGAAAATAAAACTTGCCGTCCGCCGCGCTCTTGATGAACTCCGCGTGCGTCGCGCCGCGGCGCAGGCCGAGGGCTTTGATCACCTGCCCGTTCGTCTCCAGAAGTTTGCGCCGGTCGCCGCTGCGTCTTTCGAGCGAATAAGAGATGAAGACGCCGCCTTCGTGCGCGACGTTCATCGGCGGCCGCCCGTAGATGCTCACCCCCGCGAACACCACCTTGCCGCCCGCCACGATTGAATCAACGTGATAGACCTCGCCCGCGACGAAGCGTTCGAGCAGGTAAAAGGACGACTGTTCGTTGAGCCGCGGGCGGGCGTCGAGCGCGTCAATGGCGCGCCAGACCTGCTCCGCGTCGTACACTTTCTTGATGCCGATAGCCGACACGTCCGTGCGCGGCTTCAAAACCCAGGGCGCGGGCACGCGCTCCATGAAGTCGTGCAACTCGGCGTAGTTGAGCGCATGAACGAACTCCGGCACGTTAACGCGCGCGGCCTCGGCCACGCCGCGCATCGCCAGTTTGTCGCGGAACAGGCGCGCCTCCGCGCTCGTCATGCCGGGCAGGCGCAGGTGCTCGCGAATCAGTCCGGCCGTTACCACGTCAAACTCTTCGAGCGCGACGACGCGCGCCAACTTATGCCGTCGCGCGATCTGTGTGGCCGCGTGGATGAAATGGTCGGGCGAGGCGTCGTTCGACAGCGTGATGAATTCGTCAATCGAATCGTGCGGCCATCCTTCGGCGCGCAACTTCTCTTTCGTGATGAGAAAGACGCGGCAGTTCCGCCGCTTGCACTCGCGCAGGAACTCCTCGCCTTTGAAATAACTGGCGAGGCAGATGATGTTGCGGGGAGATGTTTCGGTCACGGCCAACTCTCTCGTGTATCCGGCGGCGCAAATCGAGCGTCGGGACTTGCGCCTCTCTTCTGGAATTTACGTTGCCCAGTATATAACGGGCGCGCGACGAGAGACACTTCGGGGACGACCACGACCTCGGCAGGGGAGAGACTGACCACAGAGACCGGAGAACACAGAGGAAAGATAAAACAATTTGAGATTTCAAATTTGCGTCAGCCTCTTGCTTTTCTCTTCGTCCACTATGCGCCTCTGTGGTGAACGCCTAACATCACATTTAACCACGCGAAAAAAAGTTGACGGCGGCGACCCACAAGTTAATGAGTCGCCGCCGTCGCCCGTCATGCCGAACCGGCTTTAGTAGATGTTGAAGTTGTATTCGATGGTTACGTACTGCGAGACTTTGCGCCCATCCTTCTCGGCCGGTGTGAAGTTGATTTTCCGCGCCGCCTCAATCGCCTTCTCCGTGAGGCCGTCGGGCAATTTGGTGAGCGGCGTGATGCCCGTCACCTGTCCCGAGGCGGAGAGCACCAGACGCAGGCGCACCGTGCCGGTCACTTGATTTTTGCGCGCCTCCTCGGTGTAGAGCGGTTCGGGCTTGGCTATGATCTGCGCCCTGCGCGTCACTTCATTCACACGAAAGTTGCGCCCGTAGTCCACGCCGCCGTTTCCGCCCGCGCCGCCCCCGCCGGGTTTCGGCGGGCCGCCGCCCGTGTTGTAGCCTTCGCCCGGCCCGTAGCCCGTGCCGCTGCCCGAGCCGACGCCGACGCCCGTGCCTTCGCCGATGCCGCCTCCGCTGCCCGAACCGGAAGAGAGTTCGGTCGCTTTAGACTTCGGGTCGCCGTAGTTGAGAGCGCGCGTGTCCGTGGGGAAGAGGGTTGGGTCGGCGCGGATCGTGGCGGCCGTGGGGAGCGATGGATTCTGAATCACGGGCGGCTTGGGATCGGGCGCAAGCACTTGCGGGTCGAGCGTCGCCTGCGGCAGTTTGCCATGCACGGCCGGCTTGTCTTCGAGGCGACCTCCGCCACCGCCGCCGCCCGGTTTCTCCTGCTGCCGCTGCGAGCCGCCGCCCGCGCCCTTCGCCATCCCGGCCGTGCCTTCGTCGGGCTTCGGCTGCTCCTTCGGAATCTCCGTCACGCGGCCGAGATAGATCAAATCCTCGTTGACGCGTTCGGTCAACAGGCCGACGCGCGTCGCCTGAAAATTATTGAACGCGGCGACCGCGCCGACGAGCGTGAAGACGGCGACGAACGCGGCGAGCACGCCGTAAGCCGTGTTCTCCTGGCTGAGCGCGCGCCAGACAAGCGCGGCGTAGGCCGCGCTCATGCGCCGCACGAAGCCGAACGGGTCGCGTCGAAACTCCGCGCGCGTGAGTTCCGCATCGCGCGCTGTCTCGCGCGCTTCGGCGAGCAGGCGCGCGAGGAGTCCGCGCTCCTCCAAAATCGTCAGGCGGTATTCGCCGGGCAGGGCGTATTGCGGCGCGAGCGCGTCGCCGGGGCGGTGCAAATTCATCTCTTTCTCCTTCAACAGTTCGCGATACGAATTAAGGACGCGCGCGTCGAGCGACGCGGGCACAAGGGGAGACTGCCAACCGTCAAGCAGGGCTTTCAAATCTTCATCCGGGGACGGCATGGACGATTCGCATGCCGTTTCGTCCGGCGTCTCGGTTGCGGCGACGGGCCGGCGCGCGTGCGGAGAATACTGGTTCGTCTTCTTCTCGCTCATCTTTACTTCTCCGACGCGCCGACCAACTCCGCGCGACGTTCGAGTTGCGGGGCGAGCGCGCGTCGCACCCCGGCGCGGGCGCGCGCCAGGCGCGACTTCACCGTGTTCACTTCCGCTTCGACCACAAGGGCGATCTCCTGCAAACTCAAATTTTCAAACTCGAACAAAATCAAGACCTCGCGCTGCAACGCCGGAAGACTCTCCACCGCCTGACGCACCGCCGCAGACAATTCGGCTTCGAGCATCCGGCTCAAAGGCTGCTCGGCGTCGGGCGCGCTCTGTTCGTGCGCCGCTTCGTCCAACAACGTCTCATGCGACGCGCGCCGAAACTGTTTCAACGAGAGATTGCGCACGGCGGCGAAGAGATAGGTTTTGAGCGTCGCGCCGCGCGTCGCGTCGAAGCGTTCGGGATGTTTGAGCAGGCTCAGGAAGCAATCGTGCGTCACGTCTTCGGCGGCCGTCGCGTCGCCGAGCAGGCGGCACGCGAAGCGATACAGCGCCGCGCGATGGCGCGTGTAGATCGAGAGGAACGCGTCCTCGTCGCCCGCGCAGGCCCGCGCGAGTAGAGATTCGTCTGTGTCGGTGTCAGGCAAAACCTGCGGCGCTCGTTTCCGTCGAGAACTTCTCGGCCGTCTGTTGTTACCGCGAGCGGGGCGAAAGGATCGGGGCGGCGCGCTGATTATTTTTGCGAACCGAGAGAGATGTTTCGCGAAGGCGAAAGACGACCGAGTTGAAAACATCCCCGACTTTGTGTGCTGTCGCTTTGTTGCGCACACGCTCGCGCGCGGTTGCTTGAAGGCGCACCACAAAACTCTCATCACGAAAAATGTTTTTCCGTCCGTTCGTCTCGCCGTCGCACGCCGCCCGGCCTCGCGCGCCTCTCCGATTTGGGCGGCGCGTGCGTGAACTGTTAATCTAGGCCGCAACTGCAAAGAAGGGAGGCCGAACATGCGTCTGACTGAGATGGTCAACTGCGCCGGTTGAGCGGCTAAGCTCGCGCCCGGCGCACTCGCCCAGGTTCTGGGCGGGCTGAACATCCCGAAGCATCCCAATCTGCTGGTCGGCATCGAGACGGCGGACGACGCCGGGGTGTATCAACTGACCGAAGACCTCGCGCTCGTCCAGACCGTTGACTTCTTCACGCCCATTGTTGACGACCCTTACGACTACGGACGCATCAGCGCGCTCAACTCCATCAACGACGTGTGGGCGATGGGCGGCAAGCCCATCACCGCGCTCGCCATCACCTGCTTTCCGAAAAAGGGCTTGGACTTCTCGATCCTCGGCGAGATCATGCGCGGCGGCCTCGACGTGTTGACCGAGCACAACGTCGCGCTCCTCGGCGGCCACAGCGTGGACGACCCGCAGATCATGTTCGGCTACGCGGTGACAGGGACGATCCACCCGCGCCGCGTCATCACCAACCGGGGGGCGCGCCCCGGCGACGCCCTTCTCCTGACGAAACCCGTCGGCACTGGCGTCATCTCCACCGGCATCAAGTTCGGCAAGGCCGGCGAGGCGGTGATGCGGGCGTCGCTCAAGACGATGCTGCTCGCGGGGCGCGAGGCGGCCGGGTTGATGCAGGAGTTCGACGCGCACGCCGCAACCGACGTGACGGGCTTCGCCCTTCTCGGCCACGCGTGGGAGATGGCGCGCGGGAGCGGCGTGACGATTGAGATCGAATCCGGGCGCGTGCCTCTAATCCCCGGCGCGCTCGAACTCGCGTCGCAGGGGTTGCTGACGAGCGGCGACAAAACTAACCGCCTCTACGTCGGCGACGACATCGAGATCGGAGTCGAAGTGAGCCACGCGCTCACGAGTCTCTTCTTCGACCCGCAGACGGCGGGCGGCCTCCTGATTTCCGTTGACCCCGCGCGCGCCGATGCACTCGTCGCGCGCCTGCGCGAAGTTTATCCGGACGCCGCGCGCATCGGTCGCATCAGCGTGCGCGGCGCGCATTCCATCGTGGTCAAATGACGGACGCACGCTTCGAGTCGGGCGCGCCCGACTACGCCGCATACTTGCAGACCGTCGAAGGACGGCTGCGTCTCGACATCGCGTGGGAGAACTTTCTCTCCGCCATCAACGAGGCGGGCGAAGCGCGCTCCGAATCCGATGAACCGGGCACGAGCGCGGGCGGGGCGAAACCTGCACGCGCGCCGGAGGCGGGGCGCGGGGGCGCGGGCGAGACAAAACGCGCGCTCGATCTGGGCGGCGGCACGGGCGCGCTCGCCTTGCGCTTCGCCGCGCTCGGCTGGCACGCGTCAATCGTTGACCCTTCGGCGACGATGCTCGCGCTCGCCGCCGAGTCTGCCCGCGCCCGCGCGCTCGCCGCTCACATCACCTTTCATCAATCCGACGCCGAGACCGCACATCAACTGTTCGCCCCGCAGACGTTCGACGCGGCGACGTGTCATAACGTCCTCGAATACGTCTCCGACCCGCACGCCGCCGTGCGCGCTCTGGCCGCGCTCGTCAAACCGGGCGGCATGGTCTCGCTCGTCGCGCGCAACCGCGCGGGCGAGGCCATGCGCGCCGCATTGAAGTCTCACGATCTGGATGAAGCGGAACGCGCGCTCACGGCCGGGCAGGTGAATGAATCTCTCTACGGCGGCCCGGCGCGACTTTACGACGCGCGGGCGCTCTCTGAGCTGGCGACCGGCGCGGGATTGTCGGTGCTCGCGACTCGCGGCGTGCGCGTCGTCGCGGACTACCTGCCCGCCTCGCTCTCCGGCACGCCCGACGCTTACGCGCGCCTGCTCTCATTCGAACGAATGCTCGGCGCGCGTCCCGAATTCGCGGCCGTCGCGCGCTACGCGCAGATCATCGCCCGCAAAGAGCGGGTTGCGGCAAACGCTTGAAGCGAGCCACTCATCTTAATCATCTTAAAAATCATGCCTGAAGAAACAAACGATAACGAGACCCCGAAGGGCGCGGAGACGGCGGAGGTGAGGGTTGATCGCAGGCCGTGGTCGCTGGCCGTCAAGCTCCTTATCTGCGTGGCCGCGAGTTTCACGCTGCTCGGCGGGTCGCTCGGCACGCCTCTCGCGCATGAGTTCGGGCTTCAAGATATTGACGACGACTTATGCAGCCGCAGCAACTTATACATCTTTCACAGTCCCGACGCGCCCGCTGCCCCGCAGTCCAAAGCGGCGCGAGCGCCCGCGCGCGACGCCGACAAACCCGACCGTCCCACGAGCGACCCTTACACGGGCAGCCTTTCGATCTTCGAGGACGCGAAGCGCGAAGAGAAACTACAGATCAGCCGTGTGATGGACATTTTGCGGATCAGGGAAGGTTCGCGCGTGGCCGACATCGGCGCGGGTTCGGGTTGGTTCACGGTGCGCGCCGCGCGGCGGGTCGGCGAGAAGGGCGCGGTTTACGCGGTCGAGATCAACCGTGACTATCTGCGGCACATCGAAGAGCGCGCGGCGCGTGAACAACTCGCGAACATCCGTGCCGTGCTCGGCAAAGAAGACGACCCGTTGTTGCCGGAAGCGGGCGTTGACGCCGTGCTCATCCTGAAAACCTATCACGAGATCGCGCAGCCGATCAGGCTGATGCGCAACTTGCGCCGCTCGCTCGCCGCCGGCGCGCTCGTCGGCGTCATTGACCGCAACGGCGCGGGCGACGACCACGGGCTGGACGACCGGAAAGTGATCTCGGAAGCAGGGCGCGCGGGCTTCGCGCTCGTCGCGCAATACGACTTCGTGAAGCCGGACGGGATGGATTATTTCCTCGTCTTCCGCGCGCGCGATTAGTCTCAGTTCACCGGGCTGATGCCGCCCATCACGCCGCCGCGACGCGCGGGGGCGCGGTTGAAATTGTCCCGCTTCCACTCTCTGTAGAGTATGGCGCGCGGGGAGTCGCAGTTCGGGACGTTGAAACCCGTCGGCGGCAGAGCGCGCGTGGTCGAAGTCTACGGGCGCGAGCGCGGCCAGTGTCTCGTTGCATTGCACGGCCAGCGCTCCCCACGGATAGCTTTCCTGCCCCTTGAGTTCCCCCTCGGCGAAAGTCTCCTGCCCGAAGCCGTTGAGAACGGCCGCCGCCGCGACGAGTTCGTTGAGGTGCGCGATGCTTGCCTCGATAATCTCGAAGGCGCGCGGCGGCGCGAGTTGCGCGTAGTTTTGCGCCAGTTGCAACTGCAGGTTGAACTGCGTCTGTCCTCTGGCACGCGCGCCGATCAGATTCCACGCCTCGTCCAGAAAACCGACCGCCGCTGCCCTGTTGCCTTTGTCCGATGTGGCGCGCGCCAGTTGCAATAACATCCCGACGCGTTCGTCCGTTGACTTGATCCGCGCGAGGAGCGCCTGTGCCTGTTCGATTTTGCCCTCCGAGGCGGCGCGCCAAAACATCTGCTGGTCGAGTTCCTTCAACATCTGCTCGCGCTGCGGCGCGCCCTCTACGTGGTTGTTGATGATCTGCCGCGCGCGATCCGCGTTGCCCTCGTTAAAGGCTTTCCAAGCGGCCGTGCGGTAGATTTGCTCTCGCATCTCCGGCGCGGCCTTCGCAGCGGTCGCGATGATCGCATCAGGCGTGCCCGTTTCAGGCGCCATCCGGAATTCGCGCGAACTGACCTCGCCCCTTCGCTCGAACCCTTCAAGCCGGCGGCGCACCGCCGCCGCCTGCGCGGGCGCGTAGCGTTCCACTTCCGGCATCAACTGCCGCACCATGTTCAGCAGCCCGCCCGCGTTCCCCGGCCCACGCTGATCGCCCGCCCCGCCCGCCACCGCATTGACGAGCAGGTTGACCAGCTCGCGGCGCGCCGCTTCGTCCAACAGGGCGCGACGCGCATTGGCTTGACCGGCGGCGACGACCGTCTGCTGCTGGCCGTTCGCCCCGGTCGTGTTGTCGGCCGAGCGCGCCGAGTGCAAGAGGTGGCTGGCGATGCTCGTCGCCTCGTAGTCAACGGCGAAGTTGGCGGTGCGGAGTCTCTTGACGATGGCGGCGGCGAGCCGCGCCGTGCCTTCCGGGTCGCGCGAGCGCAGTTGATCGATCAACGGCAACAGGTTCATGGAGAGGCCGCGATTCACAATTTCTTCGGCGATGCGCAGGGCTTGCTGCGGGTCGCGCGCGGCGATCTGCTGGGCGAGTTGCGCCTCCAGCATAATTTCCTGGTCGGGCTGACGGTAGTTTGCGCCGGGCTGCGCGGGCGGCGGGCGCGTCGCGCGCAGGAATTCGAGCGCGAGTTTCGGCTCGCGCTCGGCGATGATGCCGAGCATCCGCTGGCGCAACTGCAAGGTCGTGTTGATGAGATTGTGATACTGCGGGTCGTCCGTCTCGATACCGGCGGCGACGGCCGCCACATCGTTTGCCGCGGCGTTGAAAATCTCGCGGGCGCGCTCCTGATTGCGCGGCCAGAGAAGCTCAGCCACCGCCGCCTGTAGGCGTATGCGATTCTCGATGAGTTTCAGCGAAGGCGTTTCGCCGAGCACTTCATCGAGCAACGCCAGAGCCTTTCGCTCAAGCTCCGCCTGCTCGGCCGTCTGCTCGACGGTTTTGACGGCGGGCGCTGAGGCCGTCGTCTCCTGCGCCACAGTTGTCGAAGCCGACAGCGACGAGATGAGGAGAAGCGCGGTGAGTGTTCTTGTGTATTTCATAGAAAGCGTCGAATGGTCATCGCCGTGACGTGACGGGTCGCTCCCATGCGATGCGCAGGACGGTGTAAAGGATGCGCGTTCCGGCGCGGATTGTGCCCCGCAGATTGCCTGACACTTTCGACTCGCCGCCCGCGCGCCGACGATGATCCACAGGCACTTCGAGGATGCGCAAACGAGCGCGCGCCGCACGCATCTGCATCTCCAGATTCCAACCGTAAGTCTCTTCGCGCATCGGCAGGCGCGCGAGCGCATCTCGGCGGATGGCGCGAAACGGGCACATGTCCGTGTAAGAGACGCCGTAGAGCGCGCCGAGCAGGAGACCGGCGGCGCGTCCGGCGAAGAGTTGTTGAAAGTTCATGCTGCCGCGCTCTCGTTGCCCGCGCGTGCGCGACCCCGTCACGAAATCGTGTGTCCCGGCTTTAATCGGCTCGACCAGCCGATCCATTAACTCCGGGCAATCGCTGCCGTCGCCGTCCAGAAAAACTATGATCTCGCACCCGGCCGCGACCGCCCCCACGCCCGCCAGACACGCGCGTCCGTAGCCGCGTCGCGGCTCGGAGACGACACGCGCGCCCGCCGCCCGCGCACGCTCCGCCGTGCGGTCGTCGCTCCCGTTATCAACGACGATTATCTCGCTCGCGATCTCGCGCGGGATGCCGCGCACGACATCGGCAATCGGTTCTTCCTCGTTCAACGCGGGGATGACGACGGAGATGAAAGGTTTCTGATGCGCCGGATTGTTCACTTCGTAATTACCAGGCGTTCGCGTGCCGAATGCCTTTCATCATTTCTCAACTCTTAACCTGATGCACGATGCCTTTCGCGCGCAGCAATGTTTCAGCTTTGGCGAAATAGTCGCGCACGTCCATCTGTCGCTCGATCCATTCGATGTAGCGGAGGATGCCCGCCGCGAGCGAAACCCGCGGCTCGTACCCGGCGGCGCGGATGAGTGTCGTGTCGGAAACGAGGTGGCGCATCTCGCCGGGGCGAAACTCTCCGCGCGCGACCGGGTCAATGGGAATGTTCAGGGCATCGGAAATCAAGCGCGCGATCCGGCGGATGCTGGTCGCTTCGCCGCTCCCGACGTTCACGGCCAGACCGTCGAGTTTATCGGTCGTCGCGGCGAGAAGGTTGGCGCGGGCGATGTCTTCGACGAAGCTGAAATCGCGTGTCTGCTCGCCGTCTTCGTAGAGCACGGGCGGTTGCCGGTTCAGGAGGCGCGTCGAAAAGATGGCGATGACGCCGGTGTAGGGGTTGAAGATTGACTGGCGCGGCCCGTAGGTGCATGAGTAGCGCAGGGCGACCGTGGGCACGCCCGTCTGCCGCCCCCACATCAGGACGAGCCGTTCCTGATCAACTTTCGTGACGGCGTAAACCGTCTCGCCGCCGATGGGCGCGCGTTCGGGCGTGGGCGCGGGGAGAGTCGGGCGGTCGCAATAGGGGCAGTGGACGCCGAAGTCTCCGGCGCGCAGTTGTTCCACGGGGCGCACCGCCGGGAAGACCAGACCGTGTTCCTCCTGACAGACCGCCGCGCCTTCGCTGTAGACAGCCTGCGACGAGGCGACGACGATTTTCCTGACGGGCAAATTCTCGTCGCGGATCACTTCGAGCATCTGCGCCGTGCCGAAACTGTTGACGCCCACGTACTTTGAAATCTCCGGCATGTATCCGCCGTAGGCCGCCTGATGAAAGACGACATCAATACCGGCGAGAGCTTCGGAGACGGTGGCGCGGTCGCGCACGTCGCCTGCGACGAACTCGGCCGCCGGATTGACCCACGCGGGTTTGCCCTCGCGGTGCGTGTTCGGCTCAAGGTTATCGAGTATGCGAACGCGCCAACCCTCTGCGAGCAGGAGATCAACGAGGTGCGAACCGATGAGTCCCGCGCCGCCCGTCACCAGAGCGCGCCGCCCGTTGCTTGATTGTCGCATCAACTTATCACGTCCCTTCCCCGTTCGTTTATCGAAACTCTATCACGCCTACGCGCTCGCGTTATCAACCTCTCCGCGCCTCCGGTAACACACGACGAGGAGCAGCGCGAACGGCAGGTAAATGGACAGGTTGAGCCGGAGCATCTGCGCGGGCGCGTCGCCGAGCCACGTGCCGTAGAGCATGAAGGCGGCGGTCGTCAGACACACGAGCGCCGCGAGAAATCTCGCGCGCACGACGCACAGGAAAGCCACGAGCCACGCGAAATACCAGGTGTAATGCGGCGACAGGAGGACGGTGAACGCCGTCGCCAGGAGCGCCGCGCGCGCCGCGTAGTCGCGTTCTTCCGACTCGCGTCTGATCAGACACCACGCGGCGAGCACACCCATGACGACGAGCGCGAACGCGATGTAAGCCGCTTGCGGCACGCACGCCTCGCCGCAGAGCGCGCGCGCCAGTTGCAGCAAAAAAAATCGCTCGCCGCTGCGCAATCCCTCCTCGCTCGCGTAGTCCGGCAGGAATCCCAGCACGCGGCGCGCGCCGACGGAAAGGTACGGCAGATAACCCGCCGCCAGCGTCACGCAGAACGCCAGCGGCATACGCCAACTTCCACGGCGATAGAACGCGGGCAACAGCACGAGGGGAAATAATTTAACGAGCGCGGCCGACGCCAGCAGCGCACCCGTCAAACTCTCTTGCTCGCGCCTGCGCGCCAGGAGCGCGAGCGCGACGAAGCAGATGACGAGCGCGTCCAGATGGCCGCTGCTCGCGATCTCCCACACTGCGAGCGGATGCCACGCCGCGAGCAGCACGCGCTGGCGCGGCAGTTTGAACGAAGCGAGCAGCGCGGCGAGTGCGCACAAACCGGCGGCCTCGAACAAAACCATCACGACCTTCATCCACACGATCCGCTCGCTCACGCGCGTCGCAAGGAAGAAGATCATCTGCGCGAGCGGCGGGTAGATGGTCGGCGCATAGTCGCGGCGGTTGATGTTCGGGTAAACGTCCGCGTCGCGCAAAAACCGGAGCGCGTCGTCCGCCGGGACGTGACGATAAGGATTGATACCGGCGGCCTGCACGCGCCCGTCCCAGACGTAACGGTAAATGTCGTCCGACAAAAGCGGCGGCGCGACGAGCACGCTCAAACGAAACAACGACGCGAAGACGATCACCAGAAGCAGCGTCGAACGCCGCTCGCCCGCGCGCCATACGAGCCACGCGGCCAGTGCGTAGAGCGCGCACTGGGCCAACGCGACCTTGATGAACCAGACGATCTGAAGCGTGTGCGTCTTGTCGAAGCCCAGTCCGTACACGTAGAGCGCGAGCGACGCGAGACCGAGCGCGAGGAGCGACAGATTCGTCCGAATCGTCGCGCGGTGCGTCGGAGTTTCCTCACGCGGCGAGGTCGCATGAGGCGACGCTGCAACGGCGTGCGTCTCGTCCGCGCGCTCATCTTTCATGCGTCGCCTTCCTCACGCGCGGGCGCGGCGGCAAACCCGGTCGGGAGGCGGGCGCGCCCTTGCCCTTCGAGTTGCCCATCGAGTTGTCCATTGAGCAGGTGTGCGAGTACGGCGCGCGTGTGCGGCGCGGGATGAGGGGCGAGTTTCGCTTCGCACGCGGCGGCCTCTGCGGGCGCGTCCAACAGTTCGTCGCAGAGACGGCGGAGGGTGTGCGCGTCGTCCACGTCGTACCAGGCGGGCAGGAGCGCCACGTCGAGACTGATTTCGCGCGCGCGTTCGACGGTTTGCGCCGACACGTCCGCCGTGCTCCAGGCGATATCTTCAAAGAGTCGTCGGTGCGCGCGCTTCAAGCCGATCAGATAGTAGCCGCCGTCGTCCGCCGGGCCGAGCACGAGGCGGTCGCCGGGGCGGCGGAGTTCTTCGACCGCCGACGTGAGCAGAGAGCGCGGGAGCGTCGGGCTGTCGGAATCAATCAGGCAGCAGGACTCGTACCCGAGCCGGAACAGGTCGGCCGCCGCATGGAAAAGGCGCTCGCCTAAAGTGTCTCCGCGTTGCGCGAGCAGCGCGAAACCTGTCGGCAACAGCCCTTCGAACGCGCCCTCCGCGCCGGTGGGCGTGTAGACGGCGACGGGGTGAACCATGCCGACGGAATTTTCGGCGCACGCGTCCGCCATGTTCGCCGCCGTGTCGCTGAGAAAAGCGACGCTCAGACGCGCGGCCTCTTCATACGTGAACGGCGGCACGAGCCGCGTCTTCGACGCGCCCGCGCGCGGGGCTTTGATCATCACGCCGAGCGCGCAACGTCCGCACGGCGTGACGGCTTCGGACGATTGCGGATCGAGCAGCGGGTAGGGCAAGTTCACCTCAATAATTTTGGCGACGTGGCGTTTAGCATCGTATCGGTTGTAGTAGAGAGGGAAAGCCCGCAGCCCGCCTCGACGCGCGCCTCGATTCGTTAGCCGGATGCGTTACGGACTCGCCCTGCCCTTACGGTTTTTTACTTCGCGGCGATTATAGCGGAAATTCGTGCGTGACGGGCACGGGGTTGGCATCTGAAAACGCGGCGATTCGCACATCCCCACGCCCGCCGCGCCATTTTGACGCGCGCCCGTGGCCTACTTTTCAACGTTTCGCGGCATCAAACTTGTTTGCCGCGCGCGTCGCCGGCGCGTGCGGTTTGACAGCCGCTAAGAGGTTACGGTAAGTTTGTTTTACCGTTGTTAGGTAGAACTAAAGTCCCGTTCGTCTAGTGGCCTAGGACACCGCCCTTTCACGGCGGCGACACGGGTTCGACTCCCGTACGGGACGCCACTTTTTCGCCGGAGCACGCACGCGGGTCGCGCTGCTCGCCAGATTTTGTAGGCCGTCGCGCGCCGTGCTTGATTAATCACTGCGCAGACGGCCTCGCCGTTTTTACGGGTTAGGAATGAATCACATGTTTAGAAGAAGTTTGACCGCGCTGGCTTGCGCCCTCGCCCTGCTCTTTTCGGTCGCCTCCGCGCGCGCGCAAACGGCGCAGAGCGGCGACGTGATCATCGTCCTGCCGTTCGAGAACACGACCAGCCAGCGCGAGTACCACTGGATCGGGACGAGCTTCGCGGATTCTCTGACCGACCTCTTGCAGATGTACGGGCTGCGCACCATCTCCACGGACGAGCGCGAACTTATCTACCAACGCCTGCGTCTGCCCCTGACGGCCACGCCCTCGCGCGCCACCGCGATCAACGTTGCGATGAAGGCCAAAGCGACGCTCGCCGTCATCGGCACTTACGACGTGGTGACGCCGCCCGACGGCAAGACGCCGACGGAGGTGCGCATCAGCGCGCGCGTCGTGCGCGTTCAGGAGGGACAAATCTGGCCGCCCTATATTTTCGGCGACGCGCTCGTCAACTTGCAGAAGATGCAGGGCATCCTCGCCTACCAGATTCTCCATCAACGCGATTCCACGCTCGCCTATTCGCGCAATGAGATCGTCGAGCGCGCGACGAAGATTCCGCCGCGCGCCTTCGAGAGCTACGTCAAGGGCGTGATGACGGAAGACCGCGAGAAGCGTTCCAACTATTTGCAGAACGCGATGAAGGAGTATGCGAAAACCAACGCGGGCGCGAGCTACCCGCAGGCCGCCTTCGAACTCGGCAACCTCTACTTCAAACAGGAAGACTGGAAGAAGGCCGCCGAACATTTCTCGCGCCTGCAAAAAGGCGACCCGCACTTCGCCGAGTCGTCCTTCTACGCCGCGCTCAGTTATTGGCGCATGAACGATCTCAAGACCGCGCTTGGCGCGCTTCTGCCCGTCGCCACAGACCTGCCGCTCACGGGCATCTACAACAACTCGGGCGCGCTCTCCATTCAGGCCGCGCTGCAAGAGAAGTCCACGGAAGAGCGCGACCGCCTGCTCAAACAGGCGCAGACGTTTCTCGAACGCGCGAAAGAATCCGACCCCGAAGACGCCTCCGTCATCTACAACTACGCCTACGCGCTCTTTCTCTCAGGCCGCCACGCCGACGCCGCCGAACAACTCCGCTCGGTCATCATGTTGAACCCGCGCGACGGCGAGGCGCGCTTCCTCTACGCGAAGGCTCTGGAGAAATCGGGCGCGACCGCTGAGATGACGACGGCCGCCGATAACGAAGCGCGTCGCTACCTGCCGACCACCTACGCAAAGATGCAGACCGACTGGCAGAAGTCGCAGGCGATTGCATCCATTCCCGTGCGCCTCAACCAGCAGTTCGACATCGCCGAAGCGGTCAAGGCGCAGGCGCCGCTCCCTGCGGTTGACACCGCCAGCGTCACCACGCAGGACTTGTTGGTGAAGGCGCGCGCAGACTATGCCGCCGGGCGCGACGACGACGTACTCTCGGAACTCAACCGCGTCCTGATGATCGAGCCGATGAACGCCGAAGCGCACCTGCTCATCGGGCGCATCTACCAGCGTCGCGGCGACCTCGTGCGCGCGATCAGTTCTTTGAAGACCGCGATCTTCTGGGAGGCCAAGTTGATTGACGCGCACATCCTGCTCGGGCGCATCTTCCTCGAACGCGGCGACCTCGCGCAGGCCAAGACCCATGCGCGCACCGCCATCGGACTCGACGCCAACAACCAGGAGGCCGTCGCCCTCTACCGCCAGTTGGAGACGGGCGCGAGATAGTCGAAGGGATGAGGGCAGAGGGATGAGGGATGAATTAGCAGAAGCACTCGCTTCGTTGAATGCTTTCCTTCATCCCTCGTCTCTCATCCCTCGCCACTTCCTTTCATCCCTCATCCCTCATTCCCCATCGCTTTCTCTAATCCTTTTACTTCTCGGTGCGGGTTTCCTAGTCGCGTGCCTGCTGGTGGCGGCGATGTCGCGTCACCAGAAAAGTGCGGGGAGACCTTTGCAGTTGGAGGGGCGGATAGCGGTCGTGTTGCAGGCTTTAGAGCCGGAGGGGGCGGTGTTGGTGTGCGGCGAATTGTGGCGCGCTCGGGCGCGCAGTGGTGATAGAATCGCGCGGGGGCGGGTTCGCATCGTGGGTGCGCGCGGGCATTGGCTGGAAGTCGAGGCCGTCGCGTGATGTTTTCAAGTTCCCCGCTCCGCACATCTTCGCGCGAGTTTTTCCATGTCATCCGAACGGCAGAGGACTTCTCCGCACGACGAACGCGACGCGGCGTTGCGCCATTCGGCTTTTGAAGAGTTCCGCGAGACGAGCGGCGTCCGGCCGTTCTCCTGCTCGCCGCGTTGGTCATCGCGGCCATTTTCTTCGCCCTCGGCATCATGCTCGGCCGCCGGATGGCCGACGACACAGACGCCACCGGGCGGCCGTCGTCCGTGTCCAATCAAACGCCCGCCGCCCCTCCCGCCCCGTCCGAACGACCTTAAAATCATCGCTCGCTCCGGTTCGCTTTTTTGTGGCACGCGACGTGCTAAACAGAGAAGTGGCAAGCACGAAAGAAGTTAAATCGTGACCCCGCCGCCTTCACTTCTCTGAGAGTGGCCTGCCGCTACTCCAGCCGCCCGCCGAGCAATCCCCTTAAAACATATCTTTACAAGAACCCGGTCAAGTGACCGGGTTCTCCTGCTTTTTACAGAGCTTTTTTTTGCCTTTTATTGGCCGCGCGGGCGTTTTGCCGCGGCGACTTGCGGCAGAGGCCGCAAGAGTGCGCCACATTCGCTATGCGTCAGGACGACAAAATTTGTCACCCAAGCGGTGACAAATTTCCGCTCTTTTGACACAAACCGTAAACGTTTTGACGCGCCCGCCCGACCAGGTTGTGACTTCGGAAAAAAATTTTCGCGCCCGCGTAAATTTTCTCGCGGGCGCGATGACCGCCGCGCTTCGTCTCTGCTAAACTCGCGCGTGTGCAGACGGCTGTTTCCCTCGATGCGCCGGCGACGGGCGGACGGCGCGAGAAGTTTCGCGCGGGCGTGCGCGCCTGTGTCCCGGCGCGAAGCCACGGGGCGCTGGCCGTGCTCTCGGCGTTCCTGCTGATCCTCTCGTTTCCTGATTTCAACTTGTGGCCGCTCGCCTGGGTCGGCCTCGTCCCCTTGCTCGTCTCGATTGCGGCGGTGGAGCGCAGGCGTCAAGCCTTCGCGCTCGGCTGGCTCTGGGGCGCGCTCTTTTTTTACGGCTCCTGCTGGTGGCTCACGCACTCGATGATTCACTACGGCGGGCTGCCGCGCCCTCTGGCCTACGCGCTGCTCGTCCCCGTCGTCCTCATCGTCGGACTCTTCCCCGCTACGTTCGCGCTCGCACTCGCGCATCTGCGCTCGCGTCGGGGCATCTACGCGCTCGTCGCCGCGCCGCCCTTGTGGGCCGCTTCGGAATGGGCGCGACTCGGCGCGACCGGCCAACTCTGGAACGCCATCGGCTACTCGCAAGCCTTCCACCCCGACATCATCCAACCCGCGACGTGGGGCGGTGTCTACGCAGTCGGATTTTTGCTCGTCTCCGTCAACGCGGCCGTCGCGTTGTTGCTGCTGCGTAAGAATATCCGTTCGTTCAACCTCGCCACACTCATACTCATAGCCGTCGGATTGGTCTTTCCATTGACGGAATTACTTAACTTCACCGCCCCCGGCTCTGACGGCTCAGGACATCAACCCTATTCGATCATCATCGCGATACAGCCGAATGTCTCCGTCAACTTCGGACGCTCGCCTGAAGAGACGGCCACGCTCGTTAACCGCCACCTGACAATGAGCGCGGACGCGCTGCGCGCATGGGAGCAGAAGCATGACGCGGAGGCGAAGCGCGAGACTGCACGAAGCCCGTTGACCGGGACGGGTGCGTACTCGTCCGACGACCCGACGCGCGTGGTCGTCTGGCCTGAGTCGCCGATGAATTTCGCTTACGCGAAGGACGAAGAATTTCAGACACTCGTCGGTGCGTTCGCGCGCGCGCGGCGGACGAGCGTCCTCTTCAACTCGCTCGAACCCGCGCCCGCGGGGGGCGGGTATAACTCGGCCGTGCTCGTGAATGAAGCGGGGCGGCTCGTCGCGCAGTATGATAAGATTCGCCTGTTGCCGTTCGGCGAGTACGTGCCGTTGCCGCGCTGGTTTCCGCCCGCGTGGCTGGTGAGCGGCATCGTCGGGGATTTCACACCGGGGGCGAAATACACTTTGCTGCCTATCGGCGGCGAGACGCGCGCGGGAGTCTTTATCTGTTTCGAGTCGGCCTTTCCCTCAATTGCACGGACGTTCACGGACGCAGGCGCAGACGTGCTCATCAACATCTCTAACGACGGCTACCTCGGCGAGACGCCGGTGCTGCGCCAGCACCTCGCCAACGCCGTCTTCCGCGCCGTCGAAAACCGGCGCGAAGTGTTACGCGTCACGAACACCGGCATCAGCGCGCGCATCACGCCGCGCGGCGAAGTGGAAGACGCGACCGGCAGCTTCCAGCCCGCTGTCCGCACGTGGCGCGTCACGCGCGCCACCGCCGGCAAAACTTTTTACACGCGACGCGGCGACCTCTTCGTCGCCCTCTGCGCCGCCTTTAGTATTTTGATGGTCGCTACGACGATCAAGAAGGTGAATGGCAAATGGAAAATGGTAAATAGATGAAGGCAGGTTTTTACCGTTCACCATTTACCATTCACCGTTCACGAGTTTTGGAGGTTTGATGATAGAGACTTTAACAGTTCAAGAGTTGCGAAGCAGTTACGACGACCTCAGCGGGCGCGTCGAGCAACTCGGGAGGTTTCTTTGATGTCGCGGCTAAACAGGATGAGTTGAAGCGGATCGAGGCGCAGGCCTCCGCGCCCGACTTCTGGAACGATCAGGAGGAGGCGCAGAAGATGTTGCAGCAGCGCAGCCGTCTGGAACGCGTCATCAATCGCCAGCAGAGTTTCGAGTCGGCGGTCGGGGACGCGGGCGTGCTCTTTGAATTCGCCGAAGGCGGCGAGGACGCGGACAGTTTGAGCGAACTGCGCGCGCTCGTCGAACGGCTCGAACGCGAAATCGGCGAGGCCGAAACCGAGATGCTGCTCGCGGGCGAGAACGACATGCGCAACGCCATCTGCACCGTCCACCCCGGCGCGGGCGGCACGGAATCGCAGGACTGGGCCGAGATGCTCCTGCGCATGTATCTGAAATGGGCGGAGCGGCGCGGCTTCAAGACCGAGATCATTGACTATCAGCCGGGCGAGGAAGTGGGGATCAAGGGCGTGACGTTTCGCGTCGAAGGCGAGTACGCCTACGGGCTGCTCGCGGCCGAGGCGGGCGTGCATCGTCTGGTGCGCATCTCGCCGTTCGATCAGGCGGCGCGGCGTCATACTAGTTTCGCGTCGCTCTTCGTCTACCCGGAGATTGACGAGAACATCGAGGTCGAGATTCAGGAGAAGGACTTGCGCGTGGACACCTATCGCGCGACCGGCGCGGGCGGCCAGCACATCAACACGACCGACTCGGCCGTGCGCATCACGCACCTCCCGACGAACATCGTCGTCCAGTGTCAGAATCAACGCTCGCAACACCAGAACCGCGCCGTCGCCATGCAGGTGCTGCGCTCGCGGCTCTACGAACTCGAACTGGAAAAGCGGCAGGCCGAGACCGCCGCGCTCGAAGCCAACAAGGCCGACATCTCCTTCGGCTCGCAGATCAGAAACTACGTCCTCGCGCCCTACCGGCTCGTCAAAGACGCGCGCACGAAGCTCGAACGCGGCGACGTTGACTCGGTGCTCGCGGGCGATCTGGACGACTTCATCAAGGCTTATCTCCTGTCGCGGCGCGCGGCATAACCACCGGGGTTGCTTATCGGCGTGGAAGAATCGAACATGAACTATGCCGGATTCTGGCAGCGATTCGCCGCCGCGTGGATCGACACCTTCGTGCTGTTTATTCCGATCCTGTTCTTCTGGTGGCTGCAATCCGTCTCGCGGCCTGTAGCCATCGCCGCCCTGCTTCCACACGCGTTCCTACTCTACGCTTACGAAATATATTTCCACGGGCGTTCCGGGCAAACCATCGGGAAAAAAAACCAGAACATCAGAGTCGTCTCGCTCGACGGGGGGCATATTTCATGGAAGCAGGCGTTCCTGCGAAGTTCCGTGGGAGTCGGTATGGGGTTCCTCTCGATGATCTCTTTGTTGGTGGCGCTCTTGAAAATTACCGACGAAGAGTTTGCCAATCTCGGCTGGCTCGAACTGTCGAGCAGACAGAGCGAGATCGCGCCGTTCAGCATGGAAATCGCCGTCGCCACGATGATCTGGGCTTGGAGTGAAGTTGTTATCATGCTATTGAACCGCAAGCGGCGCGCGCTGCACGACTTCATCGCCGGAACGGTCGTCGTAGATGAAAGTTACCGGGCGAAGGCGGAACCCGCCTCCGGCGCACAGCTATAGATTCGGAGTCGCAACCTGCACACCAGAGATTTATAAAAGATATGGCAACCACACAGACGGATACGCGGACGCACCAACTGCCGCTGCAATCGCCGCAGCGCAACTCGCGGCGCAACGAGATCATCGCCATCGCCCTCTTCGCGCTCGGCCTGATGCTCACGCTCTGCCTCGTCTTCTTCAATCCGAACGATCCGTCAATGAACTCCGCCGGGCAGGACGAGACGCGGAACCTCGTCGGCCCCGTCGGCGCGTATGTCTCCGACGCGATGCTGCAAACGGTCGGCCTCGCCTCTTACCTGTTGCCGCTCCTGCTCTTTCTCGCCGCGTGGCGTCGCTTTCGCACGCGCCGCATCCACGCGCCCGTCTCGCGCATCGCCGGACTCTTAACGCTCTTGATCTCGGCTTCGGCGATCCTCGCCCTGATCGGGATGCCGTTGCTCTTCGACGGGCGCGTCAGCGCGGGCGGCTTCGTCGGCACGTTCGTCGCATCGAATCTGGCGAGCGCGCTGAACGGCGTCGGCGCGCTCGTCCTGCTGCTCGCACTCGCCGCTACGGGGCTGCTGCTCGCCACCAACTTCTCCTTCGCACGCGCCTACGAACGCACGGTAGACGCTTTCGGCCACCCGTCAACCTTCCTAAACTCTCTCTCGACACGCTTCCAGACGTGGCGCGCGGAGCGACGCGAGTTGGCCGCGGGGCGCGCCGAACAGAGACGCGCCGCCCGCGCCGCGCACGAGGAGGCTGCTGTCGAAGAAAAGCGGCTGCATGAGAAGAAGACCGGAGCCGAACGTGTCGCCGAGTTTATGCGCGACACGCAGACGCCCGCGACATTCACGAGTACCACGACGACGCAGCCCACGTCCGCAAGCGTCGCCATCCAACGCTCGGCCGCCGCAGCGGCTGAAGACACGGCGGCGCAGCCCTCCATGCAGGACGATCCGGACGAAGCCTTCGAGGAGTTTGCCGACACGGGCGGCGCGCAGCTTTTAAACGACTCGCCCCCACGGTCGAACGGCGGCGCATCCGTCCGCAAGACGACCACGAAGGCCAAAGACGACGACAATAATCCCGCGCCGGGCGCGTTCGTCGAAGACGAGGACGAAGAGGTCGCGGAGATGGTCGCCTCCGTGTCGGTCGTGCGCACGGAGAGCACGGAAGGGATCACTCCGGGCAAGGAGAAGGAAGACAAGGCCACGCGCGAAGCCCGCCGCGCCGAGAAGTATGCCGAGGCGATGAGCGGCTACGACATGCCGAGTCTGGATTACCTGAACTCGCCGCCGCCGCGCCACGAGCAGGCCGATGAGGAACTCAGAAACCTCGCCACGCGCGTCGCGGAGAAGTGCAAGGAGTTCAACGTGACGGGCAAGATCGAATACATCTGCCCCGGCCCCGTCGTCACGACCTACGAATTCAAACCCGACCCCGGCGTCAAGTATTCGCGCGTCACCGGACTCGTGGACGACCTCTGCCTCGCCTTGAAAGCCGAGTCCATACGCATTGATCGCGTGCCCGGCAAGGCGCACGTCGGCATCGAAGTGCCCAACCACCAGCGCGACAACATCATGCTCCGAGAGGTGATCGAATCGCGCCACTTCAAGGAGTCCACGTCCAAACTGACGCTCGCGCTCGGCAAGACGATTGACGGTCTGAACTACGTCGCAGACCTCGCGCGCATGCCGCACCTTTTGATCGCGGGCGCGACCGGCACGGGCAAGAGCGTCTGCCTCAACTCGCTCGTCGTTTCCATTCTTTATAAAGCACGTCCCGATGAAGTCAAATTCATCATGATCGACCCGAAGCGTCTTGAGTTGGGTCTCTACGCAGACATCCCGCATCTGGCGACGCCGATCATCACCGACCCGAAGCGCGCGGCCAACGCCTTGAAGTGGGCGGTGGCGCAGATGGAGTCGCGCTACAAGGAACTCGCCAAGTGGGGCGTGCGCAACATTGACGGCTTCAACGTCGAGGTGATGCGCCGCAACATGGTCGAGGACTTCGACGAAGAGGGGCAGCCGTGGAAGACTCTGCCCTACATCGTCATCATCGTTGACGAACTCGCCGACCTGATGATGACGGCCGGGCACGACGTGGAAGAGGCCATCACGCGGCTCGCGCAGATGGCGCGCGCCGTGGGCATCCACCTTGTGCTCGCCACGCAGCGCCCCAGTGTGGATGTCATCACCGGACTCATCAAGGCCAACTTCCCTTCGCGCATCGCCCTGCGCACGTCGTCCAAAGTTGACTCGCGCACGATCATTGACGCCAACGGCGCGGAGCAACTTCTGGGGCGCGGAGACATGCTGTTCCTTCCGCCCGGCACATCGCGCCTCATACGCGTCCACGGCGCGTACCTGGACGAGTCGGAGGTCGGCCGGATCGTCGCGCACATCAAGGGACAGGGCGAACCGCTCTACGACGAGACGATCACGCAGTCGGAAGAAGAATCAGGCGGCGCGAACGGTGCGGGCGGCGAACACGACGAACTTTTCGAGCAAGCCCTGCGCATCTGCGTCGAGATGAAGCGAGCCTCGACATCCGTGCTACAGCGTCGGCTGCGCATCGGCTACGGCCGCGCCGCCGCCATTCTCGACGTGATGGAACGCGAGGGCTACATCGGTCAGGCCGACGGCGCGCGCCCGCGCGCCATCACCGGACGCGCCTATGAAACCGTCTCTCACTGGGACGATCAACTGCGCGAAGAGGGCTGAAACAACTTTTCCACAGAAGCTGTGGAAAAGTCTGTGGAAAAATCGCTTTTTGACGTTACAAGTTCCTGACAACTTTAGACTTCTAGCATTTTGCACATTGACGCGGCAAAGTTTTGCATTCCCGTTTCAGAGGCCGCTAAAGCCGTGGACGCTCAACGCTTTGAAGGTCGCAGTCAACCCGTGTTGCCGGGGCGCACGCGCTTTTTTCCGCTCGTGTTTTTCTGCTACGCGCTGCTGTTCGCGTGCGTCTCTTCGTGTGTTAAGTTGCCCCGCCGCGCCGGAGTTGTGCGCGGTCTCACAACTGACGGGCTGACGCACGCGCCCCACGCGCCGCCCATCAACATCAACACGGCATCGCGCGCGGAGTTGGAGCGTCTGCCCGGTATCGGCGAAGGGCTGGCCGCGCGCATCGTCGAACACCGCGAGCGTCACGGCGCGTTTCGCCGCGCCGAACACCTCATCATCGTGCGCGGCATCAGCGAGAGACGCTTCGCGGCCCTGCGCGCCTTCGTCACCGTTGACTGAGTTTGACCGGGTTGACCCATTCGCTTTGAACGCCCACGACGATCTGCGCCGCGCCGCGCGCGCCATCTTCGACGCCACGCTCGCAAGCATGGACGCGCGCGCCGCCACTCGCCGCGCGCTCGACTTCAACGGCGGGCGACTCACCATCCTCGACACCGAATTCGACCTGAACGCACAGCCGCACGCGATCTACTCAATCGCCACGGGGAAGGCCGCCGTCGGGATGGCCTCCGCCGTGGATGAAGTGTTGGGCGACGCGCTCGCAGGCGGAGTCGTCTCCGCGCCGCCGATGGGCGTCGGGTTGCCGGAACGTTGGGGAGTGTTCGCGGGCGGCCACCCCCTGCCGAACGAAGCGAGCCTCGAAGCGGCGCGCGCCGCCTTCGCCCTGTTGCGCGCGGCCGACGCCCAAGCACGCGCGCTCGTCATCTTCCTCATCTCGGGCGGCGGCTCGGCGATGCTCGAATGGCCGCGCGACGAAGCGATCACGCTGGCGGAGATGCAGGAGGCCAATCGCGCTCTGGTTGCCTGCGGCGCAAACATCAACGAGATCAACTCCGTGCGGCGCGCGTTCTCTGCGGTGAAAGGCGGCGGCCTCGGCGCGTGCGCCGGACGCGCCGCGCAAATCTCGCTCATCATCTCCGATACGAGAGAGGACGAACCTTACAACGTCGCCTCCGGCCCGACTTACGCTTTCCCGCACGAGCCGCACGAGTCGTCCGAGATCGTCAAACGTTACCGGCTCGACGCGCGCCTCCCCGCCTCGATTCTGCGCGCCGTCAATCAACCCCTTCCCTCTCCTACTGAGACGGACAGTGCCCTGATGCTACGACGCCATCACGTGCTGCTCGATAACGAGCGCGCTCTTGTTCGCGCGGCGGAGGTTGCGGCCGCGCACGGCTTCACGGTCGAGATCGCACGCGATCTTTCGGAGCAGCCGGTTGCGGAAGGCGCGGCTTTACTCGTCTCGCGTCTGTTCGATTTGCGTAGGAGAGAGGGGAGGCGTCCGGTGTGCCTGATTTCCGGCGGCGAGTTCTCGTGCCCGGTGCGCGGCGCGGGCGTCGGCGGGCGCAACGCTGAAACAGTGTTGCGGTGCGCGTTTGAAATAGAAGCTCAGGCCGCGCGTGCGCCGTCTGATGCAACGACGCGCGTCGTCGTGTTCAGCGCGGGCACGGATGGCATTGACGGCAACAGCCCGGCGGCCGGCGCGCTCGGCGACGACACGACGCTGGCGCGCGCGCGCACTCTCTCGCTCGATGCGCGAAAATTTCTGGAAGCGAGCGACGCCCATACTTTTTTCGCCGCGCTCGGCGACGCCGTCACGACCGGCGCAACCGGCACGAACATACGCGACTTGCGACTGCTTCTCGCCCGTTGACGCTTGCGGAAGTTGATTCAGAGTTAGATACCGGCGGTGTCTGTTCGCTATAAACTCCGGCGCGTTAAATCGGAAAGCTAAAAGTAAGGCCGGGCGGCTTGATGCGCGACCGGCCTTTGCTCCTATCTCACTTACTCTTTACGTAGAAAGAAGCCGTCACCCGCGATGTCAACGACTATTGGTGATAGCGGGGCACACTGGCAGCCGTCCCAGTACCAATCGGAATTGCAACTACCTTCGTTTCGTTCCAAGATGGTGTGAGACGGTCGCCCTTCTTTGTTCCGTCCGCGTTGGGAATTCTTCGCGCGGTTTCGTAGCCTGGAAGCGACGATCATCGCCTGCAAGGTGAAGGCTTGTAACTGCGGCTGAGAGCCGCGCTGTCATGCACGCTCGAAGCGCGCGTGTGGCCGGTTGACGGCAACCCCGACTCGAATTACTCAAAGTCGCGTGTACTACGGTGATTACCCGTGAGGTCGAAAACTGTGCCCTATCGTGAAAGAGAGCGCCTCGACTCAGGGCTTGAGCCTAACACAACAGAGAAACCTGAGACTCATCATCCCCCGGCTCGCCCGAAGTCGTCGCTGAAACGCACGATGTCGTCTTCGCCGAGATACGAGCCGCGCTGGATTTCGATGAAGATCAATTTCTCCGCGCCGGGATTTTGGACGCGGTGCTTGGCCTCGATAGGAATGTCTATCGTGTCGCCCGCGAGCAAAGCGATCTCTACGTCGTCGAGAGTCACCCTGGCCTCGCCCGCCACTACCATCCAGTGCTCGGCGCGCTGTGCGTGCTTCTGGTAACTCAGGCGCTTCCCCGGCAATACTTCGATGCGCTTGACCTTGAAATTCTCGCCCTCGTCGAGCACCGTGAACGATCCCCACGGGCGTTCGTCATAAAGCGGCGACGTGTTCGCCATCCCTGTTTCCGGCATGCTTCCCCCCTGCCTCAATTATTTGCAACTCCGCCGGCGCGCCCTGCGGTATCACCGCGCCGCTCATCCGTCGCCGGATGGCTCACACAATTTACACGCACAAAGTTTCCCTGTCACCTGAGTAAAACGGGGAAGGGATATAAGGGAAAGGGTAGAGGGAGGAAGAGGTGCGGCAAACACGCCCCGCCAAGCCTTGTCCGGCTTTATCTCTTGCTCTTTACCCGCGCCGTCATTCACGCACAAAAGTTTCGACTCTTAAATCCGCGCCGTCGGTGCTGACCGTGATCGTGCCGCGCCGTCCGGTCTGTAGAACCTGCGCGCCGCTCGCGTGCCAGCGTTCGACGACGTTTCGGTCGGGGTGGCCGTAGGGCGAGGCGAGGCCGACCGAGACGACTGCGACCGACGGGCGCACCGCCGCGACGAAAGATTCCGTGGAAGAAGTGTAAGCATTTTTATAGGAGAAGGTTTTGCTCAATACATATGTGTATGTATAACTTAGGAGTTGAAATGTGTATTGAGCAATTTTGATTTTGCTCAATACAGTACCCTTTATCACTCCGTGCAAAGAACCTTCCGCACCCCGATTGTGCCTAATGGAGGAATAATATCTGAACCTCTACGCGTGCAACACTGGCTGGAATTGTGGAGGCCGGCGCGCTAGCTCGTTATAACTGAGCAAGGACTTCACGTTCTCGCTCCGGCGGCAGCATGCCGAGCCAGGAACTGATGACGGTGCCGTCCTTGTTCACCAGTATTAGCATCGGAGTCCTTAGTCTCAGTGCCCCGATATTCACTTGCCTAACTTCGTCTACAGCCACGCCGAGCCTCTTGAGATACTCCTGTCCTTCGCTAATATCCTGCGGCAGTGCAGCAGCGGTGCTGATATTCCTGGCACGACACTCGCGCACCAGTTGCCGGTAAAAAGGAGCGTTTTCCGAACAAAACCGGCACCCCTCGCTCAACACTAAGATGAGCGTGCGGTCGCTACGGCTCAGATCAATCTCGCGTATCGGGAGTTTGTCCCCCGCGTGGAAGGTGACGATATTTCCTTTGCGAAGATAGGCGAGGCCGCCTTTGACAAGGAGGAAGCCTGCCCCCACCGCAATAGCGATGACGACGACGTAGGTGATGAGTTGGGATTTCTTGCTTGCTGATGTTGACAAGGTATGTTCCCTTGCGGCCAGGTGACTTTAAGTCCGCACTTTGATACTTCCTCAGTTGGCGGCGGTCTTCTTCGCCGTGATGCTGGGACGCGCCTTTTTCTGAAGCTCTTCGGCCTTCCATTGAAAGACAGCGGCCGTCGCCACGACCCGCCGCAAAGGGTCTTTCAACTCTTCAGCAACGGTGAGAACGCGCGGCTCGTTTTTCGAGGCGAGCTTCCTGAATATGCGGGCGTCAAAACCGATGCGCCCCTGAGTAGTATCGACGAAGCTCGCGTTGGCTGCCTTTACCACTTCTTCAAGAATTTCCAGTGCGAGCGATTCGTCAGCCGACCCCACGGCATCTGCCAGCGCGCCGAGGCTCAGCAGGACAGGATCGACTTCCTTGAGAGTTGGCAAAGCAGCCGCAGGCACCCCCGGTGGAGACTCGGGCGTGGAAGTCTCTGACTGTTTTAACTGCCTTACAGCCTGATATGCCAGTCTACTTGCGCACACGCTATCCTTCTCCGCCAGGCACTTCTTTATCATGACGGGGTAGACTTGCAAAATCGAGGTTGCACGTTTGAGTCCCATGCCAATCCCTTCCGCTTTCGCCATATCGCCGCGGGCGGAGAGGGTAAGCAATTCTTTGACGTTCACCGCCTCGGTGAGTTGGTTTTTCCTTTGCCCGTCGGGAAGTTTTCGGATCAACTCACGCGCCTTGTCGAAGTCGCCGCTGCTGGCTGCGTTCAGTATAATCAAGTCGGTTGGCTGCCCATCTTTGAGCGCCTGCTTCGCCTGTTGCTCGTACCTCTCGCGGTAAATCTCATCCATGCTCCTCTGCGGCAGTGAGGCGTCCGCCCCCGGAGGTCGGCTGAGCTTCTCCAACTCCATGAAAGCCCCTGCCATTTCCGGCGCATACTGCTTGAGCGGCATCCAGGCCGACATCAGGAATAGCCTCGCCGACCGCAGACTCGCCGGGTCGCTCTGTGCTATACGACTAAGGCTTTCGATGACGTAACTGACGTATGCCTTCATTACGGCCGGGCCGGGTGGCGGCGCTTTATCGCCGGTGTCGGAAGGGCCGAAGATGAGCCTTCCGAGGATGAAATATGATCTCACCAGACTCTGGTCGGAGCGTGAGAGTGGGAAGGCGCGCAGGCGTTCAATATACTTAATGGTGAGGTCATCCGCCGCTGCGCGGTCGTGGGCAGCCAACGCGAGGATAACGTTGACGGATGCGACCTGAGTCGGGTCTGTGTCGATTGCATTGGCTACGTAGTCGCCGGCGGCTTTCTTGTCGCCGCGATTCAGCGCATCGGTGGCGAGGTCTGCATACATTTTCTGCTCGACGAATCGCCCTACTTTCGCAGCCCCGCGCTTGATCAATTCACCGGCGAAAGTCTCACCCCGGGCGGCAACGGCGAGCACACGTCTGCGCGCGTCGTCGCGTGCGCGTTCGGCGGCGTTCGTCATGGGCGGCGGGGAACCGACCGGGCGTGCCCCCTCCTGATCATTATCGCGCGGCAGCGTCAGATCATACGCCTCGATGAGCAGTTGCCTTGCCCAACTCTCATCGAGCGACCATGCAGCGTCTGCAATCTCCGCCTTAGCTAATGCCACAGCGAGCGGATGGTCGAGTTTCGCGGTTTTCGTTTCAAGGAGTTGCAACTGAGAGAGCAACACACCGCGCTCGGCAGCTATGGCGTTTGCACCGACGGCAAGAGAGGAACGGTCAGATTGCGCCCGGGTATCAGGGATGAAGGAAAGATGTATTAAGAGCGTGAACAGAATGAGTCGCTTCATTGTAATTACATACTCCGGGCGCAACCCTTGCGCATAGGCTTGAAGGTTGGGCAGAGGCACACTTTTAATTGTTTCTGAGTGGAGAGTCTCGCTACGGGTGCAAACGTCTTATACAAAGATTTGCTGCCCGGGGGAATCGCTCTCGTCACACCTGATAGGGCATGCCTCGTAACCTATCACGCGCGAGAGCTTTCGTCCGGGCAGCAAATCTTTGTCGAAAGGGGGTTAAATCACTATATCGCCGCAAGCGAGGTCAGCGAGGAATTGCCACGTGCCGCCGTGCTTGTAGTCACAGACGCCGCCCTCGCATGACCAGAAGAAGTTCCCTGCGGAACTCCCACAGCTAAGGATCAGGCCGCCGCCGACATCGGTCGAAGACCTATCGCTGGCTGCGACGGAGGTGGTGAAGGCAGATGCGGCAAACGCCAGGACGGCGACGAAGATAAGTTTCCGGGAACGAAGTTTGATGCTTTTCAACATGGTGAGTAGACTCCTTATGGGACGGGATGGGGGTGAAAGTTGCACCACTGCGCTGGCATGGGCAGAGGAAACAACGGCGTGATTGTAACAAGTATGCCTAGTGAGCTAGGCGCGGGTTCTCCTTGTCAGGCCGCGCATCATATACTCGGCAGATGTGGCTGTCAATTGAATTTTCGACCTTGTGTTATTAACACCTCTTACCCATCACTGCTCTATAAAAGTTCCGACCACCAAGTCTTCGCCGTCGGTCGAGATGGTGATGGTGCCGCGCTCACCGGTGGTTAAGACTTGCGCGCCGCTTGCGCGCCAGCGTTCGACGACGTTTCGGTCGGGGTGGCCGTAGGGCGAGGCGAGGCCGACCGAGACGACTGCGACGGACGGGCGCACCGCCGCGACGAAAGATTCCATGGAAGAAGTGCGGCTTCCGTGATGCGCGACTTTGACGACATCGCTGCGAAGTTCGTCGCGCGCCGCGACGAGCGCGGCTTCCGCATCGCGTTCGATGTCGCCGGTCAGGAGGAACGCGCGCGAGCCGTAGCTTACGCGCAGCACGAGCGAATCATTGTTCTCCGATAACGTTTGAATTTCTTCGCCCACGCGCGGCGGCCACAGCACGTCCACCGTCGCCGCGCCGAATTTGAGCCTGTCGCCGCGCCCGACGAGTTCAACCGGCACGCGCTCGCCCCGGAGCGTCTCGGCGAGACGCGCGGACTCCGCCGCGCCCGCGGCGTCACGGCCTAAGAAGGCGGCGCGCACTTTGAAGTTGCGTGCGATGTCGTTCAAGCCGTTCATGTGATCGGCGTGCGCATGGGTAGCCAGAATGTAGTCCACGCGCGCACGCCCGCGCCACCAGAGGTATTCCGACACGACCGCTTCGCCGATGCCGCGTGCGTCGCGCTCGAACCGCGCCGGAGACTCGCCTTCCGCTTCGTCGGCGCGCATCCTGAACTCGGCGCGTCCGCCCGCGTCAACCAACAGCGTCGCGCCGTTCGGGAACGTCAACAGCGCGGCGTCGCCCTGCCCCACGTCGAGCAGATCGAGGCGCAGTCGCCCGTCGGGTCGTCCTTCGCTGAACGGGTGCAGCACGACGAGCGAGAGGCAGATGGTCGCGCCCGCCCAGGCGAGTCGGCGCACCCACGGCCGACGCGCGCGCCCGATCCCTTCCGGCAAAGGCGCGTCCGTTCGCAAAGGTTGCCACCGCGCGAGACAGTCGAGCAGGACGGTGAGCGGCACGTAATACAAAACATAAATCACGGCGGCGCGCCCCGCGTATTCCGGCAGCCTGAGCGAGGCCACGCCCGCGCTCGCGAACGGGTCAACGCTATGCGTCATCAGCCAGCTCATCCGCTCCACCAGCCACACGAGCGGCCACGCCGCGCCCTCGCCGAGCGGCGCGAGCATCAACGCCGCCAGCGCGCCGAGCGAGGAGGCCGCCATCAACACGCCGACGAAGATGTTCAGCAAAACCGATACGAGCGACACGCGATGAAAGTAGACGACGAACAGCGGCAACAGCATCAGTTGCACGCTCGCCGAGACGACCATCGCGCCGAAGGCGTAACGCATCAACGCCTGCGCGCGCCAACGCTCCAACCCGACGCCCGCGCCCGTCTTGAAGAGACGATAGCTGTAGACGTTTTGCGCCGATTCGCGCCGCCACGCGCGCTCGCTCCAGAACAGGGTTTCGCCGAGCACGCGAAACCAGCGCGGGCACGCGGGCGGGCGTGGCGTGGCGCGAGTCGGACGCCACGCGCCGACCGCGCGCAGGCGTTCGACGAACGGCCAGCCGAGCGCGACGATGCCGAGCACCGACAGGAACGTGAGTTGAAACGACGGATCGAACAACTCCGCGGGACGATAGGCGAGCAGCGCGAGCGCCGCGCCGCCGAGCGCGTTCAGCGACGCCCCGCGACGCCCGACGACGGGCGCGAGCGCGACCACGGTAAACATCAACGCCGCGCGCACGACCGACGATTCCGCGCCGACCGCCAACGTATAAAGCCACAACACGACGCACGGCACGGCGAACTGCAAGGCTCGCCGCCCCGTCAGGCGTCGCATCAAGAGCAGCACGAGGCCGCCGATGAAACTGATATGGAGGCCGCTGATCACGAGCACGTGAAACGTGCCGCCCACGCGGAAACGCTCCGCGCTCGCGCGCGACAACCCGTGGCGATTCCCCAGGAGCGCGGCCTGCAACATGCCCGCAGTCTCCGCCGAAAAAAGTTTCGACATACGTGCGCGCAGATTCTCGCGCCACGCCTCAAGCCAGACGAGGGGCAACGCGACGCGTTCGTCGTCGAGTCTTTCCACGAGCAACGGACTCTTGATCGTGCCCCTCGCGTCCACCCCGCGCCGTTCCAAAAATTCCGTCAGCGACGTGCCGCCCGGATTGCGAAACTCCTCCGCGCGTTCGAGCGCGACGAGCACGCGCACACGCGCGCCGCGCCGCAACTCCAACTCGTCGTACCCGCCCCGCGCCCCGGCATCGCGCACGGGTGCGAACAATTCCACCGCGCCCGCCGCCGCGCGTTCCGCCCCTCGCGCGCGCAGACGCTCGACGCCGAGCGTGAGATAAAAACCGTCAGGCGCAAACTCCGGCGCGCGCTCCACGACTCCCGTGATCTCAACCGGGTCGCCCGAAGCGACGCGCCCCTCTTCGTACAGACGCTGCACGCGCTCGCCGCCCACGCCGCGCCGTTCAACGCCGGCGAACGCCGCGCCGGCGCAGGCGAACGCGAGCAGAATGGTCACGGTCGCAAGCGTGTGTCGTCCGCGCTTGAAGGCGATGAGCGTCACGAGCGTGATGAGTGCGCTTGAAAGCAGGGAGACGAAAAGCGTCGGTGCGAACAGGCGCGCGAGCAGTATTCCGGCGGCGAACGAGGCCGCCACGAGCGCGAGCGGGTGAGGATTGAAAGATGGCCTCTGAGGATGAACGGTACTCATAGCATGTGCGAGAGCCGCGGCCGACATTCGACAGTCACACGTGAGATGTAAGCTGTAGATGTCAACCAGTTAATAAGAAGCAGACAAATGGACGACTGTTTCGACGTGGTGCGTCTGCGGGAACATATCAAAAGCCCTGACGGAGTCAAGGGCGTAGCCCGCGTCGAAGAGGGCGCGGAGGTCGCGCGCGAGGGTGGCCGGGTCGCAGGAGACATAAGCGATGCGGCGCGGGCGGAGGGCGATGATGGCGGCGAGGGCTTCCGGCTCCGCGCCCGCGCGGGGCGGGTCGAGGAGTAGGAAGTCGGTGGGCGCGAGACTCTGTACGTGGCCGGCAAGCCAGTCGCCTACGCGCGCGGTGTGGACGGAGGCGTTGGTGAGCTGGGCGTCGGCGAGATTGAGACGGGCGAACTCGGTGGCCGCCGCGTTGCCTTCGACGGCCGTGACGCGCGCGAAGCGGCGCGCGAGCGGGAGCGTGAAGAGGCCGACGCCGCAGTAGAGGTCAACGGCCCCGTCGCCCGCCGCGTCCCCGAGGGCTTCGGCGAGGAGCGGTTCGAGGAGCGTGTGGTTGATCTGGAAGAAGCAGTCTGCATTGAAGCGATAACGCTCGCCCGCGAGGTGGCGGAAGCGTTCGCGCGCGTCGTCTGCCGCGAGCGGCGGCAGGAGCGAGACGCCGTCGTCGCCCGCCACGGCTTGAAACTCTTCCGTCTCGTCGAGTTCACCTGCGGCGAGCGTCGCGCGCAGGTGCGAGAGTTTGGCTTGCACTTCGGGCAGGACAACGGGGCATTCGGCCACGTCGCAGACGCGATGCGAGGCGAGTTCGTAGTAGCCGAGGAATTGTCGCACGGGGTCGTGCTGCCAGCGGGCGCGCGAGCGGTATCGCCAGACGGCGGGCGACGGCGTGATCGAAATTTCGGCGGGCGGGTCGCAACGCGCGATGCGGCGCAGGCAGTCGCGTATGATCTCGACTTTGGCTTCGAGTTGCGCCTCGTAGGTCAACTGCTGGAAGTCGCAGCCGCCGCAACGGCCGAAGTAGGGGCAGGGCGGTTCGATGCGCACGGGCGAGGGCTTGATGACTTCCGAGACGGACGCGAAGGCCACTTTGCCGCGCACCCGTTCGACGCGCGCGCGCACGCGGTCGCCGGGCGCGGCAAGCTGAACTAAGAAGGTGTAACCATCGGCGTGCCCAAGCCCCGCGCCGCCCGGCACGATGCGCTCGATCTCGACTTCGACCGTCGCGCCCACCTTCATCCCGGCCGCATGACGATTTTGAGAATTACCCTCAGACAAAGAATTCATACGCTTTATGAAGGCTGATTATTGATTTCAGGCTGCAATTAAGATACAAGCATAATGCTAACATTCGCCTTTACCCGCGCTCTCCGAAACTCACAACTTGATCGCGCCACTAAAAGAGGTAGACCATGAAACTTTCTACTGCACTCCTCACTAAAATCGAAAGAATACCGCTAAAAACTTTAGCCATCATTATTGCGGCGACGTTTTTGCTGGGTTCAGTGGCCTTGCTTTTCAGACCTTCTTCATCAGATACCTACACCCCAAGTTCTTATAGCCCGACCCCCTACACGGATATACCTTCGAGTTCATCTAACATGTCTGGCGCTTCAAACATGAGTCCGCCCAATATGAGTGGAGAAGGCAGGATGGGCGCGCCCATCGTGATAACGCAACCTGAGACGACGATTGTTTCACCTCAAGCTTCATCCGGCAACATGGGCGGGGCCAATGTCATGAGCAACCCGTCGGAAGGGTATGTTCAGCCTGGTCTGGTTGAATATCGAAATCAACTATTGGACGAACGCGCCAAGTTAATCGAGAACATCAATTGGTACGAGTCTGAAATTGGCGGCCTGAAAATGGAAGCGCATGAAGACTCATTGCGCGCACAGGAGGCCTATCGTAACAACGACACGACTTACGGAAGTTTTTACAGCGCACAGGCAGCGGCCAAGCATAGAAAAATAGACGACTACGCACGATTTCACCGCGAAGCGTTAGCAAGGATTTCTCAAATTGACTCCGAGTTGCGATGACAAAACGTCACGGCGTCTCAACTTGCATGCGGTTATTCGCATTTAGAGATAAAACAAACTGAGGCGCGGCAGGCCGCAATCTTCGCGCAGGAGTTTGGCAAGCAGACTGTCGAGCGTCTGTTCGTAGGTCGCGCGCTCCATGCGCTTGCGATAAGGTTCGAGTTGCGCGGCGGCCTCGGCGCGTCGCGCTTCAAGCGCGGCGGGCGGGAGTTCGGCGCGCACGGCGCGATCCAGTAAGTTGTCCAGGTCGCCGAGCGCGCCTTCGAGTTGTTCCGCGTCCGGGCGCGCGGCGGCGGCGAAATCCTTTTCCAGGTCGGAGAGGCGCGAGGCGACGCGCGCGAGCGACTCGCACAATTCGCCCGCGCCGCGCGCCTTCTGCTGTTCGCAGGCGCGCTCGACCCGCGCGCGCGCCTCGGCCAGATGCCCGCCGATCACCTCGCGCGGAAACGGCAGCGCGCCGTTTCCCGTCGCGGCCTGCGGCTCTTTCGCCCCGGTCTCTTCCGACACTCCGGCCGCGCTCGCAGTTGCCGTCGCGCCCAACTGCGATTCGAGCCACTCGGCATACTGCGCCTCGACCTCTTCCTGACAATAAAAGAGCGACTTCACGCTGCGCCTTCTCGGCTTCGCCTCGTAGGAATCGAACGACTGCTCGACGCCCCTGAGCGCTACGTGCAGCGGCACGCCCCGCGCTTTCCAGCCCTCGATCAAAGCCCAGTCCATCGGACTCAGCAGCAGGTGCTTGCCCCTGCGGCGGATAAACGCGTCTTCGATCTCCGTGAAATAATTAAAGTAATTCACTGTCAGTAGTCCGTTGTCAGTTGTCAGTTGTTCTTTGTCAGTTGTTCAATTCAATTTTTAGTCACTCGCTCATCGAGCACATGCAACGGACAACTGACAACGGACTACTGACAGCTTTTTTCGTAAATCAATCTCAACCCTTCGAGCGTGAGCGTGTCGTCAACGGTTTCGATGAGTTCCGAGCCGGTGGCGATGAGCGGGGCGAGGCCGCCCGTGGCGACGACGCGCACGTCGCCGCCCAGTTCCTCGCGCATGCGCCGCAGGATGCCGTCAACGAGGCCGACGTAGCCGTAATACAGACCCGATTGGATCGCGCCGTTGGTGGTCGAACCGATGACGGCCTGCGGTCGTTTGATCTCGACGCGCGGCAGGCGCGCGGCGCGCGCGAAAAGAGCGTCGGAGGAGATTTGAATGCCGGGTGTGATGACGCCGCCGAGATACTGTCCGGCGGAGTTGACGGCGTTGAACGTGGTCGCCGTGCCGAAGTCAACGACGATGACGGGCGCGCCGTACTTGTGCCGCGCCGCGACGGCATCCACGATCCTGTCCGCGCCCACGTCCGAGGGCGGCTGGTAGAGAATCTCCATGCCCGTATTCGTCGTGTGGTCTATGAAAAGGGGCGAGAGTTGAAAATATTCCTCCGCCATGCGCTTGACCGTGAAGTTCAACTGCGGCACGACGGAGGCGGCGGCGACCGCGTTGATCGCTTTGAAGTCCAGCCCCGCCAGCGCGAACAGGTTGCGCGAGAGCACGCCGTATTCGTCCACCGTGCGCCCGCGCTCGGTCGTCAGACGCCAGTGCGTGACGAGCCGCTCGCCTTCGTACACGCCGAGCGAAGTGTTCGTGTTGCCAACGTCTATCACCAGTAGCATAAAGTGATGACCGCCTTATCCTCTTCTCCCCTGCAAAACTTCTTCAATCGCGTCGCAGGCGGCGCGCGCGCCGTGTTCAGCCTGTACGCGACGGCCGACCCGCATCGCGTTAACCTGATAATTTTCGTCGCCCAAGATAGCACGCAATTCGCGCGTCGCGCTCGCGGCGTTGTAACGCGGGCGCGCGAGCAGGCGACCGCACCCCAGACGCGCGACGCGCGCGCCGTTGTCGAACTGGTCGTGACTGAAAGGGACGACGAGCGCGGGGCGTCCGGCGCGCAGCGCTTGCCCGGTCGTGCCGACGCCGCCCTGATGCACGACGGCCGACGCGCGCGGCAACACTTCGCCGTAAGGCGCATACTCGAATGCGGCGACGCCCTCGGGCAGAGGTTCGGCCGGGCGGTTGCGTTCGTGGCCGATGAGCAAAAGCGCGCGGCGGCCGAGCGAGCGCGCGGCGGCGATTGACTCGCGGTAGAAATCTTTCGCCACCCAGATGGCTGCCGAGCCGAGCGTGAAGATGATGGGCGGCTCTCCGGCGTCGAGAAAGTGTTTGAGTTCGGGCGAGAGCGCGTCGCCCGTCGCCGTGTCGTCGCCCGCGCGGTCGCGGCGGTCGTAAAACGGGAAGCCGGTGATGAGCGTGTTCGGCGGCCAGTCCGGTTGCGGTTCGGCGAGAACGCGCGAGAAGAGCGCGAGCACGAGCGTCGGCGAATGTTGTCCCTCGAAGAGCGGGTGCGCGCCCGACGGCCGCAGCCCCACGTCGGCGCGCAGTTTGTTGACAGCATGCAGGAGCGAAGCGGACTTCCACCTGCCGAGGCGCATCACGGCGCGCCCGAAGACGGGGTGGAGGTTCATCAACTTGTGCAGCGCGGGCAACTGCGGCGGCACGGGCGGGTCGTAGCTCGAAAGCATGGAGGCGGGGGCGAGCACGCTCGACACCCACGGGACGCTTGTCTGCTCAACGATGAGCGGCGCGGGGATGGAGAGCGGGTGCGACATGAACAGGTCAGCCCCGCCGACCGCCGCGCTCAAATCTTCGTAGGTGTCGCGCAGGTGCGGGAGGATCAGTGTGTTGAGAATTTCTTCCGGCCCCTTGCGCGCGTCCATCATCGTTTCGAGCATGCGGCTGAGCGCGTCGGGCTCGTCGTAAGAGGGCACGACGGGGCGCACCGGATGAAATTCCAGCCCGGCCGCGCCGACCTTCTCGCGGTAAATTTCCGACGTGGCGATGACGGGATGATGCCCGCGCGCCTTCAACTCAAGCGCGAGCGCGACGTAAGGATGCACGTCGCCGAACGAGCCGAAGGTGGACAACACGATCTTCATATTGATGATTGCGGAATGCGGAATGCGGATTAAGAGGACGAAGAAACGATAGCGACGCTTCTGTCTTTCAATCCGCATTCCGCAATCCGAATTCCGCATTCTTCCAGAGTCCTTGCGACGGCACGCGCAGGGCGCGGTTGAACTTGCTGGATGCGTTCTCCCAGGCGGTGACGGCGGTCAGTTCGATGAGCGCGTCGTCGTCGTAAAACTGGCGCAGACTCTCGAAGAGTTCATCCGAGACTTCGCGGCCGGTGATGGTCATCGCGTCGGCGTAATCAAGCGTAGTGCGTTCGCGCTCGTCGTAGAGCGGGCTGGCGGCATAATCCGCGAGGGCGAGAATCTTTTCGGCGGGGATGCCGAGTTCGCTGCCGACCGCAGCGTTGATGTCCTGTCAAAACTCGCAACCGTTGAGCGCGGCGACGCGGCGGTTGACGAGGGCTTGCAGTTTCGCGTCAATCAACCCCGACGCCTCGATGCCGCCCCACATGCCGCGCACGCCCCGGAAGATCGTGGGGCGGCGCGCGTAGAGCAGATGATTCAGGAGCGGCGCGCCCCACTTCTTCGCCTGCGTCTCCAACACGCGCCCCACGTAGCCTTCGGCCGCTTCCGGTTCTATTCCTTCGATTCTCGCCATAGAAACCTCCGGGGGAATTGATTCATTGATTCATTGGTTCATTGATTCAATATTTGATTTCCTCATTGAATCAATGAATCAATGAATCAATCCTTCTTCCATCGTTTCTCTGAGCGCGTGAACGTCGCCCGCGCGCACGATCCTGATCTCGGCCGTCGCCGTCTCTACGCGCAACGCTCCGTCCGGCTCAAGGCCGCTCGTCGTGCCGTCGAAAATTTCCGTGGCGGTCTGGACGCGCACGCGCTTGCCTGTGGCGTAAGAAGAGTTGGCCGACCAATCGCGAATGATCGTCGCCCGGCCTGCGGGCGCGTGGAGTTGCCCGTAGCGGCCGGCGAGATGGCTGAGGAGCGCGGCGAGGACGCTTTCAGCGTCAACGCGCGCGCCCGTCGCCGCTTCGACCGACGTGGCGTGCCCGCGCAAGTCCGCCGGGTAAGCCTGCTCGCTCAAGTTGATGCCGATGCCGAGGATACACGCGCTCCCCTGCTCGGTCTCGACAATTTCGGCGAGGATGCCGCAGAGTTTTCGTCCTCCGAAGAGGATGTCGTTCGGCCACTTGATGTCGGTCACAAGCGCGCACGCCTCGACCAGGGCGTCTCGCACGGCGAGCGCGGCCGAGAGGGTCACGAGCGGCCACGCCTCACGGCGCGAGCGCGGGCGCAGCACGATACTGAAATAGAGTCCCGCGCCGGGCGGCGAAGCCCACACGCGCTGCTGCCGCCCGCGCCCGCGCGTCTGCTCGCGCGCCACGACGCACAACCCTTCGGGCGCGCCGCGCGCCGCCTGACTCGCCGCCTCCGTGTTGGTTGAAGGCAACGCGTCGTAGCGTAGGATCGTCGGCTGGAACGAGTCGGTCACGTCAATCTCGAAACTCATCTTATGCGAGGGGGGATTGACGGACAACACGCGGGCGTGAAAAATGTGTCGCGCCGATTTCAACCACGGACGGGAGCGCGTGGGGGCGCGTCGCATGAAAATTGAAGACATGGACTTCGAGCCGCGCAGGGGCGTCGCCATTTTCACCATCGGGTTTTCCGTCATCTATACCCTCGTCTTCGGCACAATCGTCGTGGTGAACGTCTACAGGCAGTTGCGCGAGCCGTCCATGAGCATGGACTTCTTCGGGTGGCTTTTCACGTTCGCCGTCACGTCTGCCTGCGTCATGCTCCTCCTCCATTTCACGACCGCCGTCTACCGCGTCGCCTTCTACGAGGCGGGCATCGTCGTCATCGGCCTCGGCGGGCGGCGGTTCGTCCCGTGGGGCACGGTGCGTGATGCGCGCATCAATCGCTACAAAGGCAATATCGAACTCGCGCTCCGCGCCGACGGGCGGCG
>DATHAZ010000036.1:0-2398 GCA_035296445.1 Pyrinomonadaceae bacterium | reverse complement strand
TTGCGTGATGGCGAAGTCGGAAGCGCGATTGAGGAAGATGAGCGTGCCGCCCGCCTCGACAAACTCGGTGAGCGCGCCCACGCCTTCCGCGCCGAGTCCTCCCGTCAATTCTTCCGGCATCGTGTCCTTGCGATAGCCTTCGAGGAGAGCGCGCGGCGAATGATCCGGGATCAGGATCGCGTCGTACTTCGCGCGCAAATCTCCGGCGCGGGCTTCGCGGTCTTCGAGCGACGTGTAAGTGATGTTGTTCTGTTCGAGCGTCCAGCGCGTCCAGCCTTCGTCCATCGAGGGAACGTGCGAACGGTAGAGCGCGAGGCGGACGTTTGTGCGCGGCGCGGGCGCGGCGTCTTTGAAGATGCGCGCGCTGAGTTTCGGGTATTTGAAAGGCGCGTTGACGGGGCGGGCTTCGACGCCCATCAGCATCGAGAGCGTGTGCGCCGTCACGTCGTAGGGCGAGATGGGACGGCCGGCCTCGTCCCTGAGATCGGGGTAGCGTTGCGTTTCGAGCAGGGCTTTGGCGAAAGCGCCGTAAGGCTGATCCATCCTGATGACGGCCGCGCCGCTCGCGTATCGCCTGCCGCCCAAAGTGAACGCCCCCGCGTAATCAACTTCGACGCCGCCGCGCTGGAGTATGCGGATCAACTTCTGGTCGTTCTGCATCTGCGCGACCGACTGCGTGTGCGGGATGACGTAAGCGAAAAGCTCTCCGCTCGCGCGTTCGCGCACGGCTTCCTTGCCTACTTCGTAGAAGCGCGCGAGCCAGCGTTCGCGGTTCTCGGCGGCGTGGTCGAGCAGCGCGAACGCGCCCGCCGTCATGTAATTTGTGATGTCGCCGAGACGCCACTCGCCGCCGCGCCAGACGGGGCCGAAGTTGGCCGACTCCTTCTGCGGGTCGAAGCCCTCGCGCGAGCGCAGTTGTTTGAAATCCACCGTGAGCGGCGTCGCGAGTTTGGCCGAGGCTGTTTCGGAAAGTATGCGGACGCCGCCGTGATAGTGCGAGTAGGCGCGCGCCGGAGTCCACGCGTCGTAGGTCGAGTTGGTGGTGATGCCTTTGAATCCGGCGGCGCGCATCGCGGCGGCCATCGCGTTCCCGAGTTCGGTGTAGCCCTCGACAACTTTGCGCGGCACGTTCGGCTCGACGGGCTGCATGTAGGGCGGCAGGAAGAGGCGCGCGCCGTATTCGCCCTGCTGGTGTATGTCGTGGACGATCTGCGGATGCCACGCGTTGTGAATTTTGTCTACGGTGAGTTGCGTTTCGACCTGTGTGAAGGCGTACCAGTCGCGATTGTTATCGTGGCCGACGTATTTGTGATAGAGCACGGGCGGGCTAGTCCCTTCGTAGGGCGTGCCGAGCGTCCGGTCGTACCAGTTCTTCACGATGTCAACGCCGTCCGGGTTCAGGGACGGGACGAGCAGCACGATGGTGTTTTGCAACACCCGGCGCACGGCGGGGTCGTCTGACGATGCGAGGCGGTGCGCGATGAGCATGCTGGAAAGCGTCGAGCCGACTTCCGTCGAATGGATGCCGCAGGTGATGAGGACGATGGTTTTGCCGCGCGCGATGAGTTGGCGCGCGCGCGCGTCTCCGCCGGCGCCGCCTTTGCCGCCATCTTTGCCCATGGTGCGCGGGTCTGCGAGTAGACGCTGTATCTCTTTGAACTCCGAGAGCCGCGCGAGGTTCTCCGGCGCGCTGATCGTCGCCATAACGAACGGCGCGCCGAGCGTCGTCTTGCCCAACTCTTCAAACCGCACGCGCTCGCTCGCCGCGTCGAGACGGCGAAAGTATTCGACGATGCTCGCCCAACTCGCGAGCCGTCGGTCGTCGCCCACGCGAAAGCCGATGACCTCTTCCGGCGCGGGCACGCTTGCCGCGACGACGCCGGGCGTCGGCGTTTGCGCGCGGGCGGAAAAAGGAGACAGGGACGCGGCAAAGAGGGCGCAGATAAGCGCGCGTGCGAAGAGGCGAGAGCGCATGTCGTGTTACAACTCCGGCTGTTGAAGTGTCTGCTAAAAACTCGGCGGCAGTGTTCGTGCGCCGCCGAGTTTAGCATAAGGGCGCAAGACTGCGGACAAAGGGCGGCAACCATTTATTCATCCTTAACTTAGGGCTTGCCCTGATCGGCCGTGCGGAGTAAAGTAGCGCCCGAAAGAACCACAACGCGCTCCCCTGATAAGACGGTAAAATAATTCGGAGGTCATCCAGAATGGCGACTGAAGATGTTGCTCCGCGGCCGAGTGTCGCGCCGACAAATGAATATCCCGACAAGGTCGGCGTGAAGCCGGACAATCCTCATCTCGCCTCGTTTCATCCCTACATCGCAGCGCAGACGATCATGCCGGAGTTGACGGCGCGCGCCGTCATCGTCGGCACGCTGCTCGGGATGGTCTTCGGCGCGTC
>DATHAZ010000035.1:0-1578 GCA_035296445.1 Pyrinomonadaceae bacterium | reverse complement strand
GTTTGCCATCGGCCTCCTCGGCTTCTTCGTCTGGGGGCATCACATGTTCATCAGCGGCATGGACCCGCGCACGAGCATCGCGTTCTCCGTCCTGACGCTCTCCATCGGCGTGCCTTCGGCGATCAAAACTTTCAACTGGCTCGGCACGCTCTGGGGCGCGAAGATACGCTTTACAGTGCCGATGATGTTCGCCATCGGCTTCGTCTCACTGTTCGTCGCGGGCGGCATCACCGGACTCGTCCTCGGCCAGACCTCGCTCGACCTCTTTATACACGACGGCTATTTCGTGCTCGCGCATTTCCACTTGGTGATGGGCGTGGCGGCCATCTTCGGCATGTTCGCGGGCGTCTATTTCTGGTTCCCCAAGATGTTCGGGCGGATGATGAGCGAACGGCTCGGCCAACTCCACTTCTGGCCGACCTTCATCGGCGTCTACGGCATCTTCGTGCCGATGCACATCATGGGCATCGTCGGCATGCCGCGCCGCTACGCGTCGTTTCAGGAATATGATTTCCTGCGCCCGCTCGACCCGCTCGTCATGCTGGTGACAATCGCGGCCATCGTGACGGCGCTCGCGCAGTTCATCTTCCTCTACAACTTTATCTGGAGCATCTTCAAAGGTGAAAAGGCGAGCGGCAACCCCTGGGAGGCGACGACGCTCGAATGGGTGACGCCGACCACGCCGCCCCCGCACGACAACTTCGGCGGAAACTTACCGACCGTCTATCGCGGCCCGTATGAATTCGCCGTGCCCGACGCGCCGGAGGATTACGTCTTACAGACGACGCCCGACGCGGGCGAGGGCAACGTGACGGCGGCGGGGCAGGCGTCAGCGCAAGGAGTACAGGGGAGTTCAGGCAATGGTCACAACGGTCACCACTAAAGGGACGGGCAGCGTCTCGACGGGAGGGAAGAGCATCGCTCTCGGCGGGACGGGCAAGCGCTCGACGGGCGGCAACGGTTCGCGCGGCGGGCCGCAACCGCCGAACGGCGGCAGCGGCGACGGGCGTTTCCGCTCGTCGCGCGATGCCACGCCGCAGCAGTATCGCATCGGCATGTGGCTGGCGCTCTCAGCGATTCTGATGATGTTCGCCGCGCTGTCGAGCGCCTACGTGTTTCGTTCGACGCGGACGCAGCAGAGTTGGCAGCTTTTCGCCGTGCCGCAGATGCTCTGGTGGAGCACGGCGTTGATACTCGTGAGCAGCGCGACGTTTGAAGTCGCGCGGCGCGCTCTCGCGAGGGGCGAGCGCGCAGTCTATCGGCGCTGGTTGCTCGCGTCGCTCCTGCTCGGCTTCGGCTTTCTCGCGTCGCAACTTCTGGCGTGGCGCAGTCTCGTCGGGCAGGGAATCTATCTGGCGACGAACCCGCACAGTTCTTTCTTCTACCTGTTGACCGGACTCCACGCGATGCACCTCGTCGGCGGCATCGCGGGTCTGAGTTACCTCGCGCTTCGCGCGCGGCGCGACACCCAAGGCGCTGCTGCGACGGGCGACGCCGAAGGAAAGCAGCGCGCGAGCGCCGACGCCATCGGTCTCTACTGGCATTTCATGGACGGGCTGTGGGTTTATCTGTTCGCAC
>DATHAZ010000034.1:0-12569 GCA_035296445.1 Pyrinomonadaceae bacterium | reverse complement strand
GTCTCCTTCGGCGATCTCATCTACGTCAGCACGTCGAACGGGCAGGACGAGAGCCACGTCAACGTCCCCTCGCCGAAAGCCCCGGCCATCATCGCCCTCAACAAGAAGACCGGCAAACTCGTCTGGGAAGACAACTCGGTCTTCGAGAAGATTCTGCACGGCCAGTGGTCTTCGCCCACGGTCGGCAAACTCGGCGGCGTGGATCAAGTCATCTTCGCGCAGGGCGACGGGTGGGTGCGCGGCTACGAAGCCCTCACCGGCAAGAAGCTGTGGGAGTTCGACCTTAACCCGAAAGATTCCGTCTGGCCGAAGACGCGCAACGAAGTGATCTCGACGCCCGTCATCTACGAGGACAAAATCTACCTCGCCAACGGGCAAGACCCCGAACACGGCGAAGGCGTCGGCCACCTCTACTGCATTGACCCGACGAAGCGCGGCGACATCACCAAGACCGGCATGCTTTGGCACTACGACAAAATCCGCCGCTCCGTCTCGACGCCCGCCATCAAAGACGGCATCGTCTATTACCCCGATTTCAGCGGCTTCCTGCACGCGCTCGACGCCAGGACCGGGCAGGTCTACTGGACGCACGACGTGTTCGCAGCCGTCTGGGGTTCGCCCATCATGATTGACGGCAAGCTCTACCTCGGCGACGAGGACGGCGACATCGTCATCTTGCAGGAAGGCAAGACGAAGAAAGTGATCGCCGAAATCAACATGGCGAGTTCGGTCTACTCGACGCCCGTCCCGGCCAACGGCACGCTCTTCATCGCCAACCGCAACCAGCTCTACGCCATCGCCGAGCAGAAGGCCGCACCCGCTGCACCGGCGAATACACCGGCGAAGAAACCCGAAGAACCGAAGAAGCCGTAACCGGCGACGTGTGAGGAAACATGAAACGTCTCTTTCACATCTCTCTGCTCTGTCTGCTCGTGGCGACCACTGCGGCGCGCGCGCAGGAGAACTGGCCGCAGTTTCGCGGCGCAAACTCGTCAGGCGTGGCGACGGGCGCGCCGCAGAAGACGCCCGTTAGTTGGAACGCCGCGAAGTCCGAGAACGTCTTGTGGCGGACGGCCATCCCCGGCCTCTCGCACGCGAGTCCGGTCGTGTGGGGCGACAAAGTTTTCGTCATCACGGCCGTCAGTTCCGACACGACCGCTCGCTTCAACGCGAAGGACAAAGGGATCGGACTCGCGCGCGACGACGCGCGGCACGCGTGGCGCATCTACAGCCTCAACAAGGCGACCGGACGCATCAACTGGGAGCGCACGGCTTACGAAGGCGTGCCCCGCTCGAAGCGGCACGTCAAAGCAACACAGGCCAACTCGACGCCCGCGACCGACGGCAAGACAATCGTCGCGCTGATGGGGTCGGAGGGTCTCTACGCATACGACTTCGCGGGCAAGCTGCTCTGGCGTCAAGACCTCGGCGTGCTCAACCCCGGCCTTGCCGGCGATCCCACGTCCGAATGGGGTCACGCCTCTTCGCCCGTCATCTACCGCGACCTCGTCATCGTCCAGTGCGACAAGCACGCGGGGTCTTTCATCGCGGCCTACAATCTCAAGACGGGCAGGCTGGCGTGGCGCGTCGAGCGCGACGAACTGCCCTCGTGGAGTCCGCCCGCGATTTATGAAGGCAAGACGCGCGCGGAACTCATCACGAACGGGAGCAACTACGTGCGCGGCTACGACCCTTTGACGGGCAAGGAACTCTGGCGTTTCGCCAACGGCGGCAAAGAGGCGCAGGTGCAGATGCCCGCGCCCCTCGTCGCAAACGACTTGATCATCGTGACGGGCGGCTATCCCGGCAACCGTCCCGTTAAGGCATTCCGCCCCGGCGCGAGCGGCGACATCTCCCTGCGGGCGGGCGAGGAGGCAAACGCAGCGCTCGCATACCGTCTGCCGCGCGGCAGTTCCTACACGGGCACGCCGCTCGTCTACCAAGACCTCATGTACATCTCGGGCGACAACGGCGTGCTCCGCGTCTTCGAGGCGAAGACCGGAAAGCCCGTCTACGAGCAACGCCTGCCCGCCACTTTCAGCGCGTCGCCCGTCGCGGCGGACGGGAAAATTTACCTCGCCAGCGAGGACGGCGACGTGTACGTCCTGCGCGCCGGTGCGACCTACGAACTACTCGCGACGAACCCCGTGGGCGAGCCTTTGATGGCGACGCCCGCCATCTCAGGCGGCCTGTTGATATTGCGCTCGCAAAGCTACGTCTACGCCATCGGCACGAGGAAGGGATGAGGGCGGAGGGATGAGGGATGAACAAGATAAGCACTCGATCTCTTGAAGGATTTCATTCATCCCTCATCCCTCATCCCTTGATTAAGATGCAGCCTTTCGACTTCCAACTACGCACGCGCGTCGTCTTCGGGGCGGGCGCGCTCACGCGTCTGGGAACGCTCGCGCGCGAGTTGGATTTTCGTCGCACGCTCGTCGTCGCGGATCGCGGCCTCGTTGCATCCGGCCACGTCGCGGAAGCGTCGGGGGTGCTCGCCGCGGCGGGGCTGGATGTCGTCACCTTCCACGAGTTCGACGTGAACCCGGATACGAATATGTGCGCGCGCGGGCGCGACTTCGCCGCGCCGCTCGCGGTTGATTCGATCATCGGACTCGGCGGCGGCAGTTCGCTCGATTGCGCGAAGGGCATCAACTTTCTTTTGACCAACGGCGGCGAGATGCGCGATTACCACGGCTACGGCAAGGCCGCGCGCCCGTTGCTCCCGATGATCGCCGTCCCCACGACCGCCGGCACGGGCAGCGAGGCGCAAACCTACGCGCTCATCTCCGACGCCGCCACACACGTCAAGATGGCCTGCGGCGACCCGAAGGCGGCCTTTCGCGTCGCGCTGCTCGACCCCGCGCTCACCGTCTCGCAGCCCGTTGGCGTCACCGCCGCCGCCGGGTTCGACGCCATCGCGCACGCCGTCGAAAGTTACGTCACGACGCGGCGCAACGCCGTCTCGGACACGTTCGCGCGCGAGTCGTGGCGACTGCTCGAAGCGAACTACGAGCGCGTGCTCGCTGACCCCTCGGACATCTCGGCGCGTGGCGCGATGCAACTCGGCGCGTTCTATGCGGGGGTGGCAATTGAACATTCGATGCTCGGCGCGACGCACGCCTGCGCCAACCCTCTAACGCAACACTACGGCACGAGCCACGGCGAGGCCGTCGCGCTCATGCTGCCGCACGTCGTCCGCTGGAACGCGCCGGTAGTCGCCTCGCGTTATGCCGAACTCATGCGCGTCGCCGGGCGCGACGCATCCGAAGAGCGCGCGGGCGACGCCCTGGCCGCGCGTCTCGAAGAGTTGAAAGCGGCGGGCGCGCTCGACACGGAGTTGAATGCGGCGGGCGTGCCCGAAGGCGATCTCGAAATGCTGGCCGCCGACGCCGCCGGGCAGTGGACGGGCACGTTCAACCCGCGCCCGTTCGACGCGGGCGGCGCGCTCGAACTTTACCGCCGCGCCCTGCAATTACAATTTCAGAACGCTTAAGGACATGCAAGATTCAAAATGTTTGAGGACATGCCGGAAGTGAACAAGCAATCTCTCTCGCCCCGCCGCCTGTCGCGCGTCTCTGTGCGCTCGCTGCTTTTAACTCTCGCCCTTTTACTTTCGACACCGCACGTCGCGGCGCAATGGGCCGACGCGAACAACTGGTCGCAGTTTCGCGGGAACGGGCAGTTGACGGGCGTGTCGAAGGCCGACGTGCCGAAAAATTTACGACCGCTGTGGAATTATCAGGCGGGCGCAGGCGTCGAGTCGTCGGCGGCCATCGCGAACGGCACGGTCTACGTCGGCTCGCAGGACGGCGTGCTGGCCGCGCTCGATCTCTCGAACGGCGCGGTGCGCTGGAAGTACAACACGAACAGTAAGGAAGGCATCGGCGAGTCGTCGCCCGCGGTGGCGAACGGACTCGTTTACGTGGGCGACCTCGGCGGGACAATTCACGCCGTCAACGCCGCGAACGGGCGCGGCGCGTGGACTTTCAAGACGGGCGGCGAGATCAAGTCTTCGCCCGTCGCCGTTGACGACAAAATCCTCATCGGCTCATACGACGGCCATCTCTACTGTCTCGACGCCAGGAGCGGCGCGGTGCGCTGGAAGGTGAAGACGGGCGGCCCCGTCCACGCCACGGCAGGCGTGGCGAACGGCACGGCTTACGTCGCGGGCTGCGACGAAATCTTTCGCGCCATACGCATCTCGGACGGGCACGAACTCTACACGGTCACGTCGGGCGCGTACACGGGCGCGTCGCCCGCGCTGATGAACAACTCGGCCTTCTACGGCACGTTCGACAACTACGTGCTCGGCGTCAACCTTCAGACGCGCCGCATCTCGTGGCGTTACCGCAACGCGCAGAGACAGTTTCCCTTCTACTCTTCGGCGGGCGCGGTGGAAAATCGCGTCGTGCTCGGCGGGCGCGACAAGTACGTGCATTGCCTCGACGCGCGCACCGGCCGCGCCTTGTGGACTTTCGGGACGCGCGCCCGCGTCGAATCGTCGCCCGCGCTCGCCTCCGGGCGGGTCTTCGTCGGTTCGAGCGACGGCAGGTTTTACGTCCTCGACTTTTACAGCGGCGCGAAGGTCTGGGAGTTCGAGGCGGGCGCGGCCATGTCCGCCTCCCCGGCCGTCGCTTCGGGTCGCATCGTCATTGGCTCGCAGGACGGGCGGGTCTACTGCTTCGGCTGAAGCCCGGTAGTGACGGTTTGCGCCGCGAGCGCGAAATGGCGGGCGGCGGGTCGAATTTAACAATTTGACTTGCCGCCTGTTTCGGCATAGAAACTATTGCGTCAACTTCCAATTCCATCCAAACGAGGCACACGAAAATGAAGAAGCGCATTCTTTCCGCCCTGTCGCTTGCCGCCGTGCTCGCCGCGCTGACGGGCGCGTGCGTGCAGACGCCGACGACGAACCAGACGGCGAACACAAACGCCGCCGCGACGAACACCACTTCCGCCGCCGTCCCGGCCGAACTCAAACCCGCGCTCGACACGATCAACGCCAACGACATCATGACGCACACCAGGACGCTCTCGTCGGACGAGTACGAGGGGCGCGGCCCCGGCACGCGCGGCGAGGAGTTGACGGTCAAATACCTGACCGAGCAGTATCAACGCCTCGGGCTGAAACCCGGCAACCCGGACGGGACTTACGTGCAGAAAGTGCCGCTCGTCGGCTTCACGGGCGCGGCGCGCGCCTCGTTCACGTCGAATGGTAAGACGATTGATTTGAAGTTCCCGACCGATTACGTCGCCGTCTCGCGTCGCTTCGTGCCCGAGTCGAAGGTGGAGAACTCGGACGTGGTCTTCGTCGGCTACGGCGTGGTCGCGCCCGAATACGGCTGGGACGATTACAAGGGCGTGGACGTGAAAGGTAAGACCATCGTCATGCTCATCAACGACCCGGCCGTGCCGGACGCGAGCGATCCGTCGAAGCTCGACGAGAAAATGTTCAAGGGCAACGCCATGACCTACTACGGCCGCTGGACGTACAAGTACGAGATCGCGCGTGATAAGGGCGCGGCCGCCGCCATCATCGTCCACGAGACGGGGCCGGCCGGGTATCCTTACGAAGTGGTCTCCGGCAGTTGGTCGCGCGAGAACTTCGACGTGCAGACGCCGAACAAGAACATGGATCGTGCGGCGGTCGAAGGCTGGATCACGCTGGATCGCGCCATGGAACTCATGACCGCTTCGGGGCAGGATTTCGAGGCGTTGAAGAAGGCCGCCGTGACGAAAGACTTCAAGCCCGTCACGCTGAACGCCAAGGCCAACATCGAGGTCAAAAACACGATCCGCGAGATAGATTCGAGCAACGTCGTCGCCAAGCTCGAAGGCTCTGACGCGACCTTGAAGAACGAGTACGTCGTCTACTCGGCGCACTGGGATCACCTCGGGCGCGACCCGAATTTGCCGGGCGATCAGATTTTCAACGGCGCGCTCGACAACGCCTCCGGCACGGGAGCGATGCTTGAGATCGCCGAAGCCTTCACCAAGATGACGCCTGCGCCGAAGCGTTCCATCATCTTCCTCTCTGTCACCGCCGAAGAGAAGGGCTTGCTCGGCGCGAAACACTACGCCGCAAACCCGCTCTACCCGGCCGCGAAGACGCTCGCCAACATCAACATTGACGGCGTCAACCAGTGGGGGCGCACCAAAGACATCACGATGGTGGGCGACGACAACTCGACGCTCATAGACCTCCTGCGCGAGGCGGCGGGCACGCAGGGTCGCTCCGTCAAACCCGACCCCGATGCCGCAAAAGGTTTTTACTATCGCTCGGATCACTTCGAGTTTGCCAAGGTGGGCGTGCCTGCGCTCTACGTCAACGAGGGCACCGAATACATCGGCAAAGATGTGAACTTCAGCCGGCAGAAGCGCGACGAGTATGAGGCGAAGGACTACCACAAGCCTTCGGACGAGATAAAACCTGATTGGGACTTGGCGGGCGCGGTCGAGGACGCGCAACTGCTGACCTTGATCGGCTACCGCGTCGCGCAGGGCGACAAGTACCCCGAATGGAAGGCCGGTTCGGAGTTCAAGGCGAAGCGCGACGAGACGATGCGCGGCGTGGCGACCCCGTAAACACGCGCTCGAAGTTAACGTGAGTTCGACGTAAGCAGGGACATCAGAAAGCCCCGTCAGGGGCGACATATTTATAGCCCATGGCGCAAGCCGTGGGATCAAGCAGGGGATCAACCTGGGAAGCCCCGGCAGGGGCGAAAGACGTTCGGCCTGAACACTCTTTCGCCCCTGCCGGGGCTTCACGCATTTTGGGTCTGCGCCCCCACGGCTTGCGCCGTGGGCTACTATCTATCGCCCCTAGCGGGCCTACTCTCTCTGTTGCCGCTAACCTGGCTTGCAGCCGCCACATCGCGGCCACCCTCCGCGCGCATGAGCGTGGCTACGGGCTGGCGAAACTGCGAGGCGTTAAATTATCTCCCCTAAATCACTGGCCGCTCCTCAACAACTCTTGCCGAGGAAGTAATAGACGAGGATGAAGATGATGATGGTCGAGATGCAGCCGCCGCCGAGTTTCCACGCGGCGAGACCGGCGATGATTCCGCGCAAAGGCCCTTGCATAACTATTTCCTCCTGCCCGTCGTCGAATGCGTTGTGAACCGTGTGAGTTATCGTGTACGGCAAAAAGGCGGGCAAGTCAATAGCCTCACACCTCGATGCAACCGCGCAGGCCAACGACCCGCGCCCGTTTGAGTTCGCTTACGTGCTGCGCGCGAAATACTTTTCAATCGTCGTTGCCTGCGGCTTGCGCGTCACGAGCGAGACGATGAACATGAGCAGCGCGGAGCCGACGACCATCGGCACGACCGGCATGAAGCCGAAGACGGCCGTGCCGCCCGGCGTGCGCGCGAGCGCTTCGACGCCGCCGATAACCGCACAGACGGTCGTCACGCCCGGCGCGGGCGCGGGCACGGTCGCTTGAAAGACGGCGACGGCCACCACGGCGAACGCAGTCCACACGGTCGCGGCGAGCGCGCCCCACTTCGTGCTCCCTCGCCAGAACAACGCGGCGATGATAAGCGGCGAGAGCGCGGCGTAGCCGGAGAACGCGTACTGGATGGCGAGTTCAAAGATTGATTCCGGCGCTTGCAGCGCGACGACGTAGGCGAAGAGCGTCAGGAGAATGACGAAGATGCGCCCCGTCTGCACCTGCACCGATTCGCCGAACCTGCGCTTGCCGCCGTAGAAGGCGAAGATGTCCTCTGTGAACATGGTCGAGAGCGCGAGGATTTGCGAGTCGGAGGCCATCACGGCCGCCATGATCCCCGCTCCGAGCAGCCCGGCGAGCCAGAGCGGCGCGAAACGTTGCAAAAGGAGCAGCAGCGTGTCGTCGCCTGCCGACTGTTCGCGAAGCTCGTCGCGCCGTTCGGGCGGCAAAGTCTTCCCTTGCGTCGCCAGCATGCGGCGCGCTTCGACCTTCGCGCGGATGGCGGGCACGTCCTGCACGCGGTTCGCCATCACGCCGAGAAAGACGCACGGCAGCCAGATCGCCATGATGCAGATCGGGTAAAAGATGACCGTCTTCTTGAACTGCGCCATCTTGCGCGCCGTCAGGCAGAAGATGGCGATGTGCGGGAAGGCGATGGCCGAGAGCGGGATGAAGGTGTAGCTGAAAAAGTAGTAGGGCGAGATGCGTTCGCGCGTTAAGAGCGGCGCGGTCGCGGGCGAGGCGAGCAGCGCGTCCACCGCAGACTTGAAGCCGCCCATCCCCGCGCCGATGACCGTGACGGCGATTGCGCCGAAGACGAGAAAGAGGATCGTCTGGAACGTGTTGACCCACGCCGTCCCGCGCATCCCGCCGAAGAAGACGTAGCTCATCACGACGAGCGCGACGATTGCGCCGCCGAACCAGAAAGGGACGAGTCCGCCGCTGATGACGTTCAAAGTCGTGCCGCCACCCATCACGCCGATGATGATGTAGGGCACTAAGAGCGCGGCCTGCACGAAGAAGATGACCGTGCCGATGTGCCCGCACTCCCAGCGGTCGCGAAATATCTGCACCGGCGTCATGAAGCCGTGCTTCTTGCCCAAAGCCCAGATGCGCGTGCCGCACAAAAAGATCGTGAGCGGGATGACGAGCGCCGAGGAGGTCGCCATCAGGCCGAACGTGACGATGCCATTATTGAAGGCGTGCCCCGAAGAGCCGAGGATGGCGAAGGCCGTCATGTTCGTCCCGAACAGGGAGAGCAGGAAGACGAAGGGGCCGAGCGAGCGGTTGGCGAGAAAATAGTCTTCGGCCTTCGCTTTGCCCGTCGCTTTGCGGAAGGCGAAGATGCCGATGTAGACGACGACGGCGAGATAAATAAAGACGACGATGGCCGGGATCAACGCGCGTCCTCCTTCTTCTCCGGCACGCGTCCCTCGACCTCTTCTTCGAGGTGCGACGGCCACGCGTAAGTGACGAGCATCCACATCACGAGCGCGGCGGCGACGACGAAACAGGCGTGATACCACAGCCCGACGGGTATGAAGCCGAAGGCCATTGGGTAAACCCTGCGCCAGTTCCAGATGTCTTGATGCAAGACGTAGAGCGCGATGACGACGAGAGTCAGCAAAAGTCGCTTCATTCGGTTTTTCGTAAATGGCCGGACAGATTTTCGGAAGAAACCACGAGGCCGTGTCGGACGTAACACCTGTATAGTGTCGCAGACGATTGCGACAGGTCAAGAGTAATGATTAGAATGACTCCAGCGACCCCAGACCGCCGGAGTCTTCATTCAAACCAGGAAACGTCTCATAGCTGTTCCCATGAAATTTTCAACTTTGCACTTCAGTAACATTTTACGCTTCATCCTTCTGACAAGTTTCGTTCTCTGCCTCGCCGGGCTGGCACCGGCGCAGCAAACCGACGCCACCATCACGGGCGAGATCAAAGATGCGCAGGGCGGCGTGCTCGTCGGCGTCGAGGTCAGGGCGCGAAACCTCGGTACGGGATTCACACGCACGGCCACGAGCGATGGAGAGGGGCGGTTCATCTTCCCCGGCATGCCCGTGGGGAGTTACGAGATACGCGCGGCGCGCGAGGGTTTCAAGCCGTTCGTGCGCGAGCAACTGCGCCTCGCCATCGGCGAAGCGGCCGTGCTCGACATCGCACTGGAAGTGGCCTCGATAGACACGCAGGTCGAAGTCACGGCCAGCGGCGAACTCGTCAACACGCAAACTTCCGAGTTGAGCTATCTCGTCAGCGAAGACGCCATCCGCGAGTTGCCCCTGAACGGGCGCAACTACACAGACCTCGCGCTCCTGCAACCGGGCGTCATCGCCTTCCCGCACCGCGACGGCGGCTCGGCCGTCGCGCACGGACTCGGCGTCAGCGTCAACGGGCAAGACCCGCGCTCGAACGTCTACCTCATTGACGGCACGCCGCAGAACGATTTCACGAACGGCCCGGCGGGCAGCGCGGCGGGCACGGTCTTAGGCATCGAGGGCATACGCGAGTTTCGCGTGGAGACGAACGCTTACAGCGCGGAGTTCGGGCGCAACTCGGGCGGCCAGATCAACGCCGTCTCGAAGTCGGGCACGAACGACTGGCACGGCTCGCTCTACGAATTTCACCGCAACGACAACTTCGACGCGCGCAACTTTTTCGACACGCCGCGCAAGCCCGAATTCAAGCGCAACCAGTTTGGCGGCTCAATCGGCGGCCCCATTAAAAAGGACAAAACTTTCTTCTTCTTCAACTACGAATCGCTGCGCGAACAACTCGGCCGCACCGTCTCGACCGTCGTGCCCGACCTGAACGCGCGGCAGGGCAGGCTACCCGGCCTTGCCAACCCTATTGCGATCAGTCCCGCGATTCGCCCGTTCCTCGACGAGTTTCCGCTGCCGAACGGCGCGAACCTCGGCGGCGGCCTCGCGGCCTACAACTTCGGCTTCAACCAGCAGATCACGCAACACTTCTTTCAGGGCCGTGTGGATTTCAACTTAAACGACCGCCACCAGTTCTTCGCGCGCTACACTTTCGACGACGCCGATCAGGCTCTGCCGACGGACTTCCCGCAGTTCCCGCGCACCTTTCTTTCGCGCAACCAGTTTTTCACGGCCGAGCACCGCTTCATCCAGTCGGCGCGCACGCTCCACACTTTCCGCTTCGGCTTCGGCCGCACGCGCATCGGTCAGGATGTCGAGTCCAATACGACGCAAACGCTCACGCCCTTCATACCGGGGCGCGCGCTCATCGGCAACATAGACATCGGCGGCCTGCCGCGCTTCGGCCCGCAGTCGTCGGCCAATCTACGCCTCACGCAGAACGTCTTCAGTTTCGAGCACGGCATGGTACACACGCGCGGCCGACACCTCCTGAAGTTCGGCGGCCTCGTCGAGCGTTATCAGGACAACATGTATAACCCGACCTTCTCGCTCGGCACGTGGACGTTCTCCAACCTGCGAAACTTCCTGTCGAACACCCCGCAGAGTTTCATCGGCCTGCCCGCGAGCGGCGCGCTCGACCGCTACTGGCGTTTCACACTCTTCGCCGGCTACGTGCAGGACGCTTTCCGCCTCCACGAGCGTTTGACGATCAACGCCGGGCTGCGCTACGAGACGACGACCATGCCGGTTGATCTACAGGGGCGCGATTCCGCCCTGCCGGAGATTTTCACCGACCGCGCGCCCACGACGGGACTGCTCTACCAGAACCCGACGCGCAAGAATTTGTCGCCGCGCGTCGGCTTCGCGTGGGACGTGTTCGGCGACGGTAAGACGAGCCTTCGCGGCGGCTACGGCATCTATTTCAACACGAACAACCAGCAGAATTTGATCGTGACGGTGACGAACCCGCCCGCCACGCCGCGCATCGCCATCGGGTTTACGCCCACGTCGCCCTGCCGCCCCGCCTTTCCCGTCGCGCCGCTCTCGTGCGCCTTCGCCAATTCCATTCGCCCCATCCAGTTCAACCTCGACAACCCGTACCTGAATGTCTACAACCTGAACCTCCAGCGCGAACTGCCGTGGCAAACCGTCGTCACGCTCGGCTATGCCGGTTCGCGCGGCGTACACCTTCTCCGCAGCAACGACGTGAACATCGCCGTCCCGCAGATACGGCCTGACGGCACGCCCTTCTTCCCGGCGGGCGCGCCGCGCCAGAACACCGCCTTCTCGACCATCGAACTCAAGAGCAGCGACGGCAACTCTTGGTACAACGCGATGATCTTCGAGGTGCGCAAGCGTTGGAATCAGGATTTCAACGTGCAGTCGTCCTACACCTTCTCGCGCAACATAGACACGACGCAGGCTTCGACCTTCTTCTCCGACGCGACGAACGGCACGACGACAGCCTTCCCCGAATTCCCCGGCTTCAACTACAACAAGGGACTCGCCGACTATCACGCCAAGCACAACTGGGTCGTCAACTTCGTCTGGAAGATTCCCTACGCGAAGAACCTCGACGGCTGGGCGGGCGCGCTTCTCGACGACTGGCAGTTGGCCGGAATCGGTCAGGCGAGGAGCGGGAATCCCTTGACCGTCTTCGTGCAGGCGAACCGCTCGCGCTCGCTCTGGCAGCCGTCGCTCGGCCCCGGCATCGGGCGCGACCGCGCCAGCATCGCCCCCGGCTACACCTACGAGACGGCCGTCACGGGCGACCCCAATCAATACTTCGACCCGAACGCCTTCGTCCTCCAACCGGCGGGCACGCTCGGCAACACCGGGCGCGGCGCGTTCATAGGGCCGAACCTGCGCACCTTCGACCTCTCCGCGATAAAGAACATCCGCTTCGCGTCGCCGCTCGGCGAAGACACGAGCGTGCAGATTCGCGTCGAGGCGTTCAACCTCTTCAACCGCGCCAACTTCGCGCCGCCCGGCCTGACCGTCTTCGCGGGCGCGGCCGACAACGAAACGCCGCTCCCGACCTTCGGGCGCATCCGCTCGACCGTCACCTCCGCGCGGCAGATTCAACTCGGCGTGCGCCTACAGTTCTAAACTTAAGGCTCAGTGCGCATTTGAAAACTAAAACTCTTCCTTTGCGCCTTTGCGCCTTTGCGTGAGAATAATGCTTTCCAAAGAAGTTAACTCACGCAAAGGCGCAAAGGCGCAAAGGAAGCAAG
>DATHAZ010000033.1:0-27244 GCA_035296445.1 Pyrinomonadaceae bacterium | reverse complement strand
GTGTTCACGTCGGGGCAGATACCGATTGATCCGCGGACGGGCGTCTTCGTCGAAGGCGGAATCGCGGAGCAGACCGAACAGGTTTTGCGCAATCTCGCGGAGGTTTTGCGTGCGGCGGGGACGAGTCTCGAAGGGGTGGTTAAGACGACCGTGTTTCTGGCCGACATGAACGACTTCGCGGCGATGAACGAAGTGTACGGCCGTTATTTTTCAAACGAGCCGCCCGCGCGTTCGACCGTGCAGGCCGCGCGACTTCCGCGCGACGCGCGCGTCGAGATTGACGTGATAGCAATTAGAAGGGATGAAGGCTGAGGGATGAACAAGAAAAACACTCAGGCCGGTCGGCCAGCTTTGTTTTCCTTCATCCCTCATCCCTTGATTACGCCGCTGCTTTTGCCGTTTGCGCCACTTTCGTTATCTTGTTGCCTTTGATGCAACTGGTGCAAACGCGCATGCGCACGTTGCCGCCCTGGGGGCGTTGCACACGGATTTCTTGCAGGTTGGGGTTGAAACGCCGGCGGGTGCGATTGTTCGCGTGGGAGACATTGTTACCGAATTGCGGGCCTTTGCCGCAGACTTCGCATCGTTTTGCCATGATTGCCTGAGTACCTCCGAATAAGTAAAAGCGCGCCGCGCCGGATCGCCAACACACACGGTGAGGACTTGGAACACGCGGGAAACCAAAATTTATAGCAAACAGTTTTACAAGAGGTCAAGCGCGCAAGCCCCTTGTGGGCATGCTAGTTCTTTCAGAATCGCCACAGAAAAGTTAGAAGGAGTAGAAAGCCAAAGTGTACAGAGCCGCTAAACAGTACAGTCTTCTCGCCATCGTCGTTTCACTCGCGGTTGTCTTCGTCGCCTGCGACCGCAGCAAGGCGGGCGGGGACGGCAAGGGGACGGCCGTCGCCGCCTCGGTCAACGACAAAAAGATCACGTTGACCGAAGTGGACAAGATTCTCGAACAGCAGGCCAAGAGCCAGCAAGTGCAGTTTTCCGACATGTCGCAACTCGAACTCGCCGCCGGGCGTTTGCAGGTGCTCGACGAATTGATCCGCCGCGAGGTGCTGTTCCAGCGCGCCGAAAAAGAGAACCTGCTGCCCAAGGACGAAGATGTAACGCAGATCATCAACGAGCAGAAACAGCAACTCGGAACCAAGGAAGCTTTCGAGACCGCGCTCAGGGAGTCGGGGCAGACCGAAGAGGCCATGCGCGATGTCGCGCGTCGCCAGTTGGCGATCCAAAGACTGCTCGACCGCACCTCGGCCAAGATCGAGCCGCCGACCGATAAGGAAGTGGAAGACTTTTACAACAATAACAAGGCGCGCTACGTGAGCCAGCGCGGGGTGGGGCTGGCCGCCATCGTCGTTGACCCGGCCGATAACGGCGCGACCAACGACGCCAAGAGCGACACCGAGGCCAAGACGAAGATTGACATCATCTACCAGCAATTGAAGAGCGGGGGCGATTTCGCCACCGTCGCGCGCGAGAAGAGCGAAGACTCGCAGAGCGTCCTGCGCGGCGGCGACATCGGTTTCTTCAGCGAAGACCAACTGAAGCAGAGCGGCTTCCCGCAGGAGTTGATCGCGCGTTTCTTCAGCGGCATGGAAGTCGGCAGCTACACCGCCCCCTTTCAGACCAACGGGCGTTGGACGATCTTCAAGCTCACGGACAAGCGTTTGCAGAGCGAGAACCTGACGCTCGAAAACCCGGAGGTGCGCAAGGATGCGACGGAGAACATCCTTAACCAGCGCAAGCAGATTTTGAACGCCGCGATGCTCGAAGTCGCCATGCGCGAGGCGAAAATCACGAACAATCTGGCGCAGGACATGCTCAACAGTTCGACCAGCTTGAGCAGCCTGCGACCGGCCGGCAGCCGTCCGCAAGCTTCGCCCGCCGCAAGTCCGGCGACCGGCGCGGCGAGTCCCGCCGCCTCGCCCGCAACCGGCGGCGCGACGACGACAACAACGACGCCCGCGCCCGCGTCCAACACCAACGCGGCGAACAGCAGCAAGTAACCGTCGCCGCGTTAGCCTCGTAATTGTGAATTCGTAAATCGTGAATCGTAAATAGAGAAAAAGCAGTTTCTATTTACGATTCGCGATTTACGATTTACCAACTCGTCACCTGTCACTCTAACTAATGCTGTTTCGACTCTCGGAAGTTTATAAGTCTTACGGCTCGCAGGATGTGCTGCGCGGCGCGTCGCTCCAGATCAATCCGGGCGAACACGTCGGCCTCGTCGGGCGCAACGGCGCGGGCAAGACCACTCTGTTCCGCCTCGTCAGCGGCGAGGAGACGCCCGACGAGGGAGACGTGGTGCGCGCGCGCGGCCTCAATCTCGGCCTGCTCGAACAGCACGTTGATTTCGAGCCGGGCATGACCGTCCACGAGTCCGCGCTCGCAGCCTTCGGTCGCCTCCAGCAGATCGAGCACGAAATGCACGAACTCGAACACCGCATGGCCGAAGCCACCGACGACCTCGACGCCGTGCTCGAACGCTACAGCGACCTTCAACACGAGTTCGAGCGCGAGGGCGGCTTCGAGTACGCGGCGCGCGCCGAGGCGATTCTGTTCGGCCTCGGCTTCGAGCGCGAGATGTGGCAGTTGGAGACGGAGAAACTTTCGGGCGGGCAGAAAAACCGTCTCGGCATGGCGCGCCTCCTGCTCGCCGAACCCGACGTGCTCCTCTTAGACGAGCCGACGAACCATCTGGACGTGGCGGGCGTCGAATGGCTCGAAGAGTTTCTGTCGTCCTATGGCTCGGCCTACGTCATCATCTCGCACGACCGTTATTTCCTCGACCGCTCGTGTCGCCGCATCGTCGAAGTGGAAAACGGCAAGGCCGTCAGTTACAACGGCAACTATTCGGCCTTCCTCGTCGAGCGCGAGGAGCGGCGCGAGGCGCAGCGGCGCGCATACGAAAACCAGCAGCACCTCATCGCCAAGACCGAAGAGTTTATCCGTCGCAACCTCGCGGGGCAGAAGACCAAGCAGGCGAAATCGCGCCGCACGATGCTGCAAAAACTCGACCGCGTCGAAGCGGTGCGCGCGGATCAGTCGCAGGGTAATTTCCAGTTGAAGGGCGTCGAGCGCACGGGCAACCAGACGCTCATCGTCAAAGAACTTGCGGTCGGTTACACGGACAAGGTGCTCGCCACCAACATCACGTTCACGCTCTCGCGCGGCGAAGCTCTGGGCGTCATCGGCCCGAACGGTTCGGGCAAGACGACCTTCGTCAAGACGCTCTTGAATAAGCTTCCCCCGGTTGCGGGCGAAGCGCGCTGGGGCACGAAAGTCAACATCGGCTACTACGCGCAGCAACTCGACGATTTGGACGAACGCAACGAGATCATCATGGAACTGCGCCGCGTCGCGCCCTCAACCGTGACGGCGGGCGAACTGCGGGGCTTCCTCGCGAAGTTTCTCTTCGTCGGCGACGACGTGTACAAGCACGTCCGCGATCTCTCCGGCGGCGAGAAGGGAAGGCTCGCGCTCGCCAAGTTGATCTATTCGCGCGTCAACGTCCTCGTCCTCGACGAACCGACGAATCACCTCGACATCCCTTCGCGCGAAGCCCTCGAAGAAGCCCTCGACGCCTACGAAGGCACGATCATCACCATCAGCCACGACCGCTATTTCCTCGACCGCGTGGCGACGCAAATCCTCGCGCTCGAAGGGCAGGGCGCGGCCGAGCATTACGACGGCGACTACACCGAATACCACGATTGGAAAGCCCTCACACGCGCCGAGGCCGCGAGCGCGAAGGCCGCGCGAGAGAAGGTGGCGAGCGCGCCGCCTCCGAAGACCGCCACGGCGCGCCCCGCCTCGCAAGGCGGTAATTCGGCGAGCGCCCCGCGCAAAGGTGTGCCCCCGGACGGCAAAGGCGGCAAGAAGAAATCGCACGCCGCCCGCACGGCGCAGGTGATCGAGAGCGAGATCGCGGAAGTCGAAAAGCGACTCGCCGCGCTCTCGGACGAACTCTCCCGCCCCGAAGTCTCGCGCGACGCGGGTCGCGCGATGGCGCTCAACGACGAATACCAGCAAGGAGACGCGCGCCTGCGCTCGCTCTACGAAGAATGGGAACAGGTCTCCGCCGAAGCCGCCAGCGCGTGATCGGATGAGAGTTCCTGAGAGGCGATAAAGCGCGGCCTGCGGCCTTGCGAAAGCCGCAGGCCGCGCTTTATCGCCTCTCGCAGGATTTACCGCCCGCTCGGGGGGGTTGTCTCCGTACTGGCGGAAGCGTCCAGCAGGCGTGCGATGGTCGAGGCGAGTTGATTGATGTCGTCCGGCTTTTTCAGAAATGCATCTGCTCCCGCGCGATATGCTTCGCGCACGCAGTCGGTCGCCGAGATGATGACGATGGGCGTGCGCTGGCGGTAGGGAAGCATGCGCACGTGGCGCAGCAGTTCAAGCCCGCTCGCGCCGGGCAGTTCGTTGTCGAACAGGAGCAGGTCGTATCGCTGCGCGCTCTCCAAAAGCGAGAGAGCCGCGAGACCGTCGCTGCACGATTCGACGCGCCAGCCTTCCAATTCAAGCGTGTCCTGCACCGTCAGTCGCAACAATTCATCATCTTCGACATAGAGGATCGTCGCCTGAATCATCTTGCCTATCCTCCTTTACGGCCGACGCGCGAACGCACGCTGCAAACTTGGTGCGGAGGGTGGGGGCTGGGCGCGTGCGTTGTGCCAGGCCATGTTGAGCCTGCTCGTCTCCGCCCGCATCGAGTTGAGAGTAGAGACGAAGTGAGAAAAGAGAGAATGAGAATGAGGGTGATTAACGCCCGCTCTGCTATGATGCGCGCGATCTATCTGTGAAAACAACTGGCAACGGTCGCATGTCTAGCTCGCCCTCACCCACTCACGAGTGATGAGCATCGCCACGATGCACGGACTCTCTACTTTCCTGGCGACAACCGAAAGCGAATCAAGTTTAGCCACATCTCTGGCTACGGGCAAGGGTAGATCGGACAACGTTGCGTCGGGAGGTAACTTCTGATGGCGCGCGTGCCCCGCCCGAAATCAGCACGGCTGCCCGAGAAGTTGCTGCAAATTCGTCTCGCCCTCGAACTCTCTCAGGACGGAATGCTACAGCGTTTAGGACTTAAGGAGAAATTTTCCCGGACGACGGTATCCGCTTACGAAGTCGGGACAGGCCAGCCGCCGCTTCCGGTTTTGTTGGAGTATGCACGGGCGGCCGGAGTGTGCGTGGACGTGCTAATTGACGACCAACTAGACTTGCCGGACAGACTCCCCGGCTACCCGAAGCACGAAGGCGTCGAACACACGCCCGCTTCCCAAAGCAAAAAACGCTGACGCAAGAGGGTGGCGCTCAAACCCACCTTCTTCCGAAAGTCCGGGAGCGGCCTTGCAGACCCCGCCCGGTTCAGTATTGACAGGCTACGGGGGCGGGTATATAAGTTTACCTTCCCCGAAGATCGGTTGGTTAGCGAACTTCACCTTCTCGCTAATCTAAACGTCAAAGCGAGATCACAAAGAACACGATGTGGCAGCCCTCACGCGCCGATAATCATCCGCACCATTCCGTCGGCAACCCGCGCCGCTCCTTCACTGGCGGCTCTCGACGCGTGCGCAAACCGGCGCGACAAGGCTATCTCCGATCTCTCATTCCAGATGAAATGTGAGGGCAATTTTATGTCAGAACGACTCTACAAAAAGACCGAACTTCTCGCCAACATCGCTATCATCGTCGTCGCGCTTTTACTGTGCGGCGTCCTCGTCAAAAAATTCTTTTTCAATGGCAACGAGGCCGCGCCCGCGCACAGCGTCAATCCGAGAATCCCCGCCGGCACGAAGGCCGCCCTGCCCGGTGTGGACTGGGCGAAGAACGGCAACACCCTTGTGCTCGTGCTCTCGCGTGATTGCCGCTACTGCACGCAGAGCGCGCCCTTTTACCAGCGTCTGACGCGCGAGACGGCGGGGCGTCCCGGCGTGCATTTACTCGCCGTGTTGCCGCAGGACGTAGCGGACGGCAAGAAGTATCTGAGCGAACTCGGAATCTCCGTCCACGAGGTCAAACAGGCGTCGCCGTCAGCGACCGGGGCGGGCGCCACGCCGACGCTCATACTGGTTGACGATAAGGGCATCGTGAAAAACTCCTGGGTCGGACAACTGGCGACCCCCGAAGAAAATGAAGTCTTGAGCCAACTGGCAGCCAACCGTCCCGGCGACCACGGCTCGGATTGATGCCTTCATGCGCGCCGGCTTTGCGGGGCGCGCTCGTGATCTACAGAAATCGGTAGGCAAGCCGGTTTCCAATTCAGGTAGATAAATTGCCACCTCATCAACAGACCTCAAACAGAAAGGCTAAAGACATGAACCGGACAGATAAACTCAGACTATTGCGCAAACTCACCATGCTCGTCGTCTTGTGTGTGGGTTTCATCGTCGCGTCTTCCGACCTCACCGTCACGCAGACCGCCGCCATGCCATGCTGTAGCAGTTGCGAGGAGCAGGAAGCATACTGCTTCACGCTTCCAGACCCGGGGCCGTGCATTCAGGATAATAATAGGTATTGCTGGCGCCGGTGTTCCTTCTCCTGCTAGTAGAAGAACACGCCATGGACAGGATGTAACGCGCCTGTCCCCTCCGCCGGGGAAGAGGCGTCGAGCATCAAAGGTCTAAAACTTAGTGGGGACAGAGGCGCACCCCGCGCCCGTTGCGATCCATACATGCAGCGGGCGCGGGGTGCGTCTTTGCCCTCACCATAAGGCTCTACTTACTCATTGGGAAAAACACCCGAAACCCCCGCCTCAAAAAAGATCGAAGAACCATCCGTAGTTTGTAGTAGGGCGCGACCGGGAAATTAATATGGGGGCTGGAGCGTAACGGAAAAGAAGTCAGCTTCACGGGCTTGTTAGATAGCCCTGCCATCCTGCCATTCACGCCGGAGCAGGCCGTAAAAGAGCGCATCCTGAATCTCGCCGCCGACCAGCCAACGCTCGCGCAGATAGCCTTCTTTTTGGAAGCCCAGCCGCTCCAGTGTTTTTATGGACGAGGCGTTCCCCGGATCAACGTCAGCCTCAATCCGGTGCATATTCAACTTGTCGAAAGAGAAACCGAGCAACGCTGCGAGAGCCTCTTGCATATAGCCCTTCTTCCAGTGCTCACGGCCGAGGGCATAACCCAGTTCGGCACGACGGTTGTCTACGTCCAGGTGGAAGAGCGTGCATGTTCCGATGACGCGGTCATCCGTGCGTCGCGCAATGCCCCACTGGAAAAGAGTCCGCTGCCGGAAGCTGTCGTGGATGTGTGCGAGCAGCTTGCGCGCACCTTCCGGATCGGCGAGCGGCGGCGAACTCCAATACCGCATTACTTCCGGGTCGGAGAAAATAGAGAACAGGGCGGAGGCGTCATCGTCGGCCAGCCAGCGCAGGGATAGCCGTTTCGCGGCGATGGTAGGAAGGGTTTCAGAGTTAATCATCATGGGACTTGCCTCATGCGGGGCTTTCCAGTGCCCGGCTTCACCCGCCCGCTGTAGCCTCTGATGATTTAGAGCCGCACTGCTTGCGGGTCGGGTGCGTGCGGGTGTCGGGCGGCAAACGTGGCAGCTACCACGTTACCTCTTGCAGGATTATACTGCGAAAATGGGCTGTAAATGCGGCCACGTAAGGATTATTACTTGAGAGGTTTGAGAATGTGCGGGGATGTCGGAGGTGAGACGCTTGCTTGACATGGGCGCGGGGCGTTTGTTACTTTACAAGTCCGTTTTCAGAGTGTTTGAAGCGTTTGATGTTGGTATTTGTAGGCTCGTAGCTCAGGGGTAGAGCACTACCTTGACACGGTAGGGGTCTGCGGTTCAAATCCGCACGAGCCTACCATTTTCTTTTTTCGACAGCGAGCTCCGGAAGACCTTTGCTTTTTATGTTGATGCGAACTCGAACGACGTTTCGATTCTAATCACGAGCGACCCGCCACCAAATCGGGCGGCGTCGCGCGGCAAAGGCGCTTCTGTCGAATCCGATCTAAAATTCGTTCGTTACCTAAAGACGAACGCGAAATTCAGAATCAGGTTGACGCTTTTGCTTCCGCGAAGGCCGCCGCTCGTGTCCGACGGGTTTTTCTTTCGACCCCTCTGTGGCCGATGGGGCGCGTTGCGCGCTTGTTGCTTTTCATGCGCGCCGGGCGGACTCGTAAATCTTTCGCGTGAGACGAGCGGGCGATGATTTCAAACGGATGGCGCGCGCCCTCATCGAGTCGCGCGCATTGACACATACCTGAGTTTCAGGTTGCAGGTTTCAGGTTGAAGAAATTCAGACTTGAAATTTGAAACCTGCAATCTGAAACTCCTAACTCAGGAGGTGGAGCAATCTCACCAAGTTTTCGCGGACGCGGACAGCGTCCTGACACACGCCGGACACCCTCCGCGCGCATCAACGACCGGATTCGCGTGCCGGAAGTGCGCGTCATCGGCGACGACGGCGAGCAACTCGGCATCTTGAACACGCGCGACGCCATTCGCATGGCGCGCGACAAAGGACTCGATCTGGTCGAGGTGGCGGCAACGGCCGACCCGCCCGTCTGTCGCATCATTGACTTCGGCAAGTTCCAGTACGAGAACAGCAAGAAGCAGAAAGAGGCGAAGAAGAAGCAGGTCACGATCACGGTCAAGGAAGTGAAGTTCCGTCCGGGCACGGACGACCACGACTACAACTTCAAGATGAAGCACGCGCGCGACTGGCTGACGGACGGCGATAAAGTCAAAGCGACCATCTTTTTCCGCGGTCGCGAGATCACGCACCGCGAACTCGGCGCGGAGTTGTTGCAACGTCTGGAAAAAGACCTGGCCGAGTTCGGCGAAGTCGAATCGCGCCCCCGGATGGAAGGCAATCAGATGTTTTTCATCTTCACGCCGAAGAAGCAGAAGACCAGCGGCGGAGGCGGCGCGAAAACCGAAGGCGGCACGAAACCGGCCGCGCCGGTGTTGCCGATAGCCACGGAGACGGGCGGCGGCGGCACGTCGTCGCAATAAGATATTTTTTAGTCAAGTAAGGAGCAGTTATTATGCCAAAACTCAAAACACACAAGGGCGCGGCCAAACGCGTGCGCACAACCGCGAGCGGCAAGTTCAAACGCGGCCACTCGCACGCGCGCCACATCCTGACCAGCAAGACGCAAAAACGGAAACGCCATCTCGACATTGACACGCTCGTGTCCGAGTCCGACGAGCAGCGCTTCAGAGACATGCTGCCCTACGGGAGAAGCTAGGAGAAATGATGAAGACGGAACGCGGAACGATGAAGTAAATTTATTTGCTTTCATTCATCGTTCATCGTTCATCGTTCATCCTTTGATTGAAGGAGGAGAATGTTATGCCGAGGGCAAAACGTGGAAATAAGCGCACGGAACGGCGCAAGAAGATTCTTAAATTAGCGAAGGGCTATCGCGGCACGAAGTCGAAACTCTTCCGGCAGGCGAGCGAGTCGGTAGACCGCGCGCTGAATTTCGCCTACACGGGTCGCAAACTCAAGAAGCGCGACTTCCGCAGCCTGTGGATAGTGCGTATCGGCGCGGCGGCGCGCTTGAACGACATGAATTATTCGCAGTTCATGCACGGCCTCAAGGTCGCCGGGATCGAACTCGACCGCAAAGTGCTGGCCGATCTCGCCGCCAACTCGCCGGACGCCTTCGCCGAACTGGCCGGGCAGGCCAAGAACGCCATCAGCAACGGGCAGCAGCAGGCAGCGGCCTAAGAAGAGGGTGAACAGTAAATGGTAAATGGTGAACGGATAAAACAGTTCCGCTTCACCATTCACCATTTACCATTCGCCATTTACCAGTCGGGGGTTTCTGAATGAGTTCGGAAGTCAGGGAACAGCCGCCAATCGAAGCGGTGCGCGAAGCGTTCGAGCAAGAGTTCGGACGCTTCGCACGTTTTCGCGGTGCGGATGCGTCGGCCGGCATTGACGCATTGAAATCAAGCGATGCCGAAACTCTCTTGCGAGAGATCGGTGAACTGCGCACGCGCCATACGGGCAAGAAGAGCGCGCTCGCCAATCTCAAGAAGATGATCGGGCGCGTCGCGCCGGAGGAGCGTGCGGCGTTCGGGCAACAGGCGCAACAGCTTGAAGCCGAGATGAGCGGAAAGCTCGAAGAAGCCGAGAGCTTGCTGGGAAGCTACGTCGCGCGTTTGCGCGTCGAGCGAGAGCGCATTGATGTGACGCTGCCCGGGCGTCGCCCGCGTCGCGGGCATCAACACCCGATCACGCTCGTCCGCCAGCGCATCGAAGACATCTTCGTGGCGATGGGTTACACGGTCGAGGACGGCCCCGAGATCGAGACCGACTTTTACAACTTCGACGCGCTCAACATTCCGCCGACGCACCCCGCGCGCAGCCCGCAGGACACGTTCTACACTTCGGAAGGCTATGCTTTGCGTTCGCAAACTTCGACCGTGCAGATTCACGCCATGCAGCGACGCCGTCCCCCCTTGCGCGTCATCGCGCCCGGCAAGGTCTTCCGCCGCGATACGCCCGACGCGACGCACAACCCGATGTTCTTCCAACTCGAAGGGCTGCTGGTTGATCGCGGCGTCACGATGGGACACCTGAAAGGCACTGTGACTGAATTCCTGCGCCGCCTCTACGGGCCGCAGACGCGCACGCGCTTCCGCCCTTCCTACTTCCCGTTCACAGAGCCGAGCGCGGAGTTCGACTTCAGTTGCTTCAAGTGCGACGGCGAGGGTTGCCGCCTGTGCAAAGGTTCGGGCTGGATCGAACTTGGCGGCTCGGGGATGGTGCATCCGAACGTGCTCCGCGCGGTGGGCATTGACCCGCAGGAGTTCTCCGGTTTCGCCTTCGGCTTCGGCATAGACCGCATGTGCATGATGAATTTCGGCCTCGACGACATACGCCTCCTCTTCGAGAACGACGTGCGTTTCCTCGAACAGTTTAATTAAAACTGTCAGTTGTCAGTCGTCAGTTGTCAGTTGTTTGTCTAAACCGCGCGAGTGATGAGCTTCAGCGTTGAATAAGAGACAAGCAATAACAACTGACGACCGACTGACGACTGACAACTGACGACTTATGAACATCAGCTACAACTGGCTACGCGAATTGACGGGAGCACGCTTGACGGCGGGCGAACTGCGCGAGCGTTTGACGATGGTGGGGCTTGAGGTCGAAGCCGTGCATGAGGCGGGCGACGATTTCACGTTGGAGATCGCCATGCTGTCGAATCGCCCCGATCTGTTGTCGCATCTGGGAGTCGCGCGCGAGGTGTGTACGATCACGGGCGGCGCGTTGCGCTGGCCTGAGATGCGTGCGTCGAGCGAGGACGGCCGGGTGGGGGAATTCACGTCCGTAGAGGTGCAGGCCGCAGACCTGTGCCCGCGCTTCACGGCGCGCGTCGTGCGCGGGGTGCGCATCGCGCCGTCGCCCGCGTGGCTTGTGGCGCGCCTGCAAGCCGTCGGGCAGCGTTCGATCAACAACGTCGCCGACATCACCAACTACGTCATGCTCGAACTGGGGCAGCCGCTCCACGCCTTCGATCTGGAGAAGCTGAACGAACGTCGCCTCGTTGTCCGCCGCGCGCACGCGGGCGAACGTATCACGACGCTCGACGGGATTGAGCGCGAACTCGACGAGGAAATGCTCGTCATTGCCGATGCCCTGCGCGCCGTCGCGATTGCGGGCGTGATGGGCGGCGCGGAGACCGAAATCTCGGACACGACCGTTGACGTTCTGATCGAGGCGGCACACTTCGCGCCCGCGTCCGTCAGGCGCACGACGCGCACGCTGGGCTTCCAGACCGAAGCCTCGGATCGCTTCGAGCGCGGCGTTGACCCGGAAGGGCAGTTGCGCGCGCAGGCGCGGGCCGCCGCGCTCATCACGGAACTGGCGGGCGGCACGACGACAACCGACACGATAGACATCCGCCGGCAACCGCCCACGCCGCAAGTCGTCTCCCTGCGCTTCGCGCGCGTCAGGGAACTGACCGGGCTGGACGTGCCGTCGCAGGACTCGATACGCATCCTCGGTGCGCTCGGCATCGAGCTTCAGGCGGGTGCGGACGGTGCGGGGCAATCCGCCGCCGCCGGGGGGATGGAGCAAAGTGCTGCTGCGGCGTCCGAGGCGAAAGCGGACTTCGTCAGCCCTTCGTGGCGCACGGACATACGGATCGAAGAAGACCTGGTCGAAGAGGTCGGGCGACATTTCGGTTACGACAAAGTTTCGGACACCCTGCCGGCCACCAACGTCGCGGGCGAATACCGCGCCCACGAGGGTCGCAGGCGCGAAGCGCGGCGCGCGCTGAACGCATGCGGGTTCGACGAGGCGTTGACGTTCAGCTTCATTGACACGACGCACGACGAACAGTTCGAGTTGCTGCCGGGACTCGTCGGGCGCGCCGTCGAGTCGGAGCAATTCGTGACGCTCGGCAATCCGATCATCGAAGGCGCGGCGCGCATGCGGCCGACGCTACTCGCCGGTCTGTTAGGCTCGGTGCGCCACAACTTCAACCACGGCACGCGCGACGTGCGCCTCTTCGAGATGGGGCACGTGTTCGCGTCCGCGCCGGAAGCGGGCGGACAGCCGCGCGAGATCGAGACCTGCACGCTCGTTGCGACGGGCATGGCGACCGAGGAAGGGCACGCGGGCGCGTCGCGCGAACTCGATTTCTACGATCTGAAAGGCGCGCTCGAAGCCGCGCTCGCCGCCATGAAGATCGCCTCGCCGGAGTTTGCCCGGACGAGCGCGAGGCATCTGCGCGAAGGGCAGGCGGCGCAAATCCTGCTCGACGGGCGCGCCGTCGGCACGCTCGGCAGGCTGGCCGACGACGTGGCCTCCGCCTATAAATTCAAGCAGCCGGTTTACGTCGCCGAAGTTGATTTCGCGTCGCTGCTCGCGGCGGGCGAGTCGGGCGTGCGCTACGCGCCGCTCGCGCGCTTCCCCCCGGTCATGCGCGACGCGTCGCTCGTTGCGCCGAGGAGCGTGACCTTTGCGGAGATGCGGCGCGCCGTGCTCGCGTTGAACCTCGAACAGGTGCGCCGCGTCATGCTCGTCTACGTCTACGAGGGCGAGCGCGTGCCCGAAGGCCAACGCTCCGTGACGCTTAGAATGGAATACCGGGCGGATGATCGGACGCTGCGCGACGAGGAAGTTGACGAATTGCACGGCCGCATCGTCAATACTCTGGAAGAGAAATTCGGCGCGCAGTTGAAGCGGTAAAAGCGGGGGTCAGAGGTGAGAGATGAGAGGTTAGTGAAAAGCAAAACTGATTTCTTCCCACCGCTCAACGCTCACCCCAGGCCTCTGCTCTTTCCCTCTTGCGCTCGGAGTCGCGAAGTCGCATAATCGGTCGGCAATTTTGAATTGCCGTTTTGTGGTGAAGGAGAGGCGATGGTCGGATTAACCGGACTGGAGAAATTCTCACACTTAGAAGATAAGATTTACCGCACCATCGAACTGACGAAGACGTTGCGTCAGGAGAAGGAAGCATTGGAACGCGATGTCGCCGCCACGCGGCGCGAGTTGGGCAACCTGCTCGACGAGAAGGAACGCCTCGAATCGCAGGTCGAGCGTCTTTTGTCCGAGCGCGACATGATTCGCATGAAGGTCGAAGCGATGCTCGACGCCGTCGCCGTGCTCGACCCAGAGATGGCCGAAGTCGTCAGGAAATGATCGGCGGAGAACCCGAGTAAGTTATGAGCGCCATCAAAAGTCCCGGCGAAGCCCCCGGCACACCCACCATCCGCGTGGAAATCTATAACCAGATTTACAACATCCGCTCGGACGGCGACAGCGAATACGTTACGCAACTCGCCGAGTTTGTTGACCGTCGCATGCGCGAAATCTCTTCGGGCACGCTCACGGTTGATTCGCTCAAGGTGGCTATCTTAGCCGCGCTCCATATCGCCGACGAACTGCATCGCCTCAAACGCCTGCACGAACAGGCCGACTCGCAACTGGCCGCGCGCAGCGGCGAATGCGCCGACCTGCTCGACCGCCTGCTCAAGGCGCGCACCGTCGCCGAACAGCAGACCGCCAACCAGAGCAACATCTCTTTCACCTGAAAATCGAGAAAAAACCGACGCCGGTTGTCAAGTTTCGAGAGCCTGTTTTTAGGGGTTGAAAATTGACAATCGGGTCGCCGATTTATGCTAGTATCCGCATTGGCTGAGGGAATTTATTCTGCGTGGTTCGTCACCGATTTCCCATGTTGAGCCAATGCCGTTGATAAGGGAGTCCGACGCCGCTTCGATAGCCAGTGCATTCCTTCATCGTTAAGGAACTGCCAAAGGCCGCGGCTCACAAAAGGACACCCACCTGTTGAGTGCAGGTTCAATTACGGCTTCGGAACGGCTTCGCGGATGTCCCTCCGCCATCTCTTTTTAGTGACAAGTGACAAGTGACAGGTGACAAGATGAAGCGGCTCGCTTTTCTGACTTGTTACCCGTCACTTGTCACTTGTCACTTTCTTTTTGAGGCGCACGACTGATGAGAGTCTTGATGATCGGCGACGTGGTGGCGAAGCCGGGGCGCGTGGCTGTTCTAGAGCGGATACAGGACTTGCGCGAACAGCACCGCATTGACCTCGCCGTGATGAACGCCGAAAACGTCGCGGGCGGTTTCTCCATCACCCCGACCCTCGCCGACCAACTCTTCCAGAGCGGCATTGACGTGATGACCTCCGGCAACCACATCTTCGACAAGCGCGACGTGATCCCCTACATCGAACGCAACGGGTGTCTGCTTCGCCCCGCCAACTACCCGCCGGGCACGCCGGGCGCAGGCGTGTGGATCGGCGAAGTGCGCGGCGTGCGCGTCGCCGTCTTGAACTTCATCGGTCGCGTCTTCATGGGCGCGTCGGACGATCCTTTTCGCGTCGCCGACGAGTTGGTCAATTCGATCCCGGAGGATGTGCGCGTGCGCCTCGTGGACATGCACGCCGAGGCGACTTCGGAGAAGAGTGCGATGGGGTGGTTTCTGGACGGGCGCGTGTCGGCGGTCGTCGGCACGCACACGCACGTCCAGACGGCCGACGAGCGCATCCTGCCCGGAGGCACCGCCTACCTCTCCGACATCGGCATGACGGGCAGCTACGCGGGCGTCATCGGCATGGACAAAGACGATGTGATCGCGCGCTTCACCTCGGTCACGCACCGGCGCGCCGAACATTCTTCCGGTAACGTCCGCATCTGCGCCGCCGTCATAGACGTTGACGACGAAACCGGGCGCGCGCGCGAAATCTCGCGTCTCTCGCTGCCACACGAATCATGAGACGGTCTTCCGACGGCGTCGTCTCGATAAGACATTCGCTCCCGCCCCGTCTATAATCGGCGGCATAGTTTCCGATACCATACGAACAGTCATGGAGGACTCCTGATGAAGACCCGCAAACTTTTACCACTGCTGTTATTGCTCTGTTGCGCATGCTCGTCGCAGGCGCAGAACGCCAACGCGCCCGCGCAAAACGCCGACGCGCCCGCGCAGAACACAGCCGCGCCGAAAGCGCAGAAAGAAGCCCCCGCCCCGCGTGCCGACGCCACAGTCACAGTCAAGGGCAAGAAGATTTCCATCAACTACGGTCGCCCCGCCATGAAAGGCCGCGACCTACTGGCGCAAGCCCCGGTCGGCACGGTCTGGCGCGTCGGCATGAACCAGGCGACGGAGATCACGACGGAAGCCGATCTCATGGTCGGCGACAAGGAATTGAAGGCGGGCAAGTATTCGCTCTGGGTGCGCCGCACGGGCGACGACGCGTGGACGCTCGCCTTTCACCCGAAGACCGGCGTCTGGGGCGCGCCCGCGCTGAAAGAGGGCTACGTGGCCGAGTTGCCCTTGAAACTTAGTAAGGCGTCCGACTCGGCGGAACTGTTGGATATTGACCTCACGGACGAGGATGGCGAAGGCGAAGTTAAAATCCACTGGGGCACGACGCTGATGAGCGGCAGGTTCGGCGTCAAGTGACAAGAGCGCGAACAGCGGCAAGTAATTAACGCGCAACAGCGCGAGCCGCCATTGCGCGCAAAACCGGAAAGCGTGGCCGCCCGAGTTGAGCGGCCACGCTTTTTTCCTTACTTATCCCTCAAACTTCATCCCTGCTTCTCACGGCGCGCTGTTCTCTGGAACGGGTTCGATGCGCTGCGGGAGTTGCGAGGTGTGGATGTCTTCTTCGGGGACGGCCGAGAGCAGGTCGCGATAATATTCGGGCATTGATTTGACGCGCCCGTTGCCGTCCGTGACGACGTGGCCGGTCTCTCCTTCGGCGATGATGAGGCCGTCCGTGGCGCGCAGGATTTCGTAGCCGAAGCGGACGGAGCGACGGCGCAGTTCGGTGATGTGCGTGCGCACGATGAGTTCGTCGTCGTAGAAGGCCGGGGCTTTGTAGCGGCAGTAGCTTTCGGCGACGACGAGGAAGGCGTCGGAATTTTCTTCCATCTCGCGGTAAGCGAACCCGCGCGCGCGACAGAACTCGGTGCGACCGATTTCAAACCAGACGAGGTAGTTGGCATGATAAACGACGCCCATTCTGTCCGTCTCGGCGTAGCGCACGCGCAGGGTCGTCTCGTGCCACACGTCGAACAGAGGGTCGTCCAAAGCAGTTTCTGCCATCATAAAAGCCTCCCGCTCGATTGCCCTCAGCCGGAGAGCAATCTACACTACCGAAATGAGCCGCGTGTCTGCGGACTATAAAAGCGAAAGGTTAGAGATGTCAAAGAGAAAAAAGTCCGGCTGGACGAAAGCGCGTCGCGCCCTGCTCGTCGCATTTGCCTGCGTGACGGCTCTCTTGCCGGGGCGCGCGCCAGACTCCTCGGCGCAGGTCGCCGCGCCGCAAAGGCCGCCCACGGCGGCCGTCAACCCGCGCAGCGCGAGCGTGGCGGCGGCGACCGCCGAAGTCTTGAAAGAGACGGGCGAGATCAGGCAACTCGGAGTGCTCCGCGCCGTCAAGAGCGGGGCGCAATCGCGCGCGGAGATCGAGCGCATGCTGGTGCGCAACCTCGACCGGCAAACGACGCCCGCCGAACTGCGCGCGGGCGAGATCGCGCTCAAGAAGTTGGGACTCGTGCCCGCCGACTTCGCGATGCGCTCCTTCCTGATCGAACTGCTCACCGAACAGGTGGCGGGCTACTACGACCCGAAGACGCAGGAGTTCTACCTTGCCGATTGGATTGACCTCGACGGCCAGCAGCCCGTCATCGCGCACGAACTGACGCACGCCCTACAGGATCAGCACTTCAACCTGCGCCGCTTCGAGGATTGGCCGAAGGGCGACTCCGACGCCGAACTGGCCGCGCACGCCCTCGTCGAAGGCGACGCGACGCTCGTGATGACCTTCTACGTGATGCGCGATCTGAAGCGCGTCGCGGCGATGATGAAATCAATGAACGCGGGCGCGAGCGCGTCGGAAAAGATCGAGCGCGCGCCACGCGTGCTGCGCGAATCGCTCCTCTTTCCCTACAAGCAGGGCATGGAATGGGCATCGCATGTTTACCGGCGCGGCGGCTGGCCGCTCGTCTCCGAAGCCTACAAAAATCTGCCCCAGTCAACCGAACAGATACTGCACCCCGAAAAATATTTCGCGCGCGAAGCGCCCGTCAAGATCAACTTGCCCGACATCGCCCCGCAGCTTGGCAAAGGCTGGTTGCGGCTCGACTACGACGTGAACGGCGAGTGGAGCTATTTCCAGATACTCGACGAATACTTACGTGCGGAGAAAGAATCGCAGAAGGCCGTCGCGGGTTGGGGCGGCGACCGCTTCGCGCTCTATGAAAACCGCGCGACGCGCCAGACCCTGCTCGCCCAACTGACGGCGTGGGACACCGAAGGCGACGCGACGGAGTTCTTCGACGCCTACGTCAAACGCACGGGGCGTCGTTACAAGGCCGCAATCGCCGACACGCGCCAGAGCGTCCCCGTCGAGACGCGCCGCGTCTGGCGCACGACGGGCGAGGGTCTGGTCGTCATGGAACGACGCGGGGCGCGCGTCTGCATCCTCGAAGGCGTGCCGGAGAAGGCCAACTTGAGCGCGCTGTTGGAAAGGATTATGGAGACTCCGTAAGGCCGAAAAACTCAGCCCCCGCCGATCACCTTTCCGCCTGTTGCGCCGCATAACGGGCGCGTTGTCTCGCGTCGCGCTCCTATGTTATGTTGAGTCATCTTTGGCGATAAAATTTAAGCAACGAACGAACGACGCCGGGTTGTGCCTGCCGGGGGCACGCTCGCGCGGCCACGTGTCACGATGAAGTCAGAACCACTATCTTCCGCCGGCGCTGCGGGCAGGCGCACGCGTATGCGCGAACTGGTCGAGGACTACGAACGCCTTGCGGCCAAACTTGAGCGCGGCGGCGGCCCAGACAAAATCGAGCGTCAGCACAGCCAGGGCAAGCTCACCGCGCGCGAACGGCTCGCGCTGCTCTTAGACCCCGGCGCATACGCGCAGGAGATCGGCCTGCTCGTCGCCTATGACGAGTACAAGGGCGGCGCGCCCGCGGCGGGCGTGGTCACGGTCGTGGGGCGTGTGGGGGGGCGCGAATGCGTCGTCGTCGCCAACGACGCGACGGTGAAGGCCGGTTCGTGGTGGCCGGAGACGATCAAGAAAATCCTGCGCGCGCAGGAGATCGCGATGCGCTCGCGCGTGCCGATCATTTACCTGGTGGATTCGGCGGGCGTGAATCTGCCGTATCAGGGCGGCGTCTTCCCCGGACAGTACGGCGCGGCGCGCATCTTCTATTACAACTCGATCATGCGCCGGTATCTCCGCGTCCCGCAAATCTCGGCGGTGATGGGGCCGTGCGTGGCGGGCGGCGCGTACCTGCCCGCGCTCTCCGACATCATCGTGATGGTCGAAGGCACTTCGTTCATGGGACTCGGCGGCGCGAACCTCGTCAAAGGCGCGACCGGACAGACGATTGACAACGAGACGCTCGGCGGCGCGCGCGCGCACAACGAGATTTCCGGCGTCGCTCATTATCGCGTCAAGAGCGACGAAGAGTGCATCGCACGGATCAGGGAATTCGTCTCGGAACTGCCCGTCGCCGCGCCGTCGCGCTCGCTGTCGGTCGCCGGCGACGCGGAGGCGGCGCGCGCGGCGGAAGAACTCTACGAACTCATCCCCGAAGATCACCGCCAGCCATACGACGCGCGCGGCGTTCTCCAATGCATCATTGACGGCAATCATTGGGACGAGTTTCAGGCCGACTACGCGCGCGAGATGATCACGGGGCACGCGCGCATCCGCGGCATACAGGTCGGCGTCATCGCGAACAGTCGCGGCATGTTTCGCCCGCCTGCTGCTGCGGGCGGCGGCCAGCCGAAGTTCGGCGGCATCATCTACACGGAGTCGGCCGAGAAGGTCGCTTACTTCATCGAGGTGTGCAATCGCCATCGCACGCCGCTCGTCTTCATACAGGACGTGTCGGGCTTCATGATCGGCGCGGAGGCGGAACACTCGGGCATCATCCGCGCCGGGGCGCGCTTCGTCGAGGCGATGGCGACGGCCAGCGTGCCGAAGATCGTCCTCACCATCAACCACGCGTCGGGCGCGGGCTATTACGCGATGGCGGGGCAGGGCTTCGACCCCGATTTCATTTTCAGTTGGCCGACGGGTCGCATGGGCGTGATGGAAGGCGACTCGGCGGTGCAGGCTCTCTTCGGCACGCAACTCGACAAGTTGAAACGCGAAGGCGCGGAGCCGGACGAGGCTTTGAAATCCGAGATGGCGCGCGTGCGCGAGGACTACGACCGGCAGTTGGACGCCAAGCACGCTGCGGCGCGCGGGTTCGTTGACGCGGTCGTCACGCCGGAGCAGACGCGCGACGCGCTGGAGTTGGCCTTGCGCGTCAGCGCGAACTACGACGGGGCGCATCTCGGCCATTTCGTCCTGCCCCCGACGCTCGTCTGAAGAAAAGAGGTGCGCGCGGTCGGATGGGCGCGCACGATTTTTCGTGCAACAGGTTTCATCTTGTGAGAAACTACGGGCAAAGTTAGCAGCTTAACCGGAATAGGTTTTCATCCCCTCGCGCGAATCCGCCGGGAGGACAAAACGGGGGTGGCTTGCGCGATGCCCCGGAGCGCGCGTAACGCGTCAAGCGACCGACGTGCGGCGCGTGCGGGCAGAGCGGCCGACGAACGCTTCGGCGACGAAGTTTCGGCGTCCGTCGAAGACGGAAATTGAGTCGAGCGCCGGGAGGGGACTGGTCGCGCTGGTGTCTTGCGAAAACGCTTAACCGTCGGCCTATAGCGAGGTGCGACGCGATATACCAACGGAGGGTGAGATCACTATGAAGAGAAACATCACAGGCAAAATGATCTGTCTCTTAGTCCTGTTCGTGGCGGCTGTTTTCGTCAGCGCGGATTTGCCCGCATCGGCGCAGAACGCCAACAGCGGCATGACCGGCGACACCATGATGCAGCAGAACACGAACAGCGGCAGCATGACCCGCAGCCGTGGGCGTCGCCGCGCGCGTCGTCAGGCACGCCGCGCCCGCCGGCGCGCTCGCCGCAACGCCAATGCGGGCGCAATGGACGCGAATGCCAACATGACCGGCGACACCTCGGGCAACGCGAACATGTCAGGCGACACGACGGAAACGCAGGACACGAACATGAACTCGAACATGTCCGGCGGCGGCCAGACCGGCAGCATGCCCGGCATGGGCACGTTCGGCGACGTGGCCGATCTGTCCGGAACCTACACCGGCACGATCAATTACGCGGAGGGCGGCATGTCGGGCGAGGCGACCCTGACTCTCACGTCCAACACCTTCACGATCACGGCCGGTTCGGCCACGCAGAGCGGCACGCTCAGCGCGCGCAGTTGGCCGGGTTACACCGCGCTCTCGATGCGCTTCGGCGACACACTGCCCGCCACCATTATCTCGACGCGCGCGTGGCACAGAGGCAACAGCCTCAGAATCCAGAGCGTGCGCGGCGAGTCGCGTGCGTTCACGTTTAACGGCAGAAGTGATGCGGCCGGCGGCGGAGCCACCGGAGCAATGGACGCCGGCGGCGGCACGACGACCCGCGCGCGCGGTCGGCGCGGTCGAGGCCGTCGCGGTCGGCGCAGCGCCCCTGTGATGACGACGCCCGACGCGACGCCTGATGCGACTCCGACGCCGGGGCAGTAGCCAGCGACCGGAACATCCTCGAAGTAAGGCCGGGATAAAAAGGTAAAAGGCAAAAGGCGAGAACTGCTTCTTGCTTTCACTTTTACCTTTTTACTTTTCGCGGCAAAGTAAGTTTCAGGTTTCAAGTTTCAGGTTTCAGGTTAAAGACCGGCGAACCTCTGTCCTGAAACCTGAAACTTGAAACCTGAACCTTTTTTGGATCAAAGATGAAAGAGAAGATTCGCATTGCGAGCGGGCAGGGGTTCTGGGGCGACATGCTCGATGCGCCCGTGCAGCAGGTCAAGGGCGGGCAGATAGACTATTTGATGCTCGACTATCTGGCCGAGGTCACGATGTCCATCATGCAGAAGCAGCGCGCACGCGACCCGCGCGCCGGTTACGCGCGCGACTTCGTGCCGCTGATGCGCGAGATTTTGCCTGCATGCGTGGAGCGCAACATCCGCGTGACCGCGAACGCCGGGGGCGTGAACCCCGTGGGCTGCGCCGAGGCCGTCCGAGACGTGGCGCGCGAACTCGGCCTCGGCGGGCGTCTGCGCATCGGCACGGTGACGGGCGACGACATCATGGGGCGGCTCGACGAACTACTCGCGCGCGGCATCGAACTGCGCAACATGGACACGAATGAGCCGCTCTCGAAGGTGCGCGACGCGATTCAGAGCGCGAACGTCTATCTCGGCGCGTGGCCGATGGTCGAGGCTTTGAACAGGGGCGCAAACGTCGTCATTACGGGGCGCGCGACCGACACGGGATTGACGCTCGCACCGATCATACACGAGTTCGGCTGGCGCGCTGACGACTGGGACAGGCTTTCAGCCGGAACCATCGCGGGGCACATCATCGAGTGCGGCGCGCAGTGTTCGGGCGGCAACTGCCAGTTCGATTGGCAGTCGATTCCCGATCTCGCGAACGTCGGTTTCCCCATCGTCGAGGCCGCGCCCGACGGCACGTTCGTCGTCACGAAGCACGAAGGCACGGGCGGCGTCGTCTCGATCCCTTCGATCAAAGAACAACTCGTTTACGAGATGGGCGACCCGCACGAGTACATCACGCCCGACTGCGTCGCGGACTTCACCTCGATCCGGCTCGAAGAGGCTGGAATGAATCGCGTGCGCGTGCACGGCATCAAGGGTCGTCCGGCGACGGAGTTCTTGAAAGTCTCGATCAGTTATTCGGCGGGCTACAAGGCCGTCGGCACGCTCGTCTATTCGTGGCCTGATGCTTACGCCAAAGCGCAGGCGGCTGACAAGATTTTGCGCGCGCGGCTCGAACGGCTCGGCTTGCAGTTCGATCAAATTCTCACGGAGTTCGTCGGCGCGAACGCGACGCACGGCAAGCTTGCCGGAGAGCCGTCTGCGGATTTGCCGGAAGTGCAACTGAGAGTCGGCGTGCGCGGCGCATCGCGCGCGGCGGTCGAACGCTTCACGAAAGAGATCGCGCCGCTCATCCTGACGGGGCCGCCGGGCGTGACGGGTTTTGCGGGCGGGCGTCCGAAGGTGGAAGAGATCGTCGCCTACTGGCCTGCGCTGATCCCGAAGACGGAGATCGAGCCGCGCATTGAGGTGACGGAAGCGTGAGCGCGAGTGGGGAAGAAGTAACAGCAGTGGCGAGCGTCGAAGCGGACGACGGCGGCAAAGCATCCGATCTCTTGTGGCGGCGTCAAAGCTCCGAGATCATCGCGGATTGTCGCATCTTTCAGGTGCGGCGCGACGTGAGCGTCAGCCCGCATCGCGGAAGCCAGCACGATTTCTTCGTGCTCGAATCATCCGACTGGATCAACATCATCCCGCTCACGTCGAAAGATGAAGTCGTGATGATCGAACAATACCGTCACGGCTCGGAGGAGGTGACGCTCGAAATTCCGGGCGGGATGGTGGACGCGGGCGAGTCGCCGGAGGACGCAGCCGCGCGCGAGATGCTCGAAGAGACGGGCTACGCGGCGACGCTCGATGTAGTCGGCCTGGGTAAAGTTCGCCCGAACCCCGCGATTCACAACAACTGGATACACACGTTTGTCGCGCGCGATGTCGAACTACGCCAAAAGCCCGTGATAGAAAGCACCGAGCACACCGTCGTCAGGCTCGTCCCGCTCGCGGACGTGCCCGCGCTCATCGCGGACGGCACGATCAATCACGCGCTCGTCGTCGTAGGCTTCCACTGGCTCGCCCTGCACCGGGCGGGACTCGCTCCCGCCGTTTAAGTTATGAAAGTTCAACTAGTCAAACTCGCACACGCACGCTCAGGCGATAAAGGCGACACGGCCAACGTCGGCCTCATCGCGCTCCGTGCGGAATTCTACCCGCTGCTCGTACGCGAAGTTACAGCCGCGCGCGTCAGAGAGCATTTCGAGGGCATCTGCAAAGGCGAGGTCGAGCGCTTCGAGTTAGACAACCTCGGCGCGCTCAACTTCCTGTTGCACGAATCACTCGGCGGCGGCGGCACGCTCTCGCTGATGACCGACGCGCAGGGCAAGACCTTCTCCACCGCGCTCCTACGCATGTTCATAGACGTGCCGGACGATGAAGCCAAAGCGTTAGGACTACGAGAGTGACAAGTGACAGGTGACAAGTGACGAGTTAAAACAAAAGACTTATCTTTAACTCGCCACTTGTCACTCGTCACTCGTCACTGCCTTCTTATGACGCAGGAATCCGACCGTCTCGTTCCCGGCGTGCGCCATGATTACGCGCAACTGGACGGGGTACGCCTCCATTACGCGGAGTGCGGTCGGCGGGGCGGGCGTCTGGTGTTGTTGCTGCACGGTTTCCCCGAATGCTGGTATTCGTGGCGACACCAGTTGACCGCGCTCGGCGAACGCTTCCACGTCGTAGCGCCAGACCTTCGCGGCTACAACTTGAGCGACAAGCCCGCGCGCGTCGAAGACTACCGGATGGACAAGTTGATCGGCGACGTGCTCGGCCTCATACGGCATTTCGGCGCGAAGGATGCGGCCATCGTCGGTCACGATTGGGGCGCGGCGATAGCGTGGGCAATCGCCGCTCGTCATCCCGAACGCGTCTGGAAAATCGCGGCGTTGCAGGTGCCGCCGCTGCCCGTCTGGCGCGCCAACCTGACCGCGCGGCAGGCGCTCAGCAGTTGGTACATGCTCTTTTTCCAACTCCCGCTCGTGCCCGAATGGCGGCTCGCCCTGAACGACTTCTCCGGCCTCGACGCTATGTTCAAAAAGACCTCGCGCCCCGGCACGTTCACAGATACGGACCTCGCCGTCTATAAAAATGCGCTCCGGCAAAAAGACCCGACGACAAAGACGACCGCGCTCACCGCCGCCATCAACTACTATCGCGCCAATGTCTTCGCGAATCTCGCGCCCTCCGGCGACGCGTCGGGAGCGAAGAACGCGCGCATACGCGTTCCTACACTTTTCATCTACGGCGAACGCGATTTCGCCATCGTGCCGGAGACCGTGCGCGATGTCGGCAAGCACATTGACGCACCCTATCGCGAACTCCGGCTCGCCAACAGCAATCACTGGGTGCAGCAGGAATCGCCCGCGGAAGTCAACGCCGCGCTCCTCAATTTCCTCGAATCATAAAGGCCGAAAGGCATAAAATGTTTGGCCGCCGATTGTTTGTGGCTTTAACAAAAGCCGCGAGAGAAAGTATGCTTGCGCCGTCGGCCATACGGGCAGAAAGAATATGAACGAGCAGTCACAACTGATCTACACGGTGGAGGGCGCGGTCGCGCTCCTGACGCTCAACCGTCCGGAGAAGCGCAACGCACTGAACGACGCGCTCATCGGCGAACTGAAAGACGCGCTGCGTCAGTCGGACGCGAACGACGCAGTGCGCGTCGTCGTCATCACGGGCGCGGGCGCGGACTTCTGTTCCGGCGCAGACCTCTCGGCGCTCCAGAAAATTTCCGAAAGCACGATCACGGAAAACCTCGAAGACGCGCAGTCGCTCGCAGAGTTGTTTGCATTGATGCGGCGCGTGCGCGTTCCCGTCGTGGCCGCCGTGCGCGGTCGCGCGCTGGCGGGCGGGTGCGGTCTGGCGACGGCTTGCGATCTCGTGCTTGCCGCGCGTTCGGCGCGCTTCGGCTACCCGGAAGTGAAGATCGGTTTCGTGCCCGCGATGGTGATGGCGATTTTGCGTCGCAACGTCTCGGAGAAACGCGCCTTCGAACTCATCACGCGCGGCGCGGAAATCGGCGCGGAAGAGGCAATGGCGTTCGGCCTCGTCAATCACGTCTTCGACGACGAGAGTTTCGAGACGGAAGTGGAAAAGTACATCGCGGGCTTTGAGCGCGTCAGCCGCTCCGCCGTGATGCTCACCAAACGCCTGCTCTATCACATGGACGGTATGACCTTCGACGCGGCGCTCCAATCCGGCGCAGACCTCAACGCCATCGCACGCATGACCGACGATTGCCGGCAGGGCATCGCACGCTTGCTCAAAAAATAACCCGCGCCTGCCCGGTTCAACGACTGTTTCGCCCTGCCCGCCACTCGTCAAACGAAGGTTTGCCCGCCCCGTGAAAGAGGAAAAAGAGGCCAACGAAGATCATCAGGAGCGCGGGAAACATGCCGCGAAAACTGTCGCCGCGATGCGCGACGAGGATCGCCGCGATGAAGTTGATGATGAACGGAATCGAGATGAGGCGGACGAACGCGCCGAGCAAAATACAGATGCCGCAGACGAACTGCGTGTAGGCCGAAAGAAAGGCCGCGAACAGCGGGAAGGGCACGCCCCGCGCGCCGAGAAAGTGCGCGAACTCTTCCATATGCGCGCGGCTGAAAACGTTGTCCTGCACGCCCCAGATGATGAACGAGCCGATGATGAGGCGTAGGAAAAGCGCCGCGTATTCGCGTCGGCGTTTGAAGAAGGAGAAGTTTAAGAGAGTTGATGTCATTCGTGCACTGTTGCGGAGATGTCGAGCCGCCCGGTTATTCGCGCACCGCCGAATCGTTACAGGAAGTGAACGCACGGAAGGCGTCTGAAGCGAGTGTCGGATTTTATGTCGAGCGGCAAGGAGTATAAAGCCTTTTGTGATCAGCGGCGCGTACAGCGGGGTGAGTCGCGGCTGCGAGGGGACGGAAGCTACGCGCGGGTTCGCGCCATCGCCAAAGCGCATCCCAACACAGGCGCGGCTCTCGTGTTGCGGCCTGAGCGCGTCGCGGACGATGCCCCATAGCCGATGCTCCTCTTGCGTGTAGGGCGCGTCGGAGATAGACGATCCCGGCTCATAGTTCAAGGCGATTCCCGCGATCTCATTCCGGCGGGCGCGATATTCGTGGTCACAAAAGCCTGGATGATCCGGGTTGAGTTGAACCAGCGGGCGCTGTGTCTGCCCGGAGTCTATTCATTTATTCCATAACGAATTCAAAAAAAACGTATCGGGGCTTTTGCCCTCTTAAATTTTTGAGGCTTTTAGTTAAACTGTTAAGAGCTAACGAGGCATGGGAATTTGATAAATAAGTGTAATAATAATTGCCACACATAAAATTCAGTTGTACATTATGGACTCTTCAGTCCTGAGTCATCTCTAAACAAACAGCTAATCAAGGAGTTTCTCGAATGAATAAGCCTCTCCGAGTATCGCTGAATAGCTTCTTCAGTTTCCTTCTCTTGAGTATCGCGCTAACTATTCCTGCCCTGGCACAGGTCACGACCGCTGATATAACGGGACGAGTTACCGACCAGAGCGGGGCAGCCGTAGTTAACGCGACCGTGACCATCCGCAATGCCGGGACGGGACAGACGCGCTCCGTGCAGACGGATGAGGAAGGCGCTTACACCGTGACGCAGTTGCAACCGGGCAACTATGAGCTCGCGGTGGAAGCCGCCAGCTTCAGCAGGGCTGTAAGCAAAGACTTGCAGTTGAATATCGGCACGAAACAAACGGTGAATATCACTCTCAGCCCCGGACAGATCACTGAAACCGTCGAAGTCTCGACCGGAGGCGCAGTGGTCGAAACGACCCGCTCGGATTTGGGCGGAGTGGTGACACCGCTTGAGGTGGATAATCTTCCGCTTATCAATCGCACCTTCGCCAACCTTTCGGTCATCATGCCGGAGGCGCGGCCCGCCGGTAACTTCGACCCGACCAAGACTCGCGTAGGCAATGTTGCCTTCAGCGGCGGCGACGGGCGACAGGTTGACGTGAACGTTGACGGCGGCGATAACAAGGATAACGTCGTCGGCAG
>DATHAZ010000032.1:0-17810 GCA_035296445.1 Pyrinomonadaceae bacterium | reverse complement strand
GCGCAGACGGTGCCCTTGTCGCCTGATGCCGCTCCGGCGTTGATCAGTATGGCGTGTTCCGGGGTGGGCGGACCGGGATTGTTCACCGTGTTGTTGGTGATGTTCAGGCTCATCGAGTTGTTGCCGCTCGTGTCCTCCTGCATCGTGGCGAGGATGCCGCGCTCGCCGAAGTCCTGAATGTTGTTGTTGTGGAGCGTGGCGATGAGCGCGCCCTGACCGATGCCGACGACGCGGATGGCGCTGCCCTTGTCATCGGTGTCGGCCGTGTCGGTTGACTCGCCGATGGTGTTGTTGGCGATGACGCCCTGCAAGGTCGTGCCGTTGGTCGAGGGGCTGGCCTTGTTGATGTTGATGGCGTGTCCCGCGCCGGAGGCGGCCTGCCCGTTGTCGCGGACGGTGTTGCCCGTGATGTTGAACTTGACGTTCGACCCGCCGGCCTTCGCCACCGTGATGCCGATTGAGCCGAAACGCTGGAACGTGCTGTTGGTGATGGTGACGTTCGTCGTCGCCGTGCCCGCGCTGTCGCTGAAGAAGCCGCCCGAGCCGAGGTCGTGGAAGTTGGAGGTGTTGATGACCGTGTTCATCACGGCCGTGCCCTGCGCGCTGAACAGGAGTCCGTCAACGCCGTTCGTGGAGGCCGTGCCGCCGTGGTTGAACTCGCAGTTCGTGACGTTGAACGAGCTGAGCGTGCCCGACTCGTTCTGAATCTCGACCTGGAAGCTGAAGTTGTTGAAGACGTGCACGTTCGACATCGAAGACACGCCGAGCAGGTTGTTGAAGCGGACGCCGACCTCGTTCGTCGAGTTGCCGAAGCCCGAGACGTTGCTGTTCGAGAAGACGAAGTTGGTGACGTTGTTGCCGTTGACGCCCTGCTGCGCGCCCGTCGTCAGGTCGACGTTGGCGAGCGTCAGGCCCGTCACGTTGTTGGCGTGGATGCCCGCGTTGCAGCCCGTGTTCGTGCCCGACTGGAGGCCGCCGCAGTCGCTGGTGGGGGTCAGCGGGTCGCCGCCGTTCTGCGTGCCGACGTTCGTGAACGTCATGTTGTTGAGAATGATGTCGTCGGCGTTGACGAAACTCGCGCCGCGATTCGTGATGTTCGTGATGACACCGCCCGAGCCGTCGGTCGAGCCGGCGCCGAGCGTGCGGAAGGCGTTGCCGCCGTCCGAGGTGTTGTTGAGCACGATGCCGTTCTGGGCGTTGTTCGCCGAGACGGTGTTGAAGGTCAGGTTGATGGGCGTCCTCTCCAGCGTAGCCACGCCCGCGCCGACGATCTCGATGGCGACGTTATTGCCGCCCGCGCTGCCGTTGGTCGTCGAGATCGTGCCGGAGGTGACGGTGATCGAGCCGGCGGCGGTGTTCGCGTCGTTGTCCGTCGCGTGCAGGCCGCGCTGGTTCGCATCCGGGCTAATGTCCAGATTGGTGAAGGCGACCGCGCTCTGGTTGTTGTTCAGGAAAACGCCCGTCGAGCCGGAGCCGGTGACGGAGGTGCCGCCGAAGCTGATCGCGCCCGCGCCCGTGTTTTGCACGCGGATGCCGACGCCGGTGTTGGACGTGCCGTTGCCCGCGTTAATGATGTTGGTGGCGACGCCGGGGTCGTTGACCGTCAGGTTGCCGGAGACGAAATTCAGGTCGACGCCGTTGCCCGCGCTGTTGGTCGAGTCGAGGTTGGTGAGCGTCATCGAGATCGGCGTGCGCGCGCCCGCGCTCGCGCCGGAGATTTCGAGCGTCACGTTGCCGGTCGCCTGAACGTTCCCGGAGGTCGTGGTGATCGTGCCCGTGCTGTTGACGGAGTGGAAGGCGCGCTGGTTGCTGTCCGGGTTGATGTTGAGGTTGGCGAAGGTGATGGCGGCCGAGTTCGTGCCGAGATCGACGCCGGTGTTGCCCGACCCCGTGACTGAGGTGTTGTTGAAGTTGTAGGGGCCGCCGGTTGCGCCCGCGATGGACATGCCGGCGCCGCTCGGGTTGGTGATGGTGGTCGTGGTCGCCGTGATCGCGCCCGACGTGGCGTTCAGGTAAATTCCGAAAGTGCCGCTGTTGGTGGACGAGAGGCTGGTGAAATTGAGGCCGAGGGCGACGCCGCCGAGATCGAGCGAGGGGCCGCCCGTCGCGCCGATGCTGCCGCCGCCCGTGTTGATCGCGCCGCCGGTGTTGGCGAGAAGCCCGGTGCCGTTCGAAGCCGTGATGGCGAGCGACGAGAAGCTGATGGTGCGAGAAGTGTTGTTGATCAACCTGACGCCCGTGCCGGCGGTCGCACCCTTGTTGACGGTCGTCGCGGCGAAGGACAGGTTGGCGTTCGAGCTTTGCACGTCAATGCCGATGCCGCCGGGGTTAGTGATGGTAGTCGTGCCGGTGACGCTGACCGGGCCGCCGCCCGCGCCGTGCAGGAAGCCGACGGCGCTGTTGTTCTGCGTCGTGATAGAGCCGAAGGTGCGCGTGCCCGACTCGTTGTTTTGCAGAGAGATGGCGTCGGTGCCGCCGCTGAGCGGGGTGGCCGTGCCGACCGCGGTGTTGCCGAAATTGATGTCGGCGGTGGACTGCTGGAAGAGGATGCCCTGCGTGACCGAGCCGGAGACGGTGGTCGAGCCGAAAGTGACGGTGCCCGTGCCCGAGTCGGCGACCTGCGACAGGAAGATGCCCTGCGCCGTGCTCGAAGTTGTCGCCACGCTCTGGAAGCCGGACGTGTCGGCGAGCGTGCCGTTCGTCAGATTGATCGCCTGTCCCGCGCCGTTCAGGGCCACGTCGGGCGAGGCGTTGCTGCCGACGGTGAGCGTGCCGAAGGCGGAGCCGAAGATTTTCGCGCCGGTCGTCGTGCTGACCGTGAAGCCGCGCAGCGTGATGCCGCCCGCGCTGACGGGGACGGCGTGGGTCGCGGGCAGCGTGGTCGTGATGACGACCTCGGCCGGCGAGCCGTCGGTCGCGGGCAGCGGCTTGCTGTAAGGCTCAACCGTCACGTTGTTGTGGAGGGCAGCGAGCGAGGCGCTCGCGCCCTGCCCGATGAGTTTCTGGTCGGCGAGCAGCGCGTAGCCGCCCGTGTAGCTACCGTCGTAAAGGAAGATCGAATCGCCCGCCTCGTCGGCAGCCGTGTCGGAGAAGCAGGTCGTGACGCCCTGGACACTCGTACCTGTGTAGCAGTTGAAGGGGGTGTCGATGCGGCCGTCGCCCGCGCCCGCGCCCGACTTGACGAACCAAATGGGCGTCGAGACGGTGAGCGTCGCCGTGGTCGTGTCGGTTTTATCGTCGGCGTTGCCGGCAGTGTTGTCCGCGCCGGCGTCCGTCACCGTGTAGGTGAACGAGTCCGTGCCGCTGTAGCCGGGGTTCGGGTTGTAGGTGAAAGAGCCGTTGGAGTTGATCGTGACCTGCCCGTTCGTCGGCCCCGTGGTCGGCCCGGAGGCCGTCAGTCCTGTCGAACTGCACGTCGCGCCGTTATCCGGGTCGCAGTCATTGGCGAGCAGCCCCTGCGCCGCATTAGGCGCGATGGCGACATTGCCGATGACGTTGTAGGCGTCCGGGTTGGCGACGGGCTGCGTGGAGATCGAGTTGGGAACGAGCGTGGTGTTCGCGTCGGGCGTGTCGTTGAAGGAGAGGCCGTTGACCGTTTCGGTTCCGTTGTTGGTGACTGTGACCGTGTAGTTGATGGTCGAGCCGGGCGCGACCTGTGTATCCTGCGGGATGTTGTCAGTCTTCGTCGCGGTGATCGAGGCGGCCGCAGGCACGATGGCGCCGGTGCCGGACTTCTCGCTCCCGTTGCCGCCCTCGGCTTTGCCGGGCTGCGCGCCTTTAACTTTCTCGGGTTGCTGCTGGCGGGTGGCGTTTCTCGCTGTCTGCGCCGACGCGAGCGGTGCGAACTGTGATGCGAGCAGCAGGAAGGCGAGCAGGTTGGCGACGAAAGTTCTCGAACTGCGGGACTCGAAACGGGGGAACGTGTATTTCATAACTCTCCTTGGGGTTTAAGGACAACTAAGCGGCTCATTCGTGAGGCGTCAGTCTCGTCGAGAGGGCGTCGCGATAGGCGACGCCCCGGCGGCTCTCTAGTTTGTGTGAGCGAGGGGCGGGAGGTCAAGTCCCGCCCCTCAGTTTGTTTCACGGACGGGTTGCTAAGGGCGCGGTGGAAAGACGCCCTGCAAGGCGATGCAGTAGTTCAACGTCAGGTACGGTTGCATGTTGTTGTGCGGCAGGCTGCCACCCGCCGGGGCGAGAGCCTGCGGCGCCATCGTCACCAGATTTGCGTTGGTGTTCGACTGGTAGGCGTTGACGCCGCCCTCCATCCTCGCCAGCAAAACGTTCGGGGTGGGCGACTGTAAGGTAGCGATGCTCTCGCTGCCGGAGACGACGTGAGTGTGGATCGGCATTTCCGAGACGAGCAGCGTGACCTGCTCCGACCCGCCCATCTCGCCGAGGTCGCGCAGGGAAAGACCCTGCCCCTGTCCGGGGTGCATGGCCGCGCAGCCTTGCAGGTTGGGGAGCGCGAAGGTGGACTTGCCGTCGCCGCCGTAGGTCGTGCCGAGCAGGGCGAAGAGGGCGGTGTTCTGGGAGATCGGCATCAACTGACCATTGCAGAACGCCCAGCCCGTCGGCGCAAAGTTGAAGGGGAAGATACGGATTTCTGCTACAAACGGATCGGCCATTATTGTCTCCTTTAGCTCGGGCTAGGGAATATCCCGAAGAGCGAAATGATGTAGTTGATGCAGAGGAACGGCTGCGTGTTATCGTGCGGCTGGCTGCCGCCGACGGGGGTCGCGGCATTGATATTGAACTGCACGTCCGGCACATCCTCAATGTAGAGGAATCCGGCGGTCGACTGTGCGACGACGTGCGCGGCCGGGTCGGGGTTTTGGGCGACCGCCGTGCTCGCCAGCAGCGCGTGCGTGTGGACCGGAATCTGTTGGATGGTCAGCGTCTCCTGCTCCGTGCCGGCCATCTGGGCGAGCGGGTAGTTGACGCCGTCCGGCCCCTGGCCGAAGTGCATCGGGATGCGGCTCTGGAGGTTCGGCAGGGCGAATTTATCCTCGCCGTTGCCGCCGTAGGTCGTGCCGATCAACGCGAAGAGCGCCTCGTTCTCCGAGATGGGAATCTCCTGCCCGTTGCAGAATTCCCAGCCGAGCGGGTTGAAGGTGCCCGCGAACATTCTGATCTCACCGATATAGGGTTGTGCCATGTTTCGCCTCCTTTAGTTACGGCTGGGGAAGATGCCCTGTAATGCGATGCAGAAGTTCAGCACCAGATACGGCATCATGTTGTTGTGCGGCTGGCTGCCGCCGACGTTGCTGACGGACTGCGGGCTGATCGGGGTAAGGCTGACCGGGTCGTTGTAAATCTTGGCCTGCACATTAGCCAGCAATCCGTTCGACGGCGTGAGCTGGTTGCCGGAGAGGGACGACGCCTGCATGAAATGCACGTGCTGCGGCATTTGCTGGCTGTTGACCGTCACGGAGCTGGAGCCGCCCTTCTCGCCGAGCGTGTGACCATCGCCGAAGTGAATGGGAACCTGCCCTTTCAGGTTGGGCAGCGCGAAGGTGGTCTGCCCGTTGCCGCCGTAGGTCGTGCCGAGCAGCGCGAAGAGCGCCTGGTTCTGGTTGATGGGCAGGAACTGTCCGTTACAGAAGGCCCAGCCTTTAGGGGGAAAATCGAAGGAAAATATTCTGATCTCAGACAGGAACGGTTCGGCCATTATTGTCTCCTTCTTGACTCAACTTCAGGGGGATTTATCCTGAGAGTGGGAATTGAAGTTATCGAGCACACTTCGATAAACGTCATCGAAGATTCATTACCGGGTGATAAGTCTTGACCTATGGGATCGTATTGCTTAGAGTGCGGCCCGCTTCGGTAGAACTGTGTGTTAGCGCCCGGGATACAGGATTCTGAAAGGCTTGAGCCCTGACGGGATCAACATTGTACGGCTTGAACATAACAATATCAAGGGCAAAATTGAATCCGTTGATCTGTGATTAACCACTAGAGTAAATTCGATTAAGCCGGTTGATGACGAACAAATGCTTGCTCAAGACGAGCCGCCAACGGACACGATGGGCGACCGGGCGGGGCGCGACGTGCGTTTCCCCGAATCTCCTTAGCGCAGGCCGTGAACTCGCCCACGCGCTCAGGGAGTTCAAGTCGCGCGAAGATTACGATTGTTCTGACGCCCGTCCTCGGCGGCGTGCCGGTGGCGCATGAAGTGGCACAACTTCTCGGCCTGCCGCTCGACTTTGTGATCCTCCGCCGCCTGCTCACGCCTGACGGGGCAAATTCACAGGTCTGCGCGGTCAACGCTGCCGGTTCGCTGGTCATAGACGAAGAATTGCCGCCGCGCCTGCCCGCGCCGCAATCGCCGTTCGAACACTTTTTTGCCGACGCACTCGACGGCCTCGCACGGCGCGAGTGGGTCTGCCGTGCGGGGCGTCCGCCAGTGGAACTCGCAGGCAAAACCATCCTGCTGGTGGACTGCGGGATTCGCACGGGCTTGACGTTAAGGGCTGCAATCCGCGCTCTGAGAAGAAAACAGCCGGAGCGAATCATCGCCGCCGTGCCCGTGGCCTCGCCGGAGAGCCGGGAGGTAATCGAAGCCGTGGCCGACAGTGTAATCTGCCTGAAGTGGCCGCATCCGTTCGGCCACGTCGGGTTATGGTACTGCGATTTCAGCAGACCCGGCGAACGCGAGATCAGCGCCCTGCTGACCTGAAGAGCACGCGCCTTGCCACCGTCCGGGACTCGCCGTACCGCCGCCGGAGCGGGCTATACGCGTGGACGAGACTCCGATCCTTGGCAGCTCATTCGCCGCGACGTGCCGACAAATGACAACCGGGATGTAACTTGTTTAAATTTAACGTTGTCAAATCATGTCTAAACTATTACACTGCTTGCCAGAAGGGCAACGTTCTTAAGTCCCTTGCTCTTACCCTCGCTACATCTCTACATTAGAAACTACCAAATCTTTTAGGAGCAACATCAATTGTCTATCTCTCGTCGAGGCTTTTTTAAGTCTGCGTGTATGTCTATGGTTGCGGCCACCGTTTTGTCGCAATCAACGCGCTTCGCTTTCGGCCAGCAGAATCGAGTTAAGGATTCCAAGGGTTATTACCAAATCCCGGAACAAGCCGCGGGCGACCCGCTCTTTCATTTCACGCGCGCCACCTTCGAGCCGTATTTGCAGAGCGAGTTTCGAGTCACGGTCGGGCCGTACAAGGTGGTCGGCCTGACGCTCGTCAAAGTCGAAGACCGCAGGCGACCCGCACGCAAAGGCGAGGCGCGTCTTGAAGGCGAATGCTTCTCGCTCCTCTTCAAAGCCAACGCGGAACTATCCGACCTGCAACAGACCTACGTGCTGCAACACGGAGCGCTCGGAAAGTTCACCCTGTTTTTGGTGGATGCCAGCGATAAAGGGAAGGGCATTTACTATCAGGCGATCATCAACCACACGCGCCCGATTGATAACCCCGCAATGAAGACCAGTTGAACCCGCGTCGCAGGCCGTCACGCGCCGTCACGGTCTCGCGCCCGCCGACGCTCGACGCGCGCCCGTTCCCGCGCCCCGCCCGGCGCGCTATAATGCATCTCGTTCACGAAATAAGTTGATGGAGGCCAGCGAAAAGATGTTGCGTCCACTCGATGAAGGTGGCGAGATCGCTTTGCGTGCGGTGCGACCGGAGGACGAAGAGTTTTTGCTTGACGTGTACGCCAGTTCGCGCGCCGACGAGATGGCGCTCGTGCCCTGGGACGAGGCGCAGAAGCGCGCCTTTCTGCGTCAGCAGTTCGAAGCGCAGAGCGCGCAATATTTCGCGCGCTTCCCCGAAGCGGAATACAGCATCATTCTCTACAAGGATCGTCCGGTGGGAAGATTCTGGACGGGGAAGTCGGCGGATGAGATACGCCTGCTCGACATTGCCATCCTGCCGGAGTTTCAGAACCAGGGCATCGGCGCGGTGCTGGTCAGAGCCTTGATAGGGGAAGCCGAAAGGGCGAACTTGCCGTTGCGCCACATGGTCTTCCAACTAAACATTGACGCGCTGCGTTTCTACGAGCGACTCGGCTTTACGCCGTTTGAAGAGGTGGGAGCCTACATCCACATGGAGCGCGTGCCCGCCGCCGCCCCGCAAACCTCATCCGCTACTTCACGCGATTGAAAGCGGCCTCGTAATAAAAGCCCGCATCGTCCCTGCGAACCGGGACGATGAATATCTCCGTGCCCCCCAGTGTTTCGTGCTCCATCCGGTAAGTGCCCTGCGGTAAGAAATGATCGAAGGGGCCGCGAAAATACACCGAGAATCGCTCCGTCTGCCCCGTCACGTCGCCGTGCGCCTGCACTTCGACCAGTTCCAATTCGACAGTCTTCTCCGTCCCGTCGCCGAGCCGAAACTTCGTATTCAACTGCGCCGAGAACGAATCCCTCGTTAGATGCTCAAGCATCGTTAGTGTCCTTTACGATTTTTATTGAGGCGGGAAAAAATGCTCGCTGCAGGACTCGAACCTGCGACCCCACGCGTGTGAAGCGTGTGCTCTACCAACTGAGCTAAGCGAGCACAAGAGAATGTTTGAAGAGGCGGCATGCTAACAAAGCGGGCGTGGGAGCGTCAAGCGAGGCGCGCTCGTGACGCTCCCCCGAAAGTGTGCCGGAAAAGTCTGCTCGCCCCGCATCAACTACTGCCCGCCCATCGGCGGATCATTCGGGCCGGCGGGTTGCGTGCCGTTGACGTGAATGGTGCTTGAGTTGGCGTCCGTGTAGTAGAACTCTTTGCCGGTCGCGGTCACGCCGTCAGGCTTTTGCGGGTCGGCGTTGACGGTGTAGAGCGGCGGCTGGTTGCCGGTCTTCGGCGTCGTCTTGAGGCGAAAGATGTAGCCCTCGACGAGCGGCTCTTCGCCCGCGTAACGACGGTCTAACTGCCCGTCGGCGATCAGTTGATCGAACGTCCCGTAGGAACTGCGGTTGTGCGAGTTGTAATAAATCCGCTGCTCGACGGCGATGGCCTGGAGCGTGCGGATGGCGGCGGCCTGGTTGGCCGAGCGCACGCTCGATTGCCATGCCGGGATGCCGACGCCGACCAGAATCCCGATAATTGCGATCACGATCATCAACTCGATGAGCGAAAACCCGCTGTTATTTTTGCGACGTTTTAAATCTTGGGACATCTTCACTTCCTCAAAGGGTGGGTATCTGACTGCTGCCGGTGTTTACACGAAAGAAACTGCCGCGAGTTCCGTTATTCACACCCCGCGGCGCGAGGCTCTCTCGTCAATGCGGCGACACGGATTCTACTACACCGCCGCGCGGCAAGTCACTCCGGCAACCGGAGAGGTCAGAGGTCAGAGATTAGAGGTCAGTTAAAGGCCAAACTGATTTTCACTGACCTCTAACCTCTGACCTCTGACCTCTGCTCTTTGACACCTCTTTCATGTAGAATACAGCGACCGGAAGACGCAGGGGAGCGATTGATGAGACGTTTACAGACGGCGCAGAGCGAGGGCGAGGCCGGGGCGGTGTCGGCGGCGGCCGACGGCGTCGCGCAACTGCACGCGGCGATTGAGGGCGTCATCAAGGGCAAGAGCGAGGCGGTGCGGCTCGCATTGGTCGCGCTCCTGGCGGGCGGCCACCTGCTCGTCGAAGACGTGCCCGGCGTGGGCAAGACGACGCTCGCGCAGGCTCTGGCGCGCGCCCTCGACTGCACGTTCCAGCGCATCCAGTTCACCTCGGACCTGCTGCCCTCGGACGTGATCGGCCTCTCGGTTTACAATGAGCCGACGGGCGCGTTCGAGTTCAAGCCCGGCCCCATCTTCGCCAACGTCGTGCTCGCGGACGAGATCAATCGCACCACGCCGAAGACGCAGTCCGCGCTGCTCGAAGCGATGGGCGAGGGGCACGTCACCGTCGAAGGCCGGACGTATCAATTGCCCGCGCCCTTCATCGTCATCGCCACGCAGAACCCCATCGAGCATCACGGCACGTACCCCCTGCCCGAATCGCAACTCGACCGCTTCATGCTCCGCCTGCGCATCGGCTACCCGGACGCCGAAATGGAGAAGGTGATTTTGCGCGACCGCGAAACGCGCGACCCGCTCGACGAGGTGCGCGCCGTGTTGTCGGCCACGGACATCGCCGCGCTGCAACGAAACGTGGCGAGCGTCGTGGTTGACGACACGCTCGTTGACTACCTGATGCGCATCGTCTCGGCCACGCGCGCCTCCGAGATGCTCGACCTCGGCGTCTCACCGCGCGGCACGCTCGCGCTCTTTCGCGCCGCGCAGGCCCTCGCGCTCACCGAAGACCGCGCCTACTGCGTGCCCGACGACATCAAACGACTCGTCCTCCCGGTCTTCGCGCACCGCCTCGTCGTCAACTCGCGCTTCTCTTCTTCCCTGCGTCGCAGCGAAGAGGCCGAGGCCGTCCTGCGCGAGATCATGAAGACGATCAGCGTGCCGCTCTGAGACAGATGAGCTTTTCGCTCTGAAGACAGACGAGCGTGCCGCTCCGAAGATAGATGAGCGTGCCGCCATCAGACAGACGAGCGTTTCGCTCTGGCGCGTAGGCCGCAGAGAGCTATAAGCCTTTGAACGTCAAACTCGCTTTGCTCCGACATCCTGCGCGACAGGCGGCCGAGACCGATCACCAACATGGCTTTGAGTAAAAATTGGCGACGCGCGATTCTGCTCTGTGCTCTGGCCGCGACCGTCGTCAAGATTTTTCTCGCGCTCCGCAGCAGCGGGTCGCTCGACGTTTTCGCCTTCAAAGAGTTTCTCACCAACATCCGCGAGGTGGGCGGCATCGGCACTTACTACCGCAGGGGACTTGCGGGCAATCCTTTCACATATCTGCCGTTCATGATTCATGCGGTTCACGGCATGGGCTTCCTCGCGGATGCGACACACCTGCCCTTTCGCTTCTGGCTTCGTTTCCCCTCCGCCCTCGCAGACCTCGGCAGCCTGTTCCTCATCTGGAAAATGGCTGAACGCCTGCCCGCATTAAAATTGGCTCCCGTGGCTTTGCTGCTCGTCGCCGTTTACCCCGGTTCGATTTTGATTTCGGGTTTCCACGGAAACACCGATGCGGTGATGATCTTCTTTCTCCTTCTGTCCATTTACCTGCTGACGGTGAAACATCTGCCGTGGCTGGCGGGCGCGGCGTTCGGAATGGCGTTGAACATCAAGATCGTGCCGCTCGTCTTCGCGCCCGCCATCTTCCTGTTTTTGCCCGACCTGCGAACGCGCCTCAAATTCTTCGGCATGGCGACGGCAGTCGTCTTCGTCGCCTCTCTGCCGTACCTGTTGCAAGACCCGTTCGTCATCTGGAAAACCGTGTTCGGGCATAGAAGTTTATACGGCAAGTGGGGATGGACGCGGCTGGTCGTTAAGTTTCTGACGAACACTCCTCCGCCCTTGAACGGCTATGAAGAGTTGACGGGGGTGCATCGCATCGTCGAGGTGACGGGAAGATATGTGATGTTTGCCTGCATCACGGTCTCCTCCTTCTGGATGAACCTGCGACGGCACAAGCCACCGCTCTTTTTGCAATGCGGTTTCATCGCTTTCATGTTTCTCTTCATGACGACGGGATTCGGGACGCAATATCTGGCCTGGCTGACTCCGTGGATCATCGTGCTCGGCATGTGGAGCGCGGGCATCTACTATCTCGTGAGCGCGTGTTACATCACCTTAATTTATTTGACCATGTCGGCGGGCGCGCGCCGCGTGCTCGATCTGCCGCGACTCTTGCCCGGAAATGTTTACTTCGTCGTGGAGTTGGCCTGCTGGCTCTCCGTCCTCGTCGCGCTTGTCAGTTGGTGGCGGCTTCTGCGAAATTACAGGGACGATGCCGAACCGCTTCCCGACGGCCGCGCGGGTTGAAGCGCGCCCGCGCGTCTGTATAAAGATGCGAGCGGCAGACCGTCTGCCAAGCGGCGCGGGACGGCGGCGCGAACGAATCGTCTTATGGCCTGGCTGAAACATTTGCGCGTGTGGCGCAACGCCATCTTGGGGACGCTGCTCGTCGGGTGCGGCCTCGTGGTGGCGGTTGTCACGTCCTGGGCGCGGCGGAGCGGCGATTGGGAGTTGGCGCGGGTGGGCGCGATCACGTCGCTCGTGTTCGTCGTGCTGATCACGATCTTCGTCGTCCCGCCGCTGTTGCGTTCGGCGCGCGCGGAAGTGGGGCGGCTCGACCCGCCGTTTCAGGTGACGATGGGCGGCCTCATCTTCATCGGCATTTTCCTCTCCGTCGCCTTCGCCGCCTACAACACGGGCAACAACCTGCTCTTCCTGATCTTCTCGGTGCTGGCCTCGACGCTTTTCGTCGCGTGGTCGGCGGCGCGCGCCAGTTTGCGCGACCTCGTCGTCTCGGCGCGCTTCCCCGATCACATCTTCGCGGGCGAACCCGCGCCCGTCCTCGTCAGCCTCCAGAACACGAAACGCCTGCTGCCCTCCTTCTCGATCCTGATCGAATCGCGCAACCAGATTTTCGCCGACGACTTGACGACCATGCACGTCCGCCGCAGGAAGAAGCGGCGCGGACGACGACCGGAGCGCCCGCGCTACCTGCGACGAGCGCTCGCCTATTTCATCTACGTCCCGCGTCGGGCGAAGGCCGAGCAGCGCGTCGAGCAGTTGTTTCCCAAACGCGGCCACGTCATCGTCACCGGCTTTGAACTCTCCACGCGCTTTCCCTTCGGCTTCTTCCGACTCCGTCGCCGCCTGCGCGCGCGCAACGTCGAACTCGTCATCTATCCCAAGCTCGAAACGGCGAGCGACGAACTACATCTGCTGCCCATGAACGCCGGGCGCATCCCCTCGGCCCGCCGCGGCGCGGGGCACGACCTGCATAGTTTGCGCGATTATCAACCGCAGGATGACATGCGCCACATTGATTGGAAGGCGACGGCGCGCGCCAGTCGCCTGATCGTGCGCGAGTTCGCGTCCGAAGACGAGCGGCGCGTCCACATCGTCTTCGACACGCGCGCGATGGACGGCGCAACGGACGGCGGCGGCGGGGCGGAGAAATTTTTCGAGGCGCGTTTCGAGCGCGGCGTGACCCAGGCGGCCTCGCTCGTCGCACACTTTCTCGAAGAGCGCGCCGAAGTCCGCCTCACGCTCGGCGAGGAGGCGGGGCACTACGGCGCGGGACGCGAACATCTCTACGCATCCTTGCGCCGCCTCGCCCTCGTCCGCCCGCAAGAGACCGTAGAAGCGACGACGGAAACGACGGGCGCGCAGACGAATTTCTGGGCGTCGCTCGCCGCCGCGTCCAACAACGCCGACTCGCACTACGTCATCCTTCTCACCACGTCCGCGCCCGGCTCGATCCCCGCCAGCGTCTGGCGCATGTCGCACGTCATTTACTTATGAGAGCGTTCCATGAAGCCCGACAGGGCGATAGATGATAGCCCACGGCGTGAGCCGTGGGAGCAAAGATGAGATAAAGATTAAAAGCCCCTGGAAGGGGCGAAAGAAATGGCATGCTGAATATCTTTCGCCCCTTTCAGGGGCTTCTCTTTTTCCCGACACTTTGACCCCACGGCTCACGCCGTGGGCTATAAATATATCGCCCCTGACGGGGCTGGCATGTGGATACTTTAATCGTGAATAACGGGAAGCATTTGTTTCAACAGCATGGCCGCCGCCGTGCGCCCGCTGCGTATGCAATCGGGGATGCCCGCGCCGCCGTAGGCGTTTCCGGCAAGTTGGAGGGTGGGAAAATTTTGCAGGCGGCGGCGGATGCGCGCGACGCGCGCGAGGTGGCCGAGGTGATATTGCGCCATCGAGCGCGGCCATCGTTCGACGTGCGCAAAAAGCGGCGCGCTCTCTATCCCGACGAGCGCGCGGAGGTCTTCGCGCACGGCGGCGATCATACGGTCTTCGTCGAGCGCGTACATCTCGGGTTGGAGCGCGCCGCCGACGAAGGCGCGCATGAGCGCGTGCGCGGCGGGCGCGCGCCCGGCGAATTTCACGCTGCTGAAAGTGCAGGCGAGCGTCCGGCGATGTTCGACGAAGGGAACGACGAAGCCGAAGCCGTCGAGCGGGTGCGGGATGTCCGCGCGGCGGAAGGCGAGGTTGACGGTCGCGGTCGAGGCGTAAGGAATCCCGTCGAGTTCGGCGGCGAGTTCGGAGTCTACGCCGCCCAAGAGCCGCGCCGACGCGTAGGCGGGCAGAGCAAGACAGAGGCCTTCAGCCGTGATCGTCTCGCCCGCCATCGCGCCGTTGCTCGCCGCCCGCGCGCCGCCGTTCGTCGCGTCGCCCGCGCCGAGACGCAAGTTCCATTGCCGCGTATTCGGGTCGAAGTCAATCGCCTCGACCGTCGTGCCCGTCCGCGCCGTGCCGTGCGGGAGGGCGGCGGCGAGAGCGTCCGTGAGCGTCTGCATGCCGCCGTCGAAAGAGAGAAAGAGACTGTAGCGCGCGCCGCTCGTGCCGCGCGTGTCGGTTGCGGCGCGGCGGCGCGCGCGCCACATCGAGAGGATGATGCTGCGGTCGGCGCGCTCCATGTCGAGGAAACGCGGCATCGTCGCGCGCAGGCTCAACTGTTCAGGGTCGGCCGTGTAGATGCCGCCGACCATCGGCTGCGCCATGCGCTCCAGAGCCTCGCGCCCGAAACGTCGGCGGACAAACTGCGCGAGGCTCTCGTCGTCATCATGCGCGGGCGCACTCGCACGACGCGGCAGCAAGAGGTCGAGCGCCATGCGCGCCTTGCCCCCCCAACTGAAGATGTCCGTCGTCAGGAAAGGCCGGAAGCGCGAAGGCGCGAGGAGGTGAAAGCCTTCGGGCACGGGGCGCAGCCGCCCGCCGCCGACGATGAACGAGCGGCGATGCTCCGCGTTCGTTTCCAGCAGGCGCGATTCGAGTCCGAGTTGCTCGGCGAGTTCGACGGCTTCGGGCTTTTCGGAGATGAAGGCGTCGGGGCCGCCTTCGAGCAGAAAGCCGTCGCGCGTGTGTGTGCGAATTGTGCCGCCGAGACGCGGCGAGGCTTCGATGAGGAGAACTTCGAGCGCGGTGCGTTGCGACCGCGCGTGTTGTGTGAGTTCGTGCGCCGCCGCCAGCCCGCTGATGCCGCCGCCGACGACGGCGACACGGCGCGGTCTGGTTGCTTCAGGCGAGGCGTTCATTCGTTAAAGCGGGACGCGCGGCCTCCGCGGTCTGCGTGGCGGCGGGTCGTCCTCCCGCGCCCATCAGGCAACAATCGGCGGGGCAGACATCTTCCTTCGCGCCACGCGTGCCGAGCGCGGGTCGCACGGGGTCGCCGCCGATGCGTTCGACGACAAGGTCGCGGATCATCCTGACGAAAGTGGGATGCGTGCCGACCGTCGCCGCGCGGACGAGGTTGAGTCCGATCTCTTCCGCGACTTGCCGCGCCTCCGTGTCGAGGTCGTACAAGACCTCCATGTGATCGGAGATGAAGCCGACGGGGGCGACGACCGCGTCCGTCGCGCCCATGCGCTTCAACTCGCGGAGGTGGTCGCAGATGTCCGGTTCGAGCCAGGGCTGCGCGGGCGAGCCGCTGCGGCTCTGAAAGACGAGTTGCCAGCGTGCGCTTCCCGCGCCGTCGGCGACGAGGCGGGAGGTTTCGAGCAGTTGCGCCTGATAGTCGCAGGTTGAGGCCATCGAGAGCGGGATGCTGTGCGCCGTGAAAGCGATGTGCGCGCCGCGCCGACGCTCGGACGGTATCCGCGCCAGCGCGGCGCGCACATTTTCCACGTTCGGCGCGATGAAGCCGGGATGGTTGTAGAAGACGCGCAGCTTATCAACCGGCGGCGCGCCCTCGCCCACGGCCGCGCGTGCGCGTTCGATGTCTTCGCGATACTGGCGGCAGCCCGAGTAGGAACTGTAGGCGGAGGTGACGAAGGCGAGCGCGCGGCGGATACCGTCGTCGCGCATCCGCCGGAGCGTGTCCGCGAGCAGCGGATGCCAGTTGCGATTGCCCCAGTAGACCGGAAGGTTGAGATCGCTCTCTCGCAACTCGCTTTCGAGCGCGGCGATGAGCGCGCGGTTCTGCCTGTTGATGGGACTGACGCCGCCGAACATCTCGTAATGATGCGCGACCTCAAGCATGCGCTCGCGCGGGACGTTGCGGCCGCGCAGCACGTTGTCGAGAAACGGCAACACCTCATCCGGCGCTTCGGGGCCGCCGAAGGAGACGACGAGAAGCGCGTCGTAAGGCTCTGCCGTTCGTGAATCGCTCATCAAAATTTCAACCCCTTGAATCGTCGCCGCATCGCGTCCGCCCGTGCGAATTCAGGACTGCCCGTAGTCGAGCAGCCCCGTGTGTATCGTCATCTTCCACCCGTCGCCGACCTTTGAGTAGACTTTACACGCTCGGCCTTGCCAGCGAAAGTCGCGGCCTGCGCCTGTGGCATGCGGCTTTAGAGGGATTTGCAATTGAAGGGGCGCAGTTTGAAGTAAGCCTTCACCTGCACGCCGGTCATGTAACGCTGCTCGACGATGGTTTCGTAGGGCAGCGTGATGGTGCGTCTGGTGATCTGCCACGAGCCGTTTTTGTTCTGCGTGCTGACGTTCAAGTCGAGCGTCACGCCGTTGTTGGTCTTCTCGGTGATGGTCACGGAGTAAGTGACGGGCGAGGCGTGGTTGGCCGATTGGTTCGGTAGCTCGCCGCCGAAAGCGCGCATCTCTTTGGCCTTCGCGGGCATGCTCAGCACGACGCGCTGCCCGGCGTTGAAATTCGGAATGACGAGTTCGACCGCGATGTTTCCCTTGTCAACTCGCGGTTTGCAAACCTTTTGCGCGTGGGCGTCGCCCGCGAAGGCGAACAACAGTCCGGCGAACACAAGTAGGCCGAAGGGGGTTCTTCTATTTTGCGTCAGCATCAGGGGATAATCCTCAGGGGTTTAGGGGTTTATGTTCAGTTCATACCGGCGAGGGGACGCCCGTCGAACCAGTCTCTGGTAACTTTTCAACGAACTGCGAACTAAACGGGGACGCGCTCTAGCCGCGACTGATGTCTTCGAGGGCGATGCGGTTGTGAAAGCGTATGCCGAACGCGCCGCCGGGGAGCGTAACGAGGTCGGCGCGCTGCGGGCGCGTCGGGAGATGAAGGCGCGGCATGTGCATGTCGCCCGCCTCTTCGAGCGCGAGCGTCAGGTGATATTCGCCGACCTCCGCGCTCTCGTAATCGTTGGGATTTTCGACCGCCACCATCTCGACCATCACTTCGCCCCGCTCGGTGAGGAACACGATCTGCAACTCGCAGACCGGGCACGCCAACTCTTCGGCATGCAGGGGCATGCGGCAACGCGGGCAGCGATGCCGTCCCCAGAAGCGAAGTTTGTCGAGCAGATTCTCAGCCATCTTTAACGTAACTCTCAAACAAAAATTCAAATTCGAGATTTGAAATTTCAGATTGCAAACTATCTACGGCTCATCTCTTGAACCGCTTCGACGAGCGCAAGGACGTTCTCGACGGGCGTTTCCGGCAGGATGCCGTGCCCGAGGTTGAAGATGTGGCCGGGGCGTCCTTCGGCTTTTTGAAGAATGCGCCCGACGTGCTGGCGAATTATCGCGGGAGAGGTGAACAGCAGGATTTGGTCGAAATTGCCCATCACGGCGCGGTCGTGGCCGATGCGCCGCCAACCTTCGTCCAGAGGAATGCGCCAATCGAGGCCGATCACGTCGCCCCCGGCTTCGCGCAACAGTTCGAGGAGCGTGGCCGTCCCCGTCCCGAAGTGTATCACGGGCGTGCCCGGCGTAATGTTGCGAATTGATTGCAACGTGTGCGGCAGGACGAATTCTCGATAATCCGTGGGGCTGAGACAGCCGACCCACGAGTCGAAAAGCTGTACGGCCTGCGCGCCGGCAGCGATCTGCGCGTTGAGGTAGAGCGGCAGGGCGCG
>DATHAZ010000031.1:0-24308 GCA_035296445.1 Pyrinomonadaceae bacterium | reverse complement strand
GCGGCGGACGCGCCAGATTTTCGAGTCGAGGTAGTAGTGGATGAAGGCGTAGCCCCAGAAGAAGGCGGCGACGAGTTGCGTGAGTTGCGCGCCCTGCCCGCTCGTCTGTGCGACGTACTGGCGCGGCACTTGATACCAGAGACCGAAGAGGACGCCGAAGGCGACATAATAGATGAGCCTGCGGCTGATCAGTTCCGCCGCGCCGTGACGCCCGCTCGCGCCGTCGCCGTTGGCATACTTCCGGTTATGAAACCAGATGAGGCGGTGGTATTGCAGGTTGTGATAGATCGTGAGTATCGCGACGATGGCGATGGGCTTGTGCGGCATCGGCGTGAGGAGCACGAGCCAGTGCATCGGCACGCAGGCGGCGAGCAGCAGATACTTCGGCACGTCGAGCGGCTGCCTGCCGAGGGCGCGCTGCAACTGCCGGAGCGTCCAGGCGAGCGCGACGCCGACGGTCGCCGCGAGCAGAGACGTTTCGAGATAACTGATCGCGCTCGTCAATTGCGCGGGGACGCGCGCCAAAGCCTCCGGGTCGCTTGCGACGAAGGCGACGAAAGGGTAACTGAGCGCGAGCAGGATCAGCAGCCGGTCGAGCGCGTTGTCTATGGGCGCGAGGTCGGCGTTCTTCTTCTTGTAGAGCACCATGAAACCGTAGTGCTGTTTGACGAGGTGGTAGTAAGCCCAGAGCGCGGCGAGGAAGAAGAAGACGAGGCCGAGCCCGGCGACGACCATCACGGGGCCGACGGCGAAGAACAGAAGCGACCCCCAGAGCAGACGCCCCCGCGCGCGCCGCTCTTCGCGGTCGAAGTAGGTGCGCGAGAAAGTGCCGAAGACGTGCGGCGCGTCAATCAGGATCGCCCACGCCGCCACCATCGGTATGAGCGGCACGATGCCGCCGACGTAAAGCGCGAACAGAGCGTAACTGGACGCGACCGACCCGATGAACCACACGAGGTCGTCGCGCGCGCCGATGATCCAGCGCAGCGAGACAACTCGCGCCCGCGCGCCGGAAGACGCGTCTATGGCCGTCGCATTAGCCGTCGTGTTTGTCGTCGTCGTGGCCGACATGAAAAGTTCCCGCGTTTAAGTTGTTCGCACAAAGCGCGCGGCGCATGGACACACGCCGCGCGCCCGCTTCATAATCTGCCGAAAGATTCGGGCGCGCGAGGATGAATTTTAGCATAACGAATGAGCCGCGCCGTCTCGCAAACCGGGGGCGAATTCCATGACCACGAACGACGAAGCATTGCACGATCTGCTGGCGAAACTTTTTCAGGCGCACCCGTGGCACGGCGTCGCGCCCGGCGCGGACGCGTCCGCGGTCGTCAACGCCTACATCGAGATCGTGCCGACCGATGCCGTCAAGTACGAACTCGACAAGCCTTCGGGACACCTCCGCGTTGATCGCCCGCAGCGTTTCTCTTCTATGTGCCCGACGCCCTACGGCTTCATCCCGCAAACTTATTGCGGGGCAAACGTCGCCGCGCTCTGCGAATCACGCGTCGGGCGCACGGGTATCCGCGGCGACGGCGACCCGCTCGACATCTGCGTGCTCACCGAACGACCCGCAGCCCACGGCGACTTCTTCGTGCGCGCACGCCCAATCGGCGGCCTGCGCATGATCGACGGCAACGAGGCCGACGACAAGATCATCGCCGTCCTCGCCGACGACGTGACCTACGGACACTTAGGTGACATCTCCGATGCTCCCACCGGGCTGATAGATCGCCTGCAACATTACTTCCTGAGCTACAAGCAACTCCCGCAGGAAGCACCGCGCCGCGTGGAGATCGCGGAAGTCTATAACCGCGAAGATGCGTCGGAAGTGATCCGCCGCAGCGTCGAAGACTACCGCGAACGCTTCGGCGCGCCCGAAACGCGCGTCGCCGAGTTGCGTCGTCTGTTGAGCGAGTGAAGAGGGCGGCCGGCCTTCACATCGGAGGTGGAAGCGTGTCGAAGCAGAAGGAGATCGTCCGGCGCGGCTACGATAAAGTCTCTTACGCTTACCGCGGCGAGGCGGACGCGGATGATTTCACAGACTACGACGTTTGGCTCGCCGAACTGGCCGCGCTCCTGCCGGAAAACTCTGCCGTGCTAGACCTCGGCTGCGGCTGCGGCCTGCCGGTCGCCCGCACGCTCTCCGCGAAATTCAACGTCACCGGCGTGGACATCTCGGTCGTGCAGATCGAGCGTGCGCGGCGTCTCGTGCCGCACGCGCGTTTCATTCGCGCCGACATGGCGGAGGTTGATTTCCCCCCTGCGAGTTTCTCCGCGGTCGTCTCTTTCTACGCGATCATCCACCTGCCGCTCGAAGAGCAGCCCGCGCTGTTCGCGCGCGTGCGCGGCTGGCTGCAACCGGGCGGCTATTTTCTCGGAACGGTCGGAAGCCGCGCCTGGACGGGAACGGAAGATCATTGGCTGGGAGTGCCGGATGCAACGATGGCCTGGAGTCACGCCGACGCAGAGACTTACAGGGCGTGGCTGGCCGCGAGCGGATTCGAGATACGCCGCACCGAGTTCGTTCCCGAAGGAGACGGCGGGCACACGCTCATTCTCGCGCGCGCCGCAACCTGACGCCGGACTTCACCTGACGCCCTTGCGAGCAGCCTCCAACCTGACCGCAGGAAAGATTGATGAGAGGCTTGCTGTCAGACGGTCAGGTGGAATGACTTGTTGTGCGCGGCAGCGCAAAGACCGTCGGGATTCGAGAATCAGGGTTGACGCTTCAACTCCAGCTTCAAGCCGGAATGCGACGCTACAAATCCTAAACGCTCATAAAAGCGTTGTGCGTCAGAGCGAGTGTTATTGGTAGTCAACTGTATCATGTGACACTGTTCTTCACGCGCTCTCGTTATCGCCCACTCGAACAGCTTGCCGCCTATACCGTGACTTCGGTATTTCCGATCAACCCGCACCGCCTCAATCTGCGCCCGTTTGCCGCCTTGATAAGTCAGGTAAGGGATGAACGTGAGTTGCAACGTGCCGATTACTTCGCCACCCGCTTCGGCAATCACCAACTCGTTATGCGGGTCTCGGTCAATTTCATCGAAGGCATCGTAGTACGACTGAGGCAAAGGATTCCGATAATTCTCACGCTGACTTCCGAGCGGGTCATCCGCCAGCAAACGAACAATCTCGGGCACATCGCCACGAGTCGCGCGACGGATAGAGAAGTTAAGTTGCTCTTGAAAGGTATTCATCCTTTAACTCCCACGACGGACACCAGCACTCATCGCCCGCTAGGAGTATTTATTATAGCGATCCTCGGAAACGAAATGACCTTCGAGATTGAAGTACATTCTGAGTACTCCATATTTCGCACGAATGTGTTCGCCGATTACCACTTTCCCAATCAGCACGACCGCTTCAAAATGATCGTCTAAGAATAGCTGTCCCTCAATCTCTGCTTTGATAAAGGCACGCGAGCGGACTATGAGTTCGGTATCTTTTGGGATTTCAATAATGGTTTCTTCAATCTCTAATTTCCACCCACACTTCGATAGGAATTCGGCAGCCTGCTTCAAGACGCTCGGAACAGGCAGCGCGGCCTCAACATGCTTGATCATTTCTAAATGTGAAGTAGAAGGCATTGGTTCTGAAATCTAACGCGTATTGTGCCGCACGGTGCGGCCTAACTACGCAACAGAGCGCGAAAAGCCGCGCGGCCTAACGTCATTTGAGCCTCTGTGTTGAGTCGTGACCGGAAGAAGCAAGTGGCTTCGATGAGAACGCTCAAGTTGCGACTACTTCTTCTATTCCGCAGCGCGGGCACAGGAGAACCCGGCGCGCGTCGTCGCGCCAGCGAGCGCGTGCGTTTGTGGATAGTTTCGGCTCGCGTTCCTCCGCTTCGCCCTCGCTAAAGAAACGGCCGCGCGCGCCCGACTCAGGCGCGCGCGGCGTTTCTTCTGTCTGGCAATGGCGGCACGTCCAGCCGTAGCCGTTGTTGACGAAGTGCTGCATGGCACAGAGGCCAGAGGTAAGAGTTAGAGGCCAGTTAAAAACGCCTCGGTCTTTAACTGGCCTCTAATCTCTAACCTCTGCTTTCTTATCTTCTCAGCACGCCGCGTCGTTCGGGCAGCAGGCGCACCGGGACTTTGACGCGCCGGTTGTCGCGGAACACTTCAACCTGCACCACGTCGTTGAACTGGCGCTTGTCGAGGATGCGGAAGAGGTCGTCGCCATTGTTCACTTTCTCGCCGTCAATGCTGACGATGATGTCGCCGAGAGCCACGTCGCCGTCCGGCGTCTGTTCCAGACCGCGAAGTCCCGCCGCCGCCGCCGAACTGTTCGGGTAGACCTGATAGATGCCGACGCCTTCCGAGACGGGCAAGCGGATTTGCAGGTTGCGGACGTTGAACGGAACGATGCCGAGTTTCGGGCGGACGACTGCGCCGTTCTTGATCAGTTGCGGCACGACGCGCTTCGCGATGCTCGCGGGGACGGCGAAGCCGACGCCGACCGAACCGCCCGCGGGCGACAGGATTTGCGAGTTGATGCCGATCACACGGCCGCTCGAATCGAGGAGCGGGCCGCCCGAGTTGCCGGGGTTGATGGAGGCGTCGGTCTGGATCGCACCTTCGATCTGGCGGTTGTTGCGCGCGCGAATGGGGCGTTGCAGGCCGCTGATGACGCCGGTGGTGAGCGTGCGCGTGAAGCCGAAGGGGTTGCCGATGGCTAACACCTTCTGTCCGACGACGAGCGTGTCCGAGTCGCCGAAGGGCACGACCGTCAGCACGTCGCGCGGAGCGTCCACTTTGATCACGGCCAGATCGGTGTCTGGGTCTTCGCCGACTTTCGTCGCCGGGTAAGACTTGTCGCCGCCGAAACTGACGCTCAAACGCTGCGCGCCTTCGATGACGTGGTAGTTCGTCAGGATGTGTCCCTGCGCGTCTATGACGAAGCCGGAACCCGTGCCGCTGCGTTCGCCCGCATCCCAGAAGTCGTTGCCGAAGGAGGTCGAGGTGATGAAGACCACGCCCGGCGAGATGGTCTTATAGACCTCGATGTTGTTCTGCTCGTCGGTCGCCAGGGACGGGTTGGTGATCCCGGCGGGCACGCCCTCCGAGAGCGACGCGCTGCCGCTCGGTTCGAGCAGGCGGCCGCCGTAGCGTTCGAAAAAGAAGACGACTCCGGCGGCGAAGAAGGCCGATGTAAACGCGATCAGCAAAATTTGGCGTGCGGAAATTCGATACATAATCTTTTTCCCCTGAAATGACAAAAAAACATGCCGGCGCGAAGAGCCTCTGTAAGATGCGCGCGGCTGTTCGGCCGTTGCGCGGCAGCGCCGACGCGCGCGAAAAGGCGCGTGCGTGCGGCCGTAAAAGCTGATACGCGGAAATGTGCGCGAAGGTTTGCCGGAATCCGGGCGCGTGCGAAGGCGTGTGCGGGTCGGAACGGGGCGCGAAAAAGGCTCGGGGCGAGTCCGAACTTTTGGAAACTCTAGAACATCATGGCGAGCAGGGAGTCCGGCAGGCTGACGAGATAAGCGATGGCGGCATCGGTCTGCGGCCAGCCGAGCGCGGCGATGCCAGTAGCGGCGTGGACGAACATCAACGCGAAGTAGAGTCCGAGCACCAGACGCAGGCCGCGACGCGCGACCGACAGGTGCGACCAGCGATAGAGGACGAAGGCGACCGACGCGCCGACGAGCAACTTGGTGGCGAGAAAAGGGGCGTTGCCCGCGTCGAGCAGGTAAGCCATCAGGCCGTTGCCTTCCGTCGCCAGCCCGTTGCGAACCCACACGATGGTCAACTGCGCGTCGAGCCAGTTCAGCAGAAACAGCAGCAGGCATTTCGTCAGTGCGCTCATCGCTCGCGGTCTCCTCGCAAATGGACTAACCTTGTTTAACCCTGCCCCTTAACGATTGAACCCCCAGCTTATAAGGCTGGGGGTTCGCTCAGGCTACGGGAGAAACGAATTCGCTTCGTTGTAATGAACAGAAAGCGCGAATCGCGCGCGGTTTCCGAAAACCGCACGAGAGGGGCGCGCGCCGCTGTTTTAAAGCGACGCGCAATCGTAGCGTTCGACGTTTCGGGTGCGTGAGAACAGACCCGGCTCGCCGTGGATTTCGAGGACGACTTCGGAAGGGCGCGTCGCGTGAGCGCAAATCCGGTGCGCGACGTTTTTATAAACCCGTTCCGCCGGATAGGGCGGGACGTTCAACTCGCCGAACGACCATCTGGTCACATCCACTAACGCCTGTCCGTCACCGCGCACGCGCACGTAGCTTCGCGCGCCCGGCGGCAGACGCTCCCGCACCTCCGCGCTGACATCGACGTAGCCGTAAATCGTCTTGCCCGAATAGAGGCTCGAAGAGAGGTAAGCATTCCAGTAGCCGAAGAAGTTGAGGAAGGGCGCGACGCCGAAAAGAACCAAGATCAACTTGCTCAAAAGCTGCCGCCGTCCCACGAGAAATTGCCGCAACGTCGGAAACATCGAATGCCCTGCGCGCCGGAACAGGATGACGGCGAAACATGCCATCGCCACATTCCACGGCCAGATGACGACGTTGCGCCGGACGGGCACGAATAAAATGAGGATGGAGGCGTGCAGCGCGAGCGCGAGATAGATCGCGGGGTTCCTGTACCTGCGGCTCAACAACCCGACGCCGACGCCGACCTCTGCGAGCGGCACGAAGGGCGCGAGCCAGTAAGCCGTCACCCGCAACGTCTCCGGCAGGTAGCGGACGTATGGTTCCAACAGCGCAGGGAAAAGCTCGCGGATAAAAGCCGGATTGATTTTGTGCAGGCCGCTCCAAAAGTAAACGGCGGCGACAATGAGGCGACAGGCGTCGAGCGTCTCTGCGGCGGCCTCCGCTTCCCGCCCCGTCTCGCCCGCGCGCCACGAGTAGCAGGCCAGCGCCAGCAACATGAAGACGTACTGGTAGCACCAGGGTTGCCAGCGCGATTGATCGCACAGCATCAACAGCATGATGAGCGTGACGAATAGCGAGAGCAGTTTGCGCGGGCGGGCGGAGACGATGATGCCGACGGGAAGCAGCAGCAGCAACGCGAACGCGAGATGGTCGAGCGGGAAGCGAAGCGCGGGCAGAAAATCCGCGACGGGAGTTAAAGGGTAATCGCGCGTAGAGAGCCAGAGCCTGCGAGACAGCAGAAAGCCGCACAGCAGCGCGAGCGAGAGGACGATGCTGAGGCGTTTGATTCTCTGTGCGGGCGAGACGTTCAAACGACTGTCGAGGGCGAGCATGAGCGGCGAGCGTTGAAACTTCTCTTGCAGCCATGCCACGCGCTCACGCCTCCCTCAAGCCTTCACGGAGATTGAAATATCATGCGGCGAAATCCGCGCTGTACAAGGGGCATTGGCCGTGCCCGCGCGCTTCGCTCGCGGAGAGGCTTTAAGCGGTCGGCAACCGGTCGTCGAGTTCGAGTTTGACGACCGGCCGCCGTCGAGCTTATTCCAACTCGATGCCGCGCTCTTTGGCGATGCCGCGCGCTTTCATCACGATGTCGTCGTCAACGGGTTCGTCGCCGTCCGCCATCCAGCTCTGCACCTCTTCGACGGGGCGGCCGAGCGCGACGGCGAACCGCTCGTCGTCCGACTCGAACCCCTGGTCGCGCAGTCGCTTCAAAATCTCGCGCCCGCCCGTCTCGCTCGTACCACGGTCGTCAACCGCCTGCTCGTTTCTCTCTTCCATGTAGATTCCCCTTTTCGCTTTTTATGCTGTGGCTTCCGATGATTGGGATTCGTCGCCGATGGTCGCGTCGTAGCCCAAATCCTGAATTTTCTTGATGAGCGTTTTTTCCTGCACGACCGCGTCGTCGTAAGCGACGTTGGCGGTCTTGCCGCCGTAGGTCACGTCCGCGCGAAAGACACCCGCGGTCGTCTCCAGAGTCTCCTTGATGTCCACCGCGCACGACTCGCAGTGCATCCCCTTGATGTGAAATTCAGACTCTCTCATCTTCCACCTCCCCTTGTGCGGGGACGAAAGCGCGACCGCGACCGTTCACCGAGGCGAATAGACTGCGAGCGTCGCCAGCGCGTCCCCTGACGTTAGATTGTCATCTTGCTTGATGTGCGGCGTATTATACAGCACAACCGAGATGAGCGAGCAACCGCAACGCGCCATGAAGATCGCGGAGGCTTTAACGGAAGCCTCCGCCGTCTTGCGCGCCGCCGGCATCCCGGATGCCCGGCCTGACGCCCGCGCTCTCCTCGCGCACACGCTTGCGCGCGATCACGCCTTTCTCATCGCGCATTCCGACGACGAACTTGAGCCGCATGCCCTCGCGCTCTTTCGCGAGCGCACGCATCGGCGCGCGGCGGGCGAACCCGTGCAGTACATCACGGGGCGGCAGGAATTTTACGGCCTCGATTTTGAAGTCAACCCCGCGGTGCTCATCCCGCGCCCCGAAACCGAACTGCTCGTTGAGGTCGCGCTCGAACTTTTGCGCGAGAGGGACGCCGCGCCGCTCGTCTGCGATGTCGGCACGGGTTCGGGCTGCATCCCCGTCGCGCTCCTGCACGAACGCGGCGACGCGCGCGCCTGCGGCCTCGACATCTCGCCCGACGCGCTCGCCGTGGCCGCACGCAACGCCGCGCGCCACGGCGTCGCGGAACGCCTCACGCTCTTCGTCTCCGATTGCTTCGACGCGCTCGACGGCGAGACGCATGCACAAACTTTCGACCTGATCACGTCCAACCCGCCGTACATCGCCGAAAGCGATCTGCCGCACTTGCAGCGCGAAGTGCGCGAGCACGAACCGCGCCTCGCCCTGACGCCCGGCGGCGACGGCCTCTCCGTCATCCGCCGCCTCGTCGCGGAAGCGCCGCGTTTTCTGGAGGCGGGCGGCCATTTCATCTTCGAGATCGGCTACGACCAGCACGAAGCGGTCGCGCGTCTCGTTGACCCGAACGTCTGGACGCTGCTCGACATCCGGCGCGACCTGCAAGGCATCCCGCGCGTCGTCGTCCTCCGGCGTCGGAGTCTCGCCGGCGGGCGCATGAAAGTTCCGGCGGTCATCTAGTCGCCGTCCGGTCGCCGTGTTAAAATCCGTCAACTTTAAATCGCAGCGGCAGACATCATCCAACGGGTAACATCACGAGGCAGAATTTTGCTGATAGCTGATAGCTGACGGCTAACAACTCTTTATGGATAAATTTCGCATCACCGGCGGGCAGACTTTGCGCGGTCGCATCAACGTGAGCGGGGCGAAGAATTCCGCCCTGCCGTGCATGGCCGCCGCGCTCTTGACGGGCGAGAGCGTGACGCTGCACAACGTCCCTTACGTCCGCGACATCATCACGCAGCGACGCCTGCTGGAAGACCTCGGCGCGCACGTTTTGACGCCCGAACTGCGCACGCACAAGATCACCGCCGCGCACATAGAGTTATTTGAAGCGCCCTACGACCTGGTCAAGACGATGCGCGCCTCCGTGCTCGTGCTCGGCCCCTTGCTCGCGCGTTTCGGCAAGGCGAAGGTTTCTTTGCCGGGCGGCTGCGCCATCGGCTCGCGCCCGATTGACCTGCACCTTGAGAGTTTGAAACAACTCGGCGCGGAAGTTTCGCTGGAAGCGGGCTACGTCGTGGCGCGCGCGCCGCGCGGCGGGCGTCTGCGCGGCGCGACGGTCAACTTCGACAAAGTGACCGTCACGGGGACGGAGAATCTTTTGATGGCCGCCACGCTCGCCTCAGGCACGACGATTCTGAACAACGCGGCGCGCGAACCCGAAGTGGCCGACCTCGCGGAACTCCTGAATCGTATGGGCGCGCGCGTGCGCGGCGCGGGCACGCCGACCATCACGATTGAAGGCGTCGAGACGCTCGGCGCGGCCGAGCACACAATCATCCCCGACCGCATCGAGACGGGCACGTTCCTCGTCGCCGCCGCGATCACGAACGGCGAACTGGAGTTGAAGGATTGTATGCCCGAACATTCATCAATCGTCATCGCCAAACTGCGCGAGGCGGGCGTCGAGATCGAAGAGGTCAACCAGAGCACGCTGCACGTTCGCCGTTCCGCCGGCGGCTTGCGCGCCTCGGACATCACGACCGAGCCGCACCCGCGTTTTCCCACCGACATGCAGGCGCAATACATGACCCTGATGACGCAGGCCAGGGGGCAGAGCCGCATCACCGAGACGATCTTCGAGAACCGCTTCATGCACGCCTCCGAGATGCAGCGCATGGGCGCGCACATCGCCATTGACGGGCGCACGGCCGTCGTCGAAGGCCCGGCGCGGCTCGCGGGCGCGCGCGTGCAGGCGTCTGACTTGCGCGCCTCCGCCTCGCTCGTCCTCGCCGGACTCGTCGCCGAAGGCGAGACCATCATCGAGCGCGTCTATCACATTGATCGGGGCTACGAAAAGATCGAGGACAAACTGTGCCGCGTCGGCGCGCGGATCGAACGCCTCCGCGATTCGGTCACGTCGAGCCTGCCGCCCATCGCCGAAGTGGGCGTGTTGTAAAGTGGAGCGACATGTATGCGCCCCCCTAACGAGCGCATCCGGCGGCGCGCGACCTCATCACTATTCGAGAGGGGATAACTACATGACGGGCGAAGAAATGGAGCGAGCCATCGAGTTCCTTTTGCAGAGTCAGGCCAACTTTGAGGCTCGCATGTCAGTGTTTGAAGCGCAGCAGCGGCGCACAGACGAACAGGTTGCGGAAACGGGGCGACAGGTTGCGGAAATGGGGCGACAGGTTGCGGAAACGGGACGCCAGCTCGCGGCCTATGCTGAGATGCAAAGCGAGTTCATCCGGTCAACCACAGAGAGCATAACCGGACTGGCGGAAGCCCAGATGCGGACGGATGCGAAGTTGGATAAGCTGATCGGGCTGTTCGAGCAGCACATCGTTACGGGGCATTAAGGGAGATCAGGATCACGAAAGAGAATAAACTGCCCCTCCCGAATATCGGCGGCGATAGTTCAAATGTCCGACCGCCGCCGTCCGTTGAGTCCTTATCAATCAAATTATGGCTGAACAAGACTGCATCTTTTGTCAGGTTGTCGCGGGTAAGATTCCCGCGGACATCGTCCATCAGGATGATCGGGCGGTTGCCTTTCGCGACATCAACCCGCAGGCTCCCGTCCACGCGCTCGTCATCCCGCGCGAGCACATGGAATCGCTCGACGATGCCGCCGGGCGAGACGAGGGTGTGCTCGGCCACCTGCTGCGCGTCGCCGCGCGCGTCGCCAACGCTGAAGGCTTGTCGGAGTCGGGCTACCGCACCGTCATCAACACGGGCGCGGGCGCGGGTCAATCGGTCTTTCACCTGCACCTGCACGTCATCGGCGGGCGACCGCTGCGTTGGCCGCCGGGTTAGAAAGGAGACGAGTTATGTATGAAGAGTCCGGAGACCCCAAAGCTTTGGTTCGCCGCTGGTTCGAGGAGGTGTGGAACAAGGGGCGGGAAGAGGCGATTGACGAGATGTTCGCGGAGGACGGCGTCGCTCACGGTCTGGCGGACGAGACGGGCGCGCCCCTGCGCGGCGCGTCGGGCTTCAAACCATTCTTCCGCAATTTTCGCAGCGCCTTCCCCGACATCGAAGTGATTGTCGAAGACGCCATCACGGAGGGTGACCGGGTCGCGGCGCGTTGCCGCGTGCGCGCCACGCATGCGGGCGACGGACTCGGATACGCCGCGACGCAGCGGCCGATGGAGATCACGGGCATGACTTTCGCGCGCGTCCGCGACGGAAAGATCGTCGAGGCGTGGAACAACTTCGACTTCATGGGCATGTCCCGGCAACTCGGCGTGCTCCAAAAATAGGCGACTCGCTCGCTAAGTGTTCTCACCTAACCACGACGCGCGCAAACGCTCTAAATGTCCAAACAACTCCTGAATAACTACTACAATAAACTGGACGAAACGATTCGTTTCGGCGGCAGCCGCAACGAAACTACCGTCGAGCACGCTTTTATCCAGTTAGTTAATTCCTACGCCGAGCGCCGCAACTTAATGTTGGTGCCGAAAATAGCGATTAAAAGCACGAAGGGAACAAACATCATTCCCGATGGCGCTTTGAAAAACGCTTTGCGCCTCGATTTCGGCTACTGGGAAAGCAAGGACATCAAAGACGACATTGATAAAGAGATTCAGGCGAAAATCAGCAAGGGCTATCCGCTGACCAATACGCTGTTTGAAGACAGCCAGACCGCCGTGCTGTTTCAAGAGAACGCGCAGGTGATGCGCGTTTCGATGAAGGATGCGGAACTGCTGGAAAGGATTTTGCACGCCTTCGTCAATTTCGAGCCGGCGCAGGTGCAGGAGTTCAATAAGGCGCTGGTGAAGTTTACCGAAGACGTGCCGACGATTGTCGAGAGCCTGCGCCGTCTGATTCAGACCGAAGCCGACACCAATAAAAAATTCATCGTTAAGCGCGACGAGTTTCTGGCGAATTGTCAGACGGAAATCAACCCGGAGATTACGCTCGAAGACGTGCGCGAGATGATGATCCAGCACATCCTGACGGCGGACATTTTCACCAACGTCTTCGCCAACGCCGAGTTCCTGCGCCACAACAACATCGCGCGTGAATTGGAAGCCGTCATCGAGACGTTTATGACGTACGGCGTGCGGCAAAATTATCTGGGCAGCATCCGCAGCTATTACGACACGATCAGGGATGCGGCGGCCGGAATCGCCGACCACCACGAAAAACAGAAATTCCTGAAGGTCGTCTACGAGAATTTCTACAAAGTTTATAACCCGAAGGGCGCGGATCGTCTCGGCGTGGTCTATACGCCGAACGAGATCGTGCGGTTTATGATCGAGAGCACGGATTACCTGCTCGAAAAACATTTCAACCGCACGCTCGCAGACCGGAACGTCGAGATTTTAGACCCGGCGACAGGCACGGGCACATTCGTCGCGGAACTGATCGAGCACATCCCGGCGCAATATCTCGCGCACAAATTCGAGCACGAGATTCACGCCAACGAAGTCGCCATCCTGCCGTATTACATCGCCGCCCTCAACATCGAATACACGTATCAGCAGAAGATCGGTAAATACAAAGAGTTCAAAAACATCTGCTTCGTTGACACGCTCGACAACACCGCCGCGCTCCATTACCAACACAAACAGGAGTTGATGTTCGGCATCAGTTCTGAGAACGCCGCGCGCATCAAGAAACAGAACGAGCGCAAAATTTCCGTCATCATCGGCAACCCGCCATATAACGCGAATCAAGCGAATTTTAACGACTTCAATCGCAACCGCGACTACAAAGAAATTGACCGGCGCATCAAGGATACGTTCGTTAAGAACTCGACGGCGCAGAAAACGAAAGTCTATGACATGTACGCGCGCTTTTATCGTTGGGCGATGGACAGGATTGACGAGAACGGCGTGATCGCGTTCGTCACGAATCGCAGTTTAATTGACAGCCGCACGTTCGACGGCTTTCGCAAAAGTATCGAAGACGATTTTGATTTCGCTTACATCGTTGACACGCGCTCGGACGTGCGCGCGAATCCGAAGATCGCGGGAACGACGCACAATGTCTTCGGGATTCAAACCGGCGTCGCCTTGATGTTTCTGGTGCGGAAGGCGGGCAAGGGCAAACGTTCTTGCCGCATTCATTACGTCGCAATGGACGACTTCTGGCCTAAAGAACAAAAGCTTGAATGGTTTGGAGATAATCCCTTGTCGTCAATTTCATTCGAGCGTATCACGCCGGACAAGAAACACAATTGGCTAAATTCTGCGGGTAATGATTTTGAAACCTTCATCCCTCTAGCTGAGAAGCGCGTTAAGTTAGGTAAGTCTGATGAGGCTTTGTTCAAACTTTACTCTCTGGGTGTTTCGACAAATCGAGATGATTGGGTAATAGATTTCTCTCCAGAAACTTTGCAGAAGAAAATGCGGTTTTTTATTAGAGAGTATGACCAAGCGACAAAGGTAGAAGAGGGTTCTTCAATTAAATGGTCAAGAAATTTACGAAGAAGATTCCTTCAGAATCAGAAAGAAAAGTTTGATAAGGCTCGCATCAAAACCACTTTTTATCGTCCCTTCGTTAAAAAGATTCTCTACTACTCTGATTTATTTATTGATGAAAGGGGAAATGCTCCAGAGCTTTTTTTGCGAGATAACAAAACGATTTTATTTCGCTATGGCGATAGAATGGGATTTTATGCTATCGCAACTGATAACATCCCGAACTTGAATATATTTTCGTTAGACCCTGCTCAAGCCGTTTCGCTTTACAGGTACGGCTCTCAGGGCGAACAGCACGACAACATCACGGTTTGGGGCGTGGTGCAGTTTCGTAATCACTACGGCGACCAGAAGATCACGCGCGAGGATATTTTTCATTACACCTACGCCGTCCTGCATCATCCCGCGTATCGCCGGAAGTACGCGCTCAATCTCAAGCGCGAGTTTCCGCGCCTGCCCTTCTACGCAGACTTCCGGCAATGGGCGGCGTGGGGCAGGGAGTTGATGGATTTGCACATCAACTACGAAAGCGCGAAGCCGTTCAAGCTGAAAAGAGTTGACGCGCAGGCAAACTCGACTCCGCGAACGAAATTAAAAGCCGACAAGACGAGCGGCGTAATCGAACTCGACTCCGAAACGGTTTTACAGGGCGTACCTCCCGCCGCGTGGGAATACAAACTCGGCAACCGCTCCGCCCTTGAATGGATTCTCGATCAGTACAAAGAAAAGAAACCGTCAGACGCCACCATCGCCGAGAAGTTCAACACCTATCGCTTCGCCGACTACAAAGAAACGGTCGTCGATCTGCTCAAACGCGTCTGCACGGTCAGCGTTAAGACGGTTGAGATTACCAATCAAATGCCGAAAGAAGATTGATGTCCGGGCAGCTTACAGTTGCTAAATCCGGTCTTTCGCAGCCCTGCGCCATGTCGAGGCTGTTTTCGCTGAGACGGGCGTCGTGGTGAGAGACGACTGATTTAGCTTGCCGCGCGTTGCTTGAGTCGCTCCTCCTGCTGTTGCTCGGCCTGTTGCACCTTCTCCTCTTTGAGCAGTGAAGTTTCGTAGCGCACGCGGCCGACGAGCGTGTCGGAGATGGCCTTGACGAAGCCGATGATGGCGGGGCCGAGGACGATGCCGGGGATGCCGAAGGTGTAGACGCCCGCGATGAGGGCGAGGAACATCCAGTAGAAATTGAAACGCTTCGCGCCGCTCGCTGCGACGCGCGGGCGCAGGAGCAGGGACGAGCCGACCGTCATGATGATGCCGATGACGAGATAGACGGAAGCGCCGACGGGGTCGTTGCGAAAGACGAGCAGGTAGACGCTGACGGGCACGTAGATCGCCCACTCGCCGAGTAGGGGGAAGAAGCCGGTCAGGAAAGTGACGATTGACAGCACGAGCGCGAGCGGGATGCCGAAGACGAGGTTGAGCACGAAGATGATGACGGCCTTTAAAAACTGATCTATGAAGACGGCTTGCAGCGCGCCGCGCAGCGCGCCGCCGACGTTCTCCGCGAGCCGCTCGTAAAGCTCGATGTAGTCGCCGGGCACGCGCACCTTGATGTAGTTGCTGATCTGTTTGCGGTGCGTGAGCACGTAGAAGACCGTGAAGAGGAAGACGGCGAGCGAGGCGAGAATGAGCGCGGCGCGCTGGCGCAAATCCTGAATCGCCGCCGCCGAGCGCGTGAGTCCTTCGGTGAAGGCGGCTTCGAGCGTGGCGCGCGTGCCCGCGCGGCTGACGGGAATGTAGCGTTCGAGCGCGCCGCTGATGGCGTCGCTGATCTTGGTGCGTTCCTGTTGAGAGATGTCCGCCGAGTAGCCGGACAACTCGTGCCAGGTGTAACCGGCGAGCAGGACGAGCGGCACAACGATGAGCGCAATCGTGATGAGCGCGCTGCCCGAACGCGCGCGGAGATGACGCTCCAACCATTCCTGCACCGGCAGCAGGAACGCCCCCGCCACGAGGCCGAGCAGGAGCGCCACGAGCACCTGCCCGACGAGCAGCAGGAACAGCCCCACCGCCAGCACGAGCGCGACGCCGTACACGACGATGCGCTTGGCATCGCCCACCGTCAGTTCGCTCAAACGCCTTGTATCGTTCTGGTCGGGCATCGTGCGGCTAATCTAGCACATAACATTTCACGCCATGAATGAGAGGGCGCGGCGAGCCGGCGCGGGGAAAGAAAAAGTCTCCGGCCGTGTCGGGCGGCCGGAGACTTTTGTCGTCGGAAGTCGGGTGTCAAAGGCGGGCGACGGTTGCCCGCCATGGTTTATTTCACCTGAAACTGGACGGTGTGCGTGGTGGGGTCTGCGCCCGCCTTGAAGCTGAGCAGGTAAGTGCCCGTCGCGTAGCCGCTGGTCTTCAGGTTGAAGTGATAACTGCCGCCCGCGTAGCGGAAGTTGTAATCGGGGGACGCTTCGCCCGGCGCGGCGAGCGCGCCCGGCGCGTTGTCCGAGATGCGCGTGACCGAGAGCGCGGTGACGACGACGTTCGACGCCGAACTGTTCAAGCCCGCGGCATCCGTCAACTCCACCCTGATGGGCACGGTGCTGCCCCTCTGATGCGCCTGACCCTGATCGAAGAGCGGGTTGACGCCGTAGGCGACGCGGTAGCTGACCGTGCGCGCGCTCTTGTTGCCCGCGTGGTCGCGCGCGGAGACTGTGAAGTTGAACGAGCCGACCGCGCCCGTGTCGAGGTTCGCGCCGACGGCCACCGTGCCGACGCAGGAGGCGACGCCCGAACCTGCATCCGCGCAGGCGTAGGACGCGCCCACGTTCTGGCGGAGCAGGTAGACGGCGTCGGCCGTGGGCGCGGCGACGCTGATGTCGGGCGCGGTCTGGTCGCCGCCGCCCTCGGCGCGCTCGGCGACGACGAAGGGGCTGAGCGACGTGACGCGCGCGTAGACCATGCGCGCGGCGAAGTCGTGCGTGGGCGCGTTGGGCGCGAGGATCGTCCGGTCAACGAAGTAGGGGGCGGGCGACGGCTCGCCGTGCAGGACGCGCAGCGTGCCGAAGGTGTTCGGGTCTGCGACGCCCGGCACGTGGAAGCCGATGGTGATCGTCCCCGTGTAGGCGGCCGTCGTCGTGATCTCGAAGGCGAGGGAGTTGCCGTTGATGACGTACTCGCCGGGCATGCCCCGAAGCGCATTCGGGTCAACTGCCCTGACGGTCGTCTGCCCTGCCGTGGTCACGCCGGAGAAGGTGAGACTGACGCCGTCGGCCGTCACCGAGACGTTTGCCCCGGCCGGGGTGTTCGGGCGCGCGGTGGGTTGCCACCGGGGGCTCGTGTAATAGTTCGGCTCGCCCGTGAGATCAACGCGCCCCGTGCCGTCGGCGTTGATGATCTCGATGCTGCCGCCGTTGCGTTGGCTCCTGAAGGCGAGTCGCCTGCCGTCGGGCGACCAATCAGGCTCGGTGTTGTATTCAACGTCGCCGCCGAAGTGTCTCAGCCCCGTGCCGTCGGCGTTGATGACGTAGATGCCCGCTCCGTAGCTCTCGGAGAGAATGCGGTAGAAGGCGAGGCGCGTGCCGTCGGGCGACCAGCGCGGCGCGAAGTCTGCGTCGGGCGAACTGGTGAGGCGCGTCTGGTTCGAGCCGTCGGCGTTCATCACGAAAAGCTCGCGGGTGTTGTTGCGATAGCTGAAGTAGGCGAGGCGCGAGCCGTCGGGCGACCAGACCGGCTCGAAGTTGTCCGCGCCTGTGGTCAGGGCGCGCCGGTTCGTGCCGTCCGGGTTGATCAGGTAGACGTTCGTGGTCATCCCGCCATCTTCGAGCGGCGTGTGCGAGAAGGCGATGGTCGAGCCGTCGGGCGACCACGCGGGATCGTAATCCGCCGCGCCGGAAGTGAGCGGCGTCAGGTTCGTGCCGTCGGCGTTGATGACGAGCAGCGCGGTCGTGGAATTGAGGTTGCTCTGGCGCGCGAAGACGATGCGTGTGCCGTCGGGCGACCAAGAGGGTCTGGCCTCGTAATCGTCGGCCGTCTCGGTCAGGCGCGTCTGGTTCGAGCCGTCGGCATTCATCACGTAGAGTTCGGTCGTGTGGTTCACGGGATCAATGCGCGCGAAGGCGATGCGCGAGCCGTCGGGCGACCACGCGAAGTCGAAGTCCTCGGTCGGGTTGTTGGAGAGGTTCGACTGTGCCGTGCCGTCCGCGCGGCGGGTGTAGATTTCCGAGTTGCCGTCGCGGTAGGTGGTGAAGGCAATGAGCGGGTTGACGCCGGGCGCCGTGCTGCGCCCCCAGTCGGCCTCCACGTCGGCGAAGTTGCCGGGGCGGTTCGTAATGTTGTAACGGCCGCTGCCGTCGGCGTTGATTACGTACAACTCGCCGGCCGGGTCGCCGTTGCGGTGGCCGGTGTAGACGATCTTCGTGCCGTCGGGCGACCATGCGGGGTCTTCGTCCCTGCCCTGATTGTCGGTGGTGAGCAGCGTGAGGCCGCTGCCATCGGCGTTCATCACGTAGATGTCCGGGAAGAACATGGGTTCGGTCGCGCCGTAACTGGCGAACACGATGCGCGAGCCGTCGGGCGACCACGCGGGCATGTAGTCGCTCGCCACGTTGGTACTCAACCTGGTCATCCCCGCGCCCTGCGCGGTCGTGCCGGCGTTATCCATCACGTAGATGTCGGAGGGGCCGTAGTTCACCTGACTGACGAAGGCGAGCTGCGTGCCGTCGGGCGACCACGCCGGCTGGCTGCCGCCGAACTGGTTGAAGGTGATGCGGTAGGGATCGGCATTGGTGATCACGTCCTTGAGCCAGATGTTTTTGCCGCTGGTGTAGGCGATGGTGCGCCCGTCGGGCGACCACGCGGGTTCGGTGCTCTGTTTCGTGGCGTCGGTGGTGACGGCGCGCTCGTCCGTGCCGTCGGCGTTCATCACGTAGAGGTTCGAGCCGCTGTTCTCGTACCGGACGAAGGCGATGCGCGAAGCATCCGGCGAGAAGACGGGCATGTGCTCATGCGCCGCCGTGTAGGTGAGGCGCGTCTTGTTCGTGCCGTCCGGATTGACGGTGTAAATCTCTAAGCTGGTCGCGCTCTGATCGCTGATATAGACGATCCGCCCGTTGACAGTTGCCGCCGGGGTCGGGGTCGGCACGGGCGCGCCGGAGATGTAGAAATCCGCGACGCTTGTGTTGTCGGGGTCTGGGTCTGAAGTCGTGCTGCCGACTGTGAAAGATGCGCTTATCTTCGTGTAGGGTGCGCCCGCCGCATTTGAAGTCGCGGGCACGTGGATGATCCTGGTGTCGTAGAGAGCGACGGAGGGGAACGTGCAGCTAAAGCTCGCGCCGTCGGGCGCGCTCGTGCATGAAGAGCCGTCGCCGTTGTTGTTGACGACCGTGTTCAGGGTGACGCCCGCGGGCATCTGCCCTGTGAGCGTGACGTTCGCGGCCGTGTTCGGGCCGTTGTTGAAGAGGTAGACGGAGTAAGTGACCTGTCCGCCGTCGCTCGGCACGAGGGAGTGGTCGGGCGAGGCATAGACCCTCATGTCCGCGGAGGCGGGCGGCAGAACGGGTTGCCACCTCGGTCTGGTGTAGTAGTTCGGCTCGTTGGTGAAATCCACGCGCCCCGTGCCGTCGGCGTTGATGATGTCAATGCCGCCGCCGTTGCGGTTGGTCTTGAAGGCGAGGCGCGAGCCGTCGGGCGACCAATCAGGCTCGGTGTTGTATTCCGCGTCGCCGCCGTAGTGTCCCGTCGTCCCCGAGCCGTCGGCGTTGGCGACGTAGACGCCCGCCCCGTAACCGTCGGTGATGATGCGGTGGAAGGCGAGCTTCGAGCCGTCGGGCGACCAGCGCGGCGCGAAGTCGGGGTTGGTCGAATCGCTGATGCGCGTCTGGTTCGAGCCGTCGGCGTTCATCACGAAGATTTCGCGGTTGTTGTTGCGGTAGCTGTAGAAGGCGAGGCGCGAGCCGTCGGGCGACCAGACCGGGTCGGAGCCGCCGCCCGGGCCTGTGGTCAGGGCGCGCCGGTTCGTGCCGTCGGCGTTGATGAGATAGACGTTTGTTGTCGTCCCGCCGTCGTTGAAGGGGGTGTGCGAAAAGGCGATGGTCGAGCCGTCGGGCGACCACGCCGGATCGGAATCCGCCGCGCTGCCGGTGAGTTGCGTCAGGTTCGTGCCGTTGGCGTTGATGATGAACAGGTTGGTCGTGTAGTCGAGGTTGCTCTGGCGCGCGAAGGCGATGCGTGTGCCGTCAGGCGACCACGAGGGTTTGGCCTCGTAATCGTCGGCCGTCTCGGTCAGGCGCGTCTGGTTCGAGCCGTCGGCGTTCATCACGTAAAGCTCGGTGGTGAAGTTCACGGGATCGTTGCGCGTGAAGGCGAGGCGCGAGCCGTCGGGCGACCACGCGAAGTCCTGATCCTCGGTCGGGTTGTTGGAGAGGTTCAACTGTGCCGTGCCGTCCGCGCGGCGGGTGTAGATTTCCGAGTTGCCGTCGCGGTACGTCTCATAGGCGAGCAGCGCGTTCCAGCCCGTAGCAGGTGTCGGCGTCGGCACGGGCGGCCCGACGATGAATATGTCGTGGTTGACAGTGTTGTCCAGGGTGTAAGGGTCGTGCCTGGAACCGGCGACGGCGAACGTGGCGCGGAAGCGCGTGTACGGCGCGCCCGTGGCGCGCGTCGTCAGCTTGACGGCGTGCGAGTCGCCCGCGCCGATGGAGGGAAAGGCGCAAGTAAGGGGCGTCGCGCCCGTCTCGTCGCTGGAGCCGTAGCAACCGCCCATGCTGGTGTTTTCGACGTTGTAAAGGACGACTCCCGGCGGCAGTTTCACATTTAGCGTCGCGTCGGCGACTTGCGCGGGGCCGAAGTTGTAGACGTTGATCGTGTAGACAACCTGCCCGCCGGAGGCCACGGTGCGAACATCCGTTTGGACGTAAACGCTCAGATCGGCTTCGTGCGCGGGCGTGGGCGTGGGCGTCGGGGTAGAGGTTGGCGTCGGTGTCGGTGTCGGTGTCGGAGTGGGCGTCGGTGTGGGAGTCGGCGTCGCAGTCGGCGTTGGAGTAGGAGTTGGAGTTGGAGTGGGCGTCGGAGTGAGCGTCGGCATGGGTGTCGGGGTCGGCGTGGAGGAGGGGAGCGGCGTGGGGGTCGGCAACGGGGACATGCCGAGCGGCTGCCAACTCGCGCGCGAGTCCTGCGTCGGCGCGGTGGTGAGGCGCGTCTCGCCGGAGCCGTCGGCGTTTGAATAGTAGAGGTCGCGGTTGCCGTCGCGGTCGCTGCTGTAGATGATCTTCGTGCCGTCGGGCGACCACGCGGGCATCAGGCCGCCGACCGGGACGTTCTCGTTGATGAACGTGACGTTCAAGCCGTCGGCGTTCATCACGAAGACGCCGGACTTGTCGAAGTACGTGCCGCGCAGGATGCTGATGAAGGCGATGCGTGTGCCGTCGGGCGACCATGAGGGGTAATAGTCGTGCGAGTGAAAGTTGGTGATGTTGTGCTGGCCGCTGCCGTCGGCGTTCATCACGTAGATTTCGGTGTTGGCGTCGCCGTCGCGCTTCGAGGCGAAGGCGATCTTCGTGCCGTCGGGCGACCAGGTCGGCTGGTAGTCGTAGCCGGGCGTGTTGGTCAGGTTCGTGACGTTCGAGCCGTCAACGTTCATCACCATGATGTCGGCGTCGTGGCCGAGCTGGCCCCAACTCGTGTAGGCGATCTTCTGCCCGTCGGGCGACCACGCGCTGCGCTCGGTCGGCTCGACGTTGTCGTTGAGGCGGATGCGCCCCGTGCCGTCGGGTTTGATGATCTCGATGCCGAAGCCGCTGACGCTGCCGGCGTGCTGGTTGGCAACACGCGTGACGGCGAGCCGCGTGCCGTCGGGCGACCAGACGGGCATGTGGTCGCGCTCCGTGCCGGGAATCTTCGTGTCGCCCGTGCCGTCCGGGTTAATCAGGTAGACGCCGTCTTCGGGCGTCGTGTATACCGCGCCCCACTTGTTGTAAGCGATCTTGCCGTTCGCGGGCTTCTGATTGTAGATGAAATCGGGGAGGGCATAGTCGGCGTCGTAGCAGCCGTTGAGGGTGGTCGTCGCGCCGATCTGCGCGCCGTTCACGACGTTGACGAATGCCTTGAACTCGAAGGGGCCGCAGCTCCCGGCGAAGAGGCTGAAGTGGAAGTAGCCGTTCGCGTTGGTGGCGATCCCGCCCGCGGCCTGACCGCCGATGGTGACGAGCACGCCGGGGACGGGCGCGCCGAACTGATTCTTGACGTAGCCGTACATGCGAATCTGTGCCTGCGTCGGAGACGACGCGCTCGCCGCCGCCGCCGTGGGCGGGATGAACAAATTCGGGAAGACGATGAGGGCGACGAGAAAGATGCTGAGCAGGCGTCGGGCGGCGGGGGCGGTGTGTCTCATTGCGGGGGACTCCTTTTAGGGTTCGAGTGGGTTGCTCCGGTGCGGAGCGCGCCGGGCATGGGCGTGGCGGTCGGTGAGCCGAAAGCACTGCGCCGGGCGAATTAAATTCGACAACGTACAGAGCCGGTGTCGAGAGGCGGCGAACGGACGAGCGGAAAAGATAATCAGCGAGATGCGACCGGACGGGGCGTGTGTGCGCGACCGTTTAGCCCGTCAGGCAAGCGCGTGGGCACTTTGAGAGAGCGCGGCGCGAAACGTCGCGTGCGCGATTCGGGTGTTATCGGGCGGGCGCTTGAGTTCGGGGGCAGCTCGCCGCGAACCGGCCGCAAGCGGGCAGGCGTTCGGCCGCGGCGGGCCTGGAACCTGTTGCTTCTCGAACCGGCGTTATTTGAACTGTGTGCTGGAGAAAAGATTCGAAGGGGTGGCAATGCCTGTGGGACTGCCGGAGCACTCGAACCATCGGACAACGAACGCGCGCTATCTTAGCGAGATATGAATTATTGTCAAGCCGAAAAAAACTCGCGCCGCGCGCCGGTCATCGGGCGCGCGGCGCGGGCGTGAGTTTAGGGCGTCGTACTTTAGCGGATGCGGACGGTGAAACTGACGCTGCCGGAGTTCTGTGGTGTGATGTGGCTGAGGTCGCCGTTGAACGTCCAGCGGATATTCCTGACGTTGCGGTCGTAGCCCGTGGGCGCGCCGCCCCCACCGCTCACGGGCGTGTAGGCCAGGCCGTTGGTGTCGAGGTAGGTGATGGAGACCGTCAGCCCGGTCGAGCCGAGGACGGCGGTGGCCGTCCCGACTTTAAAATCGGTGTTGAGCGGAATGTCGTCGCTGATGTAGAGACCCTTCGCGGCGGAGCCGCCCGCGTTGGCGAAATTGATGACGTAAGTGATGTCTGATCCCGGCGGCTGCACGGGCAGTGACGGCAGCGGGTCGCACGACTGTCCGGGGAAAGTTTTACAGAGGTTGACGTGGGGCGGCGTGTAGAGGCTAACGGAGGCCGTCGCCGGCGCGTTGTCGGACGGCGAGGGCGTCGTGTCAATCTGCGTGTAGTCAATGAAGGCGACCGCGCTGTTGACATATGAGCCGGCCACGTTCGGCATGTTCATGATGTAAGTCAGGTCACGCGTTTGCCCGCCGGGGATGGTAAAAGTACCCGTCCATGTGAGCTTGCCGTTGGCCTGCACGGGGTTGGCGATTGCCGCGCCGCCAAAGGTTGACGAACCTGCGACATAGGTGGGCGTGCCGGGCGACGTGGGCGGAGTGTCCACGAAATCGGTGAGCGTGTAGGGAGACGATCCGGTGTTGGACAAGCGCAGCGTGTAGGTGACGTTTGAGCCGACGAGCGAGGTCGTCGGATTAGCGATTTTAGCCAGGAACGCGACCTGAGGCGGCAGCGTCGTGATGGTGAGCGAGGGGCCAATGGCGTAGTGATAGCTGCTGCCGGAGAAGTCGAGAATGAGCGAACCGGCGATGGCCGTGCCAGTCACGCCGAGGATTTTTACGGTGTAGGTGATGCTGATGGTGCCGCCCGCCTTGCCGCCGGGGAATTGTACGGGGCCGACGCAGGAGCGGTAGTTGGGCAGCGTCGGGTTGTTCTGCCAACCACAGGCGTCGGCGTAAAACTTATTGTCCGTCGCGCCGCCGGGCGCGCTGTAGGTGGCCGAGACGGCGAGCACCTGATAGGTGACGTTCGAGAGGTTCAGGAAGGTTTCGATCTGGGGATACCCCTGGGTGGCCGTGTCGGCGTTGATCGTGTAGTTGTAGGTCTGGCCGACGTAAACGGATGTCGGCCCGACGATAGAAGTGACCGTGTTGCGCCCCTGCGAGAGCAACTTCTCGACATAGAGTTCGCGCGGCGTGGGCGTGCTCACTGCGGCCACGCCGTCCGCGCTGATGGCGATGCGATAGCGACGCGTGGTGTTATAGGCCGCCGTGGTGCGCGTGACGACGACCGGATAGTAGAAATCTACACACGCGCCGGGCGCAAGCGAGCGCCACATGACGACGCTCGCCCCGCTCAGGTTGATGTTGATGTTGTTCGCGCCCTCCCAGAAAAATTCCGAACGC
>DATHAZ010000030.1:0-8749 GCA_035296445.1 Pyrinomonadaceae bacterium | reverse complement strand
ACTCTGAGGACTTCGAGCGTCATCTCGGCGGAGGCGTACATGTCCTTCACGTCGAGCCACTCTTTGACGGTGTGGATGGCGCGCATGCCCGTGCCGAAGTTTGCGCATTCGATGCCGCGCTTGTTGAAGATGTTGGCGTCGCAGCCACCTCCGGAGGCGAGCGTCTCGACCTTCTGGCCGAGGCGTGCCGCCGCCTGGTAGACGAGTTGGACGACGCGCGAACTGTCCGGCACGTCCATTGCCGAATACTCGCGTGTGACGTGCGACTCGACGCGCGCCTTCGTCGTCACGCCTTCGACCGTGACCTCGTGCTTCGCCGCCGCGTCCTCGAAACACTTCGTCATGTGCGCCGTCTGCGCCTCCAGCTTTTTGTCGTCGAGCGAACGCGCCTCGCCGCGCAGGGTGACGAGGTTGGTGATGATGTTGGTGGCCTTGCCGCCTTCGATGACGCCGATGTTGGCGGTCGTCTCGTCGTCTATGCGGCCGAGTTTCATGTTGTTGATGGCCTCGGCGGCGATGCGGATGGCGGAGATGCCCTGCTCGGGCGCGACGCCCGCATGCGATTCCAGCCCGTAGATTTTCCACTCCATGTGGTCGGCCGAAGGGCCTTTGGTGAAGAGGAAGCCGGGGTCGTCCGAGTCGAAGACGAGGCCGTACTTCGAGTTCAGCTTCGACGTATCTACGTGCTTCGCGCCGAGCAAGCCCACTTCTTCGCAGATCGAGAAGACGGCCTCGATGGGCGCGTGCGGGATGTTCTGTTCCTGCAAACAGCGGATCGTCTCGATGATGACGGCGCAGCCCGATTTATCGTCGCCGCCGAGCACGGTCGTGCCGTCCGAACGAATGATGTCGCCCTCGACGATGGGTTTGACGCCTTCGCCGGGGACAACCGTGTCCATGTGCGCCGACATCATGATCCATTCCGCGCCGGGGATCGTGCCGGGAAAACGCGCGATGACGTTGCCGGAGTTGCCGCCGACCTTCGCGCCCGCATCGTCAATTTCGACGGTCGCGCCCATCTCCTCGCAATACTTCTTGATGCGTTCGGCTACGTCGCGCTCCCGGCGCGAGACGCTGTCAATTTGGACGAGTTCGAGCAGTAAGTTTTTAATGCGCTCCTGATTGATCATGCGTGCCTCCAGGCAAATTTGATTGTTGAAGCTGCGATTTTCGCCGGAATGCTTTAGCTATGAGTCGCAAACCCATACTGATGTTTGCCGACATCCTACTACACGCCGCCGCGCGCACGCCAGATTCCACTTGAGGCGGCGCGAGTTGAGCGTTCAGACGTTAAAAGCATCGAGCGCGCGTTGGAGTTCGTCGCGCGAGGCTTCGAGGGCGGCCTCGTCGGCGTCCGGGGGGACATAAATCGGGGGGGCTATGCGGACGCGCGCGCGGGTGAAAGGGTAGGGAATCTGGAATCTGTCCCAACTCGGCGCGGCGTAGTAACGCTCGGCGTTGACCGTGAAGGGCAGGACGGGCGCGCCCGTCTTTTTGGCGAGCAGCACCGCGCCCATCTTGGCGACGTAGCGTGGGCCGCGCGGCCCGTCAATCATGAAACCCGCGGGGCGACCCCGCCGCACCAGTTTGATCATCTCGACGAGCGCGCCGACCGCGCCGCGCGACGAACTGCCGCGCGACGCGCCGTAGCCGAAGCGTTGGATGAAGCGCGCGATGTATTCGCCGTCGAAACTCCGCGAGGTCATCACGACGATGCCGCGCCGTCGAAAGAAGTAGGTGGTGAGGAAGACGCGGTTGTGCCAGCAAGTGTAGATGGCCGGCCGTCCGCCGGCCGTCGCCGCCTCCCAGTGCTCCCGGCCTTCGACGCTGAAACGCGTGGTGCGCCCGACAAGATTGATGAGCGCGTAGAATGCGATGTCGGCGGCGCGGATGATGAGGCGTTGCTTGAGAGAGTAGTCCGACAGGTCTGCGAAACAATCGGCGCGCGCCGGGATGTTCTCGCCCGCCGGGCGCATGCCCTTCTCGCCGCGCGACCGTGATGCGTCGCCCCCGCCGGGTTGTTCGCGTTTGTCGAGTGAGACCTGCATGCGTTTGAACCGCGGGCGAGTCTAGCAGAAAGGCGCGGCGCGACCGTAGCGCGTGGGGCGCGTGCGCGTCGCGTGCGCGTCGCCTGCGCGTTGTCACGGGCGGGGGGCTTCGGCTAAACTGCCGCCCGCTCTAATCTCCGGCATGTCAAGCGACGCAAACATCAAACAGTTCACCGTGGCCGACACGGATGCGCTCCTCGCTTTCCTGCGCGAAGCCTACCCGGACGACCCGCGCAAGAGCGAGCCGGCTTACTGGAAATGGCACTATCTGGAAAACCCTTACACCGACCTCGAAGACGTGCCGCTCTGGGTATTGAAGGATGCGGGGCGCATCGTCGGGCAGGTGGCGACGATTCCGGTCGCGCTGAAAGTCGGCGCGGAGGAGCGGCGCGCTCTCTGGATTCTCGACTTCATCGTACACGAAAATTACCGTGGGCAGCGTTGGGGGCGGCGTCTCCTGGACACGGCGCGCGAGCACTGCCGGACGATGCTCGCGCTCGGCATCAACGCGGGTTCGACGGGCGTGCTCAACAGTCAGAAGTGGGCGGCGATGGGCAGCATCAAACGCTATCACCTGCTGCTCAATCCGGGGCATGCCGTGAAAGAGTTATCGCGCCTCCCGCGCCCGCTCGGCCGCGCCGTCAACCTCGCTTACGCGCCCTTGCGCCCGCGCGTCTCATCAACGAAGGTGACGAAGGCAGCACGCGGCGTCGCGCTGCGCGCGGTCGAACAATTCGGCGCGGATTTTGACGACCTCTGGCAGAGAATCGCGAAGCAGTGGCCGTGCGCCGTCGTGCGCCGCGCCGCTTACCTCGACTGGCAGTTCCGGCGGCAGCCGGGCAAGCGTTACGAGACGCTCGGGCTGTACGCGGGCGGGCGGCTGGCGGGTTACGTCGTGCTCTTTTTCCGCAAGCCGGAGGGCGGCGTCGCCGCGTCGCCGAAGGTCGCCATCAGCGATCTCTGCTACGACGCGGCGGCTGAGTTCGACGTGATAGACGAACTTTTGCGCGGCGCGCTTGATTTGGCTCTGGAGCGACGCGCCGGTAGTCTGGTGGCGGACGTGTTGGACGCGCGCGTCGAGGCGCGACTCGTGCGGCGCGGTTTCTGGCGCATCAAACGCGCGCCGGGCTTTATGGTTTACAGCGAGACGGAGCGTGAGTTGACGAATGATCCGCGCAACTGGTTTCTGACGCGCGCCGATTCCGACGTGAGCATCTTCGAGCATCCTAATTTGTGAGGGCACGCTCGGGGCGAGAGTTGAGAGATGCAGGTTCCAGTCATCTTCTATCACAAGATTGATCGCCCCGCGCCCGACTCGCGCGTGCGCGGCGGGTTCACGCCGCCCGCCCGCTTCGCGCGCCAGATGGCCTACCTCAAGCGGAGCGGTTACGTTTTCTACACCGCCTCGGAGCTCGTGGATCATTACCGCGCACATGGTGAGTTTCCCGCAAGCGGGATCAGCGTCACGCTCGACGACGGCTGGGAAGACAATTACACGAACGCCTTCCCCATTCTGAAACAGTTCGGCATCAAGGCCACGATCTTCACCATCCCTTCGTGCATCGGGCAGACGGCTTACAAGGCGCAGGCCGCGGGCGAGGGCGCGCGCCCGCACCTCACGCGCGAGGAGATTCTGGAAATGTCGGCCGCCGGGATCGAGTTCGGTTCGCACACGCTCAACCACAAGTTGCTGCACGAGATTTCCGAGGCGGAGGTGCGCGAGGAGGTGTTCGAGTCGAAGCGGCAGTTGGAAGAGTTGCTGCAAAAGCCCTGCAAGGTCTTCGCTTACCCGGCCGGGTTTTTCTCCGACACGGCGCGGGCGGCGTGCCGCGAGGCCGGCCACACCGCCGCCTTCACAACACATTACGGCCCCTCGGATGCGCTCGATCTATATGCCCTCAATCGCACCGAAATACTGCGCCGCGACCGCTTCCTGTTCCAGTTCGCGCGCAAAGTCAAACCGTTTCTCGCGGCGCGCGTTTGAGCGTGCGGGGGAGGACGAGCGAGCCGCCGTCTCTTCCGGCACGGCCTTCGTCGCAGTCGCCGTCGCGGTCGCCGCTGCTGCCGCTCGCGCCGGGGCGTGTGATATATTCAGGAAACCTCGTGCCGCGATCCGGCGTACAACGTAGCGGTGAAGCGTGTCTCCCTCGGGCGCGCTTTTTCAGTGCCCTCCCCGAAGTGTTCAAGGTGTTCGGAGTCTCGGACGGAATCGGTGATTGATGGATAAACGTCGAATCCTGATCGTGGATGCCAACAAGGAACTGCGCACGCTCCTGTCGCAGGTGCTCGGCGAGTTCGGCCACGAAGTCGTCGCTACGGGCAACCGCGAGGAAGCCCTCGCCCGCGAAGACCTCGAAGACTTCGATCTCATCATCAGCGACCTGACGGAAGACGCCGAGGGCGGCGTGCAAATTTTGAGCGAGATCAAGCGCAAGCGCCTGGTCGTGCCCGTGGTCGTCTCGTCCGAGGACGTGCAAAATCCCGGACTCGTCAAAGCCTTCAAGATGGGCGCGGCCAACTACCTGCGCCGCCCCTACGACAAACAGGAACTGCAAGCCATCGTGGAGAAGACGCTCGGCTACAAGCTGCGCTTCGTCGAAGACATGAAGGTCGTGCCGTTCGTGCGCGAGCGGATCGAGTTCGAGTTGCCGAGCGATCTCTCGCTGATGAACGGCGTGCTCCATTACCTGCACGAGCGCGTGACCAAACTCGGCATCATCAACCCCGAACGCTCAAACCTCTTCATCGCGCTCGACGAGGCTTTCGTCAACGCCGTCAAGCACGGCAACAAGTACGACCAGCGGAAACTTGTCCGCATCATGGCCGATCTCTCCCCGAAAGAGGCGCGCTTCACCATCGAAGACGAGGGCGAGGGCTTCAACGTCAAAGAGATTCCCGACCCGCGCGACCCTTCGAATTTGTTCAAAACTTCCGGGCGCGGCGTGCTCTTGATTTACAACATTATGGACGAGGTCGCGTACAATGATCGCGGCAATCGCCTGACGATGGTCAAACGTCCCGAAGAATCGTTCGACAACAAACTGATTGACTCTCTCACGCCAGAAGACCGCCGCAGTGGCAGCCCCGGCGACACCACAAAGCGCCGCCCGACAAACGGCGGTTGACGCCGCCCGCCCGCCGCACCTCGATGTCCCGGAGCATCGGGGCGGCGACGATGCGCTCATCCGGACGCGTCGTGCGTGGCGTTACTGGCTTCCGCCCGCAACCCTCGCGCTCCTGCTCGCAATCTTTTTCAGAGACCCGTTTGCAGGCGACTGGGACGCGCTCGACTACACGGTCAACGCCGTGCGCGGCGAGCCCTCTTCGATGCTCTTCGGGCGGATGCTTTTCCTTTTCACGAACCACGCCGCCTACCGCATCGGGCGCGCCCTCTTCGGATTGCAGACGGAACACGCCTACCTGCTCTTCAAGTACATGGTCATCGCGCAGACGCCCTTCGCCGTCGTCGCCTGCTGGACGCTGGCGCGCGAGGTGTCGGGGTCGCTCCGGGCGGCAACCGTGGCCGCCGTTATGCTCGCCCTCTCGCCCATCTTCATCGTCTATAGCGGGCAGGCCATGACGGAGACGCCCGCGCTGCTGTTGCTCTCGGTCGCGCTCGTGGTGCATCTGCGCGGCGTGCGCGGGCGCAACATCCGGCAGGTGTTAGTGGGCGCGGCGTTGCTCGGCCTGTGCGTCAACATACGCGAGCCGATGGGGTTCTTCGGCCTGTGGCTCGTCCTCGCACCCACTTGCTACGGGTGGAAACTCAAACGGCGCGAACTGCTTTTGACGGCCGCCGCCGGCGCGATCTTTCTGATTTGCGCGCTCGCGCCGTTCGCCGTCTGGTGGCTGGCGGACGTGGGCGGCTACCGGCAGGCGTGGTACGGGTGGGTCGCTTCGATGCGCGCGGAGTCGGCGTTGCACCCGGTGAAGATAGGCAACGTCGTGCCTTTCACGCAGCTCTTCATCATCGCCGCGCCGGTCACGGTCGCCCTGCTGCCCTTCGCGCTCTATCACGAGTGGCGCAAGCGCGGCTGGACTCCGCTCTTTGTGATGGCGCTCGTCGGTCTCTTCTGCAACCTGATGCTGCTGGCGAACTACAGCACGGTCATCAACGCGCGCTACCAGTTGACCGGCCTACCCGGACTCGTGCCGCTCTCGGCTGCCTACTTGTTTGAACGCTGGACGGCGCGCACGCGCGTGCGCGCATGGCGCGGCTTCGCCTACGCCTGTGCCACCGTGTTGTCGTTCTCGCTGCTCGTCGGCTCGATTGTTTACGTGTTCACGCGGCAGACGATTGCGAATCACGGGATGACGAAAGAGTATCGTGCGCGGCTCGCGCTGTTGCCGGAGGATGCGGTGGTGATGGCGGGCGGGCAGACCGTGTCCGTCAACTATTATCGCGGCCTCGGCCTCGGCCGTTGGGACGTGATCGGCACGGGCGGCGGCTGGCCCGGCGCGCGCCTCACGCATCAAATCGAATGGCACTTGCAACAAGGCCACCGCGTCTTCGTGGACGTTGACCCGCGCCTCTGGTCTATGGAAGGCTGGCACGAACAGGAGACGCGCGCCCTCGTCAAACTGGCCGAGAGCTTCCGCTTCCGTCACCACGCCGCGACGTTCTACGAGCTTCGCCCGCCACAAGACGAGACGGCCGACCAGGACCCGAACTTGCGAGTTTTACTGAACAAGCCCCGCTCGCGACTCAGATAAGCGATGAACCGGGAATTGTCCGTTGTCAGTTGTCCGTAGTTAGTTGCCTGTGGCAACCACGCAAGTTACTAAAGAAGAGATTGAACAACTGACCACGGACGACGGACAACTGACAACGGACAATCTTTTCCACATCGCTCCGCGTTCCGCGTTCATCGTTTGTCATTGCTTCCTTATGCCTTACGAACTTTTTCTCGCCCTGCGTTACCTGCGCTCGAAGCGGCGCGGGCGGCGCGCGAGCGCGCGCGTGACGGCGCTTGCGGGCGTCGCCGGAATCGCTTGCGGCGTCGGTTCGCTCATCTTCGCGCTCGCGCTCTCGAACGGTTTTCAGGACGAGATGCGCGACAAAATTCTCGGCGGCACGGCGCACATCACGCTCACGCGCGCCGGCGGCGACTTGATCGAAGACCCGGACGCTGTGATCGCGCGCCTGCAAAGCGTCGAGGGTGTGGTTGACGCCGCGCCGACGAGTTATACGGGCGCGCTCCTGAGCAGCGCAGGTGGTGAGTCGTACACCATTCTGCGCGGCGTCGAGAAAACCTACGCACGCAGCCTTGCCGATCTGCGCCGGACGCTCATCGAAGGCGCGCTCGAACCTTTGTTTGAAGAGGCGCGCACGGACGAACGCGACGACTCCACGCTGCGCCGCTATCCCAAGGCCGAAATGCCGGGCGAAACCGAGGCGGACACAGGCGCCTTGTTCGATGCGCTCATTGACGAGCAGGACGCGTCGCCCATGCCCGTCGTCATCGGCGCGGAACTGGCGGCGCGCACGGGGTTGCGCCGCGTCGGCGACGAGGGCTGGCTCATCACGGGACAGAAGTTTTCCGAGCCGCCGTATTTTGTGACACGCACGATCCGCGTCCGCGTGGCGGGCATCTTTCGTTCCGGCCTCTACGAATACGATTCGACGTGGGTTTACATGGCATTGCGGAACGTGAACGGGCAGGCAGGGGCGACGACGAAGCCGCGCAGTGCGCCCGTGATCAGCATTGAGACGGCGGACATCTATCGCACGGCGGAGACGGCCGAGCGCGTGCGCCAGTCGCTCGGCGCGAACTTCAAAACGGTTGACTGGCAGGAGGCGAATGCGCCTCTCTTCGCCGCGCTCCAACTCGAACGCCGCACCGTCGCGCTCATCATCGCGCTCATCATGTTCGTCGCCGCGCTCAACATCACGACCACGCTCGCGCTCGTCGTCGTCGAACGTCGCGCCGACATCGCCATCCTCGGCGCGATGGGCGCGCGCGCGCGCAGCATCATGCTGGTCTTCATCTGCGAGGGCGCGATCATAGGCGCGGCGGGCGCGGGGCTGGGTGTCGCGCTCGGCCTCGCCGGCTGCTTCCTCGGCGACCGCTACCGGCTCGTCTCGCTGCCCGCGGACGTTTACTCGCTCAGCGTGATTCCCTTCCACCCGCGCCCGCGCGACGTGGCTCTGGCCGCCTCGGCCGCTTTCCTCGTCAGTCTGCTGGCGACCATCTACCCGGCGCGCTCCGCCGCGCGGCTCAGACCGGCCGAAGCTCTGAGATACGAATAGGTTTCAGGTTTCAAGTTTCAGGTCTGAAAGTCTTCGGTCTTCAACTTGAATCCTGAAACCTGAAACTTGAAACCTCTGTCCTGAAACTTGAAACCTGAAGCTAAAATTCTTCTGGAAGTGAGCGAACTGCGCAAGACTTACGCGTCGCCGTCGGGCGCGAAGTTGGAGGTGTTGCGGGACGTGTCGTTTACGCTGGGTGCGGGCGAGATGCTGGCCGTGACGGGCGCGTCGGGCGCGGGTAAGTCAACCTTGCTGCACTTGCTCGGCGGATTGGACGCGGCCGATGGCGGCAGCGCGCGCCTGGGCGAGATCGAGTTGACGCGCGCGCGCGGCACAGAGCTGGCGCGGGTGCGTAACGAGCAGGTCGGGTTCGTCTTCCAGTTTCATCACCTGCTGCCTGACTTGACGGCGCTTGAAAACGTCGCGCTGCCACTCTTGGTGGCACGGCGCA
>DATHAZ010000029.1:0-12360 GCA_035296445.1 Pyrinomonadaceae bacterium | reverse complement strand
CTGTGCCGGGGGGCTGCGCCTGAGCGGCGCAGTTGACCGGAGCGGGGCACGACTTGTCGAGCACGACGTTCGGCGGCGTGTAGACGTTGACAGTGGCGGTTGCCGGCGCGTTGTCGGATGGCGAGGGCGTCGTGTCAATCTGCGTGTAGTCAATGAAGGCGACCGCGCTGTTGACGTATGAGCCAGCCACGTTCGGCATCTTCATGATGTAAGTCAGGTCGCGCGTCTGCCCGCCGGGGATGGTGAAAGTACCCGACCACGTGAGCTTGCCGTTCGCCTGCGCGGGATTGGCGATGGCAGCGCCGCCAAAGGTTGAAGAACCCGCGACATAGGTGGGCGTGCCGGGCGACGTGGGCGGAGTGTCCACGAAATCGGTGAGCGTGTAGGGAGACGACCCACTGTTAGACAGGCGCAGCGTGTAGGTGACGTTTGAGCCGACGAGCGGGGTCGTCGGATTAGCGATTTTAGCCAGGAACGCAACCTGAGGCGGCAGCGTCGTGATGGCGAGCGAGGGGCCGATGGCGTAGTGATAGCTGCTGCCGGAGAAGTCGAGAATAAGCGAACTGGCGATGGCCGTGCCGGTCACGCCGAGGATTTTCACGGTGTAGGTGATGCTGATGGTGCCTCCCGCCTTGCCGCCGGGGAATTGCACGGGGCCGACACAAGAGCGGTAGTTGGGCAGCGTCGGGTTGTTCTGCCAACCGCAGGCGTCGGCGTAGAACTTATTGTCCGTCGCGCCGGCGGGCGCGCTGTAGGTGGCCGAAACGGCGAGCACCTGATAGGTAACGTTCGAGAGGTTCAGGAAGGTTTCGATCTGGGGATACCCCTGGGTGGCCGTATCTGCGTTGATCGTGTAGTTGTAGGTCTGGCCGACGTACACGGAAGTCGGCCCGACGATAGAAGTGACCGTGTTGCGCCCCTGCGAGAGCAGCTTTTCAACGTAGAGTTCGCGTGGTGTGGGCGTGCTCACGGCGGCCACGCCGTCCGCGCTGATGGCGATGCGATAGCGACGCGCGGTGTTATAGGCCGCCGTGGTGCGCGTGACGACGACCGGATAGTAGAAATCCACACACGCGCCGGGCGCGAGCGTGCGCCACATAACGACGCTCGCCCCGCTCAGGTTGATGTTGATGTTGTTCGCGCCCTCCCAGAAAAATTCCGAACGCACGTTATTGAGGGTCGAGCCGCTCGTGTTGCAGGCTCGCGCGCCCACCTGAAAAGTGTTCGGGCCTACATTAACGTCGTTGCTGTCCAGGCCGATAACGTTCCAAGTGGTCGGCGTGATATTGATCTGCGCGCGGACGCCCTCCTCCTGCGCGCAGATCAATCCGAAGAAGATCAGGCACACCGGCAGGCGTAACGAACGAACTGCTCCCATGAATAAGCACGGGACAAGAGAGACAACTGCGGCCATACAAGTCGCTCCATGTGCCGTGACGGGTGGGCATCAACGGATATTAAATTGTGCAGCCGCGCTTGAACGCGCATGGCCGGAGAGGAAGGAAAACTTAACACATAACAAGCATGGTGAGAATGCAAAAGCGGCGCGTGGCCGCGGCTTGAAAGTGCGATCACTTTCGAGCGGGAGACTTACCGGCCGACAAAGATCACGGCGGCGCGGCGGCGTGCGATGCGCCCTAGCGTATGCGCACGGTGAAGCTGACGCTGCCGGATGTGCCCGGCGCGAGGCTGCCCGTCAGTGTCCATGCTACGTAAGTCACGGCCGGGTCGTAAGTGCCTGCGGGCGTGTAGCTCGACGCCGGAGTCCAGGGCGCCAGGAGAGGATAGGCGCTGAGCGCGTCGTCGTAATACTTGTAATCCGCCGGGGCGATGGTCAGGCCGCTCGTGCCGGGCGCGAAAGTCATCGAGCCGACCTTGAAATCCGTGGTTCTGACGATGGCCGAGCCGGTGTCGTGGATGGGGATGATGTCAACGATGGTCAGGTTTTGCACCGTGACGTTGCCGTCGTTTCTGTAGGTGATAGTGTAGGTCAGATCGGTGCCGGGCTGCTGCTTCGTGCTCAGGCAGTTGGCGGGCGACGTGCAGTCCTTCTCCAGTTTCACGCTCGGCACGGGGGGAATGATGACGGTGACATCGGTCGTCTGCGTCCCGGCGACGTTCGGATCGCCGTCGCTGTAGGATGTGAAGGCATCGCCCAGTGTGGACGCAGTGTAGTTGACGACCGCCTGATTGGGAATGACCGTTCCGTTCGCCGTGGCGGCATTTACCTTCACGTTGAATTTAAGCGTCGTAAATTCCCCCGGATTGATCACCCCACCGCCGGACGAGTTGGCGCCCGCCCCCAGGCGAAAGACCACGCGCGTCCCGTCGAACTCCGCCTGATCGTCGCCCGACCCGTCGGTCTTGACGCCGGTATTGGCTCCCGCCGTGATCTGCAAGCTCCCGGCCACGTAGGCCGTGTTCGACGGGATGGTATCCCTCAGCACGTTGTTCGAGGCTCCGTCGTTGCCGGTGTTCGAGACGGTGATGCTGTATTCCAGCACGTCTCCGGGGTTCACGCCGCCGCCGTTCACGTCGGTCACGGTCTTCGTGATGTTGCCGTCCACCTGAGGCCGGAAGACATCCACTGCGAACGTGAGCACGCCCGGGTAATACAGGTCTTGAGTTGAGTTGAAGGTGAGCCGCACGCTCGTCGCGCCGTTGCCGAGCACGATGTTGGGGGTGGCGATGCTCACCGTGTCAATGTCGAAGCCGAGTTGGTTGACGTAGTCGGGGTTCTTGGCGGTGATGCGCGCGCCGAGGTTGCTGATGCTGCTGTTGAAAAAATTGCCGGGCGGGTTCTGCGTATCGCCGATAGTGGTCGTCACGTTGGTCGAGGTGTTGGTGATCTGAAAACTATCGCCGCTGATACCCTGATCGCCTTCGTAAGCGACCATCCCGGCGTAGGCGCTGAAGACGCCGGTGGTGGGCGTCAACAAACCGCTCGCCGTGGTGGTGACGTTCTGGCCGTTGCTGACGGAGGCGAAGCCGTCGAAGACCGTGAGGTTTCGCAAAGGCTGGTTCACGTCTCGATAAACGACGACCAGAGACCAACCGGCGTAAAAACCCGTGGTGTCCTGCCCGGTGTTGGCCGTGATGTCGGCGGCCCAGTAAGTTCCGCCGCGGGCGGACTGAACCTGCGCGGTGACATCAACGAAGCCCTGGTAGGCGTTCGAGGCGGCGGTTGTGCTATCGAGTTCGAAGGCCGTGAGCGTGGAGTATAAACCCGAGTTGGCGGGCTTGAACTTGATCTGGCTGCGCGCGGCGTCGGTGGAGCGCGCGCCCCAGTACAGACCGGCCCAGAGCACGGTGGAGCCGCCCGGCAGCGTCAGCGTCGCGCTGCTCGAATTGTTTGTCGCGTTGTCGCTGTCGGCGTCTATGAACTCGGAGGTGAAGTCGCTGTTGCTGCCGGCCCCGCTGCGGGTGGTGGCGCAATTGTTGTTGTTTCTCGCGCGGCACGTCATCAGGGCGTTGCCGACGAGCGCGATGTTGCCGCGCTCGTTCGTCACAGGGTTACGGCGCGTGAACGAGCGGATCACCTGCGCGCGCGCAGGGTCGGCCGCCGCGCCCCAGAGCAGGAGCAGGGCAAGGCCGCACAGCAGCAGCCGCGCCGAGGCCGCAACGGCGCGCAGGCTATAATCAGAACTTGTTGTTGCGGCAACTTTCAACGGGACTCACCTTGTGCGTCTTGCGGCTTCCCGGTCGCGCCCGGTGAGAGCAGACCGTCGGCCGAAGTGCCGAAGAGATCGAAGAGGTTGGAGAGCTTGGTGGAGATGGTGAAATAGAAGCCGCGCGGCTGCGCGACGACGAGCGCGCCGGGTTCGGTGGCCGAAGTGAAATTGTAGCCGATGCCGACGCGCATGTCCGCGAAGACCCAGTAGCCGAGTTCCGCGCCGACCGAGGTGCGCGTCGTGTGCGTTACGGGTTGCGCCATCATGCGCACTTCGCCCGCCACGTCGAAGGCGCGGCGCAGGCGTTTCTGCGCGCGCAGTTGCGCGAGATAGGTCAGAGCCGACGCGTTCATCAAACCTTCGCGGCTGTTCGCGCCGAACTTGAGGGCGACGCGGCCGTAGAGTTCCGTGTCCTTGAAAGGCTGCCAGAGGCCGTCGGTCGAGAGCGTGTCGGAGCGGTCGGTGGTGGCGGACTGCCCATTGATGCCGCCCTGTGTGAGCGAGCGGTGCGTGTAGCTAAAGAGGAGCGCGGTGCGGTCGGATTTGAGCGGGCGCAGGGCGAGCGCGACCGTGCCTTGCTGCGAAGAGTTTTCGCGCCCCTGAAAGTTCGCGCGCGTTGACTGGAAGCGCGCGAGCGTGGTGATTCCGTCGCCGAGGCGTCCGGCCGCCCCGACCGTGATCAATTGGGCGAGGCCGCCCGTCTGGTTGCGCAATTCGTAGCGCGCCGCCGTGCGCAAATCTTTCGAGGGCAGGTAGGAGAAGCCGAACGAGCCGCCCGTGAAGCTCTGCCCCGCGCCCGCGAGGTGGAAGCCGTGCTCGAAGCTGAGATCGAGCGACAACTGTTTCGAGATGGGCAGGCGATTCTGCAAACCGAGGACGGCGAAACTGTCCGTGCCGCTGATGCCGTTCTCAAGCTGGTAGCGGCTGACGAGGTTCGTGTAGCGGCCGAGCTTCGTCTCGATGCCGATTGAGGTTTCGCGGCGCGACCCCGTCGAGGCGAAGCCGGTCGCAGAGGTGTCGCTGATGGGGATGATGGGCGCGGAGGCCAGCCGCTGCGTGAAGAAGATGTTCGCACGCTCGCTCCACTTGTAGCGCGCGGCGATGGTCGTCTGGCTGGGGAACGTCGGGTCGGCCTCGCCCAGATTCTGTTCGCGCTTGACGGAGAGTTCGAGCTTGTCTGTCGGGCGATACTGCGCGCCGACGGTGACGAGGCTGGAACCGATCTGCTGGTCGTTCAGCGAATCGTTGAGGCGGCGATAGTCGTAGCCGAAGAAGGCGTGGAGGCGTTCGCTGAAGGTTTCCGTCCAGAGCAGCGAGAAGGTGTTGCGCGAGTTATCAACGTTCGCGGTGCGGTTGCGCTCGTTGAGGAAGCCGAGGCGGACGACGCGCGAAGCAGTGGGTTTGAGATCGAGCGTTGCGCCCGTGCGCTGCGAGCCGGGGGCGACGGTCGCGCCGAAGGGATTGAAGAAGCCTTCGTCGGCGCGCGCGTATTCGGCGCGCAGCACGCCCTCGTAAACTTTGAGCGGTTGCGTCAGTTCGAGACGATAGGCGTGGCCGCCCGCGTGCCTGGTCGTCGCGTCGAAGATGTTGCCGCCCGTCGCCATGTCGCCGCGGCTCATCGCCCACTCGAACTTGAGCGAGCCGCGATTCGGCAACGTCTGTTCGCCGTCTATGCCGCCGAGCAGGTAAGAGCCGAACTCGCTCTGCTTCTGTTCGACGAACGAGAGACCCATGCGCAGGCCGAGGCGGTTGAAACGCTTCGAGGCGCGCCCCGTGTAGACGCCGGAAGACATCCCGGCGGCGCGGTGCTCGTAAGTGACGACGACCTGCACGAGGTTGAGATCGTAGTCGAAGGCGGAGATGGGGCGCATGAAGAACAGTTGCCCCGTGAGCGGATCGAGGTTGTAGTCGAGCGAGCGCAGGAGCGTCTCGCGCGAGATGATGCGCTCCGGGTTGCGCCGGTCGCGCACTTCGAGGGCGACCGTTTCAGAGCCGGGCAACACGTCCGGGTAGGAGAGGTTGATAAGGCCGATGCGACCGGCCGGGAACACGTCGCGCGCGAAAGAGGTGTCGGGGCGCGCGCCCGTGACGGCGATGAAATCTCCGTTCGAGTTTTCGAGGTGAACTTTAACGCCCGTCAGCTTGCGCGAGTAACCGGCGAGTTGCGTCTCGGAGAGTCCCGCCTCGAAGTCGCCGAACATGGCATAGGAGCGGTTGCGATCAAGGCGCGCGTAGAGTTTCGAGTTCGATTCGACATCGCTGAAGCGCGTCGAAGAGTCGCCGAAGATGGGGTAGGCGCGCTCCAGCGGGTCGGCCTGAAAGAGGCGGTCGCGCCCCTGCGTGCGGTTGAGGGAACGCTGGCTGTCGTAGGCGAGCGTCAGTAGATTTTTGCCGAAGACCGAGCCGCGATAGAAGAACTCGATGTGGCTGCGCACGCGCGCGTCGTCGCCGCGCAGTGTGTTCTCGGGGGCGGCGCGGCCGATTGACGCTTCGGCGAGACCGACGAGGATCGTGGGGCGCAGTTCGGCGGTGAAACGCAAGGCGCGCTCGGCGGTGATGTCGCCCGTCTGCGCCTGAATTTTGGTGACGCCCGCCGCGTTGTCCGAGACGAGACGCACCGTGGCCTCGCCGCCGCGCAGGCTCAGGACTACTTCCTTCAAGGTCGCGTTCGGGTTCTCGCCCACGGTCTCGCCGGCCAGTTCCAGAGACTTGTCGCGCGCTACATCATTAACGTCCTTCGTGTTTGTCGCGTCTGACGCGGCGGGGCGCAGGAAGTGGCCGGTGGAGGTGGCGATGGCGACCTGCCCGTCGGCCGCCGGGTTGTTCCACTGATCGAAGGCGCGCACGCGAAGCTTCGCCGAATCACGCCCGCCCGCCTGAAGTTCGTCGCGCTCAGGGATGATCTCCAGACGACGCGCCGGGCCGCGCCCCAACACGTTCAGTTCGACGGCGCGACCCGGCTTGCCGTCGGGGCTGACGGCGAAGGCGCGCACGCTGTTGCGGCCGGGGCGCACGCTCAGGCCGACAAACGTGAAGGTCGCGACCTTGTGCTTGTGGTCAACGCGGGTGAGGCCGATGTTCTTCTCGCCAACGTGCTGACCGTTGACTTCCAGCGCCGCCGTCCAATCTTCCGCCACGCGCACTTCAACCTGCATCGCCGCCGACATGACGACCTCGCCCTCGGACGGATTGACGACGAGCACGTCGCCCGGCGCGACCGCCGCCACCATCTCGCTCGATTCCACCTCATACGTGCCCGCCGAAAGATTGCCTGTCTCTTTCACGTCGGAGATTTTTTCTATGCGCGGCTGGCGCGCGTCCGTCGCGGTCTGGGCAGACGAATTCGTGGCGGGGGCGAGGGAGTTCGCGCGCGCTGCGTTCGTTTCGCGCGCGGCGGTCGCGTTCGCCGTCGTGGCGGGCGCGGGATTCATCGCATCGAGTTGCGGCGCGCGAAGCGGCGTGGGGCGGCCGTCCTTTTGCACGTCGCTCAAGGCCGCTTCGTCGTCGCTCGCGCCGCCCGTGCTGCGGAGCGCGAAGTTTTGACGCAGGAGCGTGCCGCCGCCGAGCGGCGTGCGCAGCAGTCGCGTCCAACTGCGACCCGAACGGCGGCCTTCGTCCGTGAGCGCGTAGCCGCGCGGAAGCGTCACCGGGTCAATGGCGATAACGACCGCGCCGTCTTCCACGGAGGGCAGGCTGTACATGCCTTCCGAATCGGTGATGACCGATTGGCCGTTGTCTATGTAGAGCCGCGCGCCTTCGACGGCGCGTTCGCCCGCGTCGAACTGGTCGTTGCCGTTTTTGTCCTCGAAGACGCGCCCGATGATGATCTGCCGCGTGGAGAAGACGCCGCGCCCGACGCGGACGGTGGCGCGCGAAGGGCTGGTCGAGACGCGCTCGCCCGAAGCGTAGACGCCGGAGGCCGTGGCCGAGTTCATCTGGTCGCCTTCGCGCGCGTTGACGCCGATGCGCGTGCGGTAGACGAGCGAGGCGCGCGCGCCCGCGGCGAGCGTGCCGAGATTGAACGTGAGTTCGCTGCCGTTAACCTGCGGCTCGATTGAGCGCGGCGGGGCGGGCGGGGCGATGAGTTGCGCCGTGCCCGGCGCGTAGTGGAACGATTGCGGCAGCAGGTCGCGGACGGTTACGTCGCGCAAAGCGGCCTGCGTCGTGTTGCGCACCTCGACGCGATAGGAAACGATGTCTCCGATCTCCGCGCGCTGCTGGTCGGCGATCTTGTTGATCTCAAGCGTCTGCAACTCGAAGAGGGGGATGTTGAGCGCGACGCTCGCGAGATTAGCGAGACGCACGTCCGACTCGGTCAGCGTGAAGCTGCCGGACTCCGCGATGGGCTGTTCGTCGAGCGCGCGCACGGTGGCGTCGTAGAGACCGGCGAGGCTCGACGGGCGCACGGCGAATTCCAGCATGCGCGAGCGGTAGCCGGGCGCGTTGACGTTGACGTAGTAGGTGGCGGGCACGGCGAGTTGCGCCGGGGTGAGCGCGAAACTGAAGAGGCCGCCCGGCGCGGTGGTGTAAGGATTGTCGTTCGAGAGGTTCGGCGTGAAGCCGATGCCGGCCGTGGTCGGGAGCGGGGTGCGCGTCGTCGGGTCTGTGACGAGCGTGACGCGCGCGCCGCCGACCGTGACCGCGCCGCCGCTGCGACCGGCGTAGACCGTGCCGAAGGGATTGACGACCGCCGTGGCAATGGAAGTCTGTCCGCTGTCGAAATTTTCGCCGCTGAGCGTAGCCCTATTGACCGCGCCCGTGCCCGGCGCGATGTCGCCCGTAACCTGCGCGCGGAAATTGATCGTCACCACTTCGTTGGGCTGCACCTCGGCGATGCGCACTTCAAAGCGACGGAGACTAACGGCCTGACCTTCGTCGGCGTCGGCCGCGTCGGTGAGCGAGCGCGCGCCGAGGCGGAGCGAGCCGGGGACGTATTGAAGGCCGGCCGGGAGATCGTCGGCGACGAGGACGCGGCGGGCGACGACCGAGCCGTTATTGCGAAAGCTGATCGCGTAGTCGAGCGTCTGGCCGGGCGCGGTGGTGACGCGCTCCTGATTGTTGACGAGTTTGGAAGGGGGAAGCGCGGAGTTGTTCGGGTCGGTGAGGCGAGCGCGTTCGCCGACCGTGTTGATGATCGTGCCCGTGTCTTCGACCGTGCCGTTGACCGTCGCGGAGACGTTCGAGCGGGCGTTGAGGCGGATGGCTAGTTGCGTCTGCGGCGCGCTCCCGTTCACGTCAACGACGGCAAGCACGCCGACGCAGGCGCGGGGCGCGAGGCGCGGCGACATCGTGGAGTTGAGTGTGACGGGCGCGTCCGTATCGGTGAGCGTGCCGCTCGCGTCGGTGTCGAAATAGAGCGCAACGAGCGCGGCGGGGGCGGTCACTTCGGCGCGCGTGATTGTGTAGAGGTCGGGCGTGTTGCCGAAGTTGCAGACGCGGAAGAGACGCGTGATGCGCTCGCCCGGTGCGACGGCGGCGGAGGGCGCGGTTTCGTCAGGAGTGACGACGACCGCCGAGACGGGGCGGACGGTGACGGTGATGGTGGTCGAGACGGTGGAAAACTCGTTGCCGTCTTCGTCGGCGTAGATGGCTTCGGCGCGGTTGGAAATGACGGAATCCGCCGTCGTTTGTTGCGGCTGCGCGATCCCGGCGTGCGGCGCGAGAACGAGCGCGAACACGACGAGGGCAGCTACCACAAACTTGACGGCGGATTTGGTTAACATTGAGGGTTTGAGAATCAGTCGCGGGACTTTCGAGAAGGTTAAAAACAATGGAAGCGGCGCGGTTGGCCGGACAAGCGTGCGGGGCAAACGCCCGCGTGTCCGCCGCGCCGCTTCCAAACAGGGGGCGCGTTGTTAGCTTCGCCCTAGTTGATCAGGCGACGGAACAGGAACGTGCCCGTCTCGCCGGGTGCGAGGCTCGGCACGTTGCCCTTGAGGACGTTGGTCGTGGAGGTGACGGGCGCGCCCGCACCATCCGTGACCGTGCCGCCCGCCGTGCTGATCGAGGGCATCGGCGTTGTGACCTGCGTCGTGTAGGTCGCCCAGTTGTTTGTGTTCGATCCCGAGGGAACGCCGTCTTCCGTGATGACGAGGTTGGTCGCCGTCAGAGCGGAACTGTTCGAGCCTGCGGCCGGCGCGGTCATGATGTTCGTGTAAGTGATCTGGTACACGATGGTCGCGCCGGGGATGGTGGCCGAGGGGTTGCCGGAAGCGTCAACCACCGTGACCGTTTTGTCGAGCCGGACGAATCCCGTGTAGAAACGGTCAATCGTCTGGTTCATGTTGGCGGGCGTGTTGCCGGAGGTGGCCTGGATGATGCTGTCGAAGCCGGTCAGGATTTGCTGCCCGGCGAGAGCTTCGATGCGCACGTACACGTTCACGTCCGTGTTTCTGGCAAGCGGCGCGAGCACGAAAGAGCCTCCGCCGGAGATGGTGGTGAAAGGCCCGGCCGCGTTGGTGCTGACGCTGACGGTGAAGTTCAAGGGCACGGTCGGCGCGGTGAGCGTGAACGTGTCCGTGGAGTTGCCGGTGTTGCGGACGGTGTTGGTGAAGACGATGAAGCCGGGCGCGTTCGTCGAGCAGGCGAGGTTGACCGGCCCCGCGCAGGGCGGAACTCCCGTGATGCCCGTCGTCACGCTGCGGTTCGTGAAGTCGGTGTTGTTGCTGCTGCCGGGGCCGGTGGCGGCGGGTTGGCCGGCCGGGCCGATGAGGACGTTGCCCACCTGCTGGAGCAGCGTCGGTTGGCGGACGCCTTTCCCGGTGTCCACGGGGTCGAGGCCGAAGCGCGGCTCGTCGAAATTGGCGTTGCGGTCGCCGCGGTTGGTCACTTCCGCGCCGGGCGAATCCGACTGGTCGTTCAAGACCGTGCCGATGGTGTTGGAGGCAAACGAGTCCACGATGGCGTAGATGGGCGTGGTGGCGTCGCTCGCGGTGACGGTGACGATGAGCGGGAAGCTCGCGCTGCACGTCGTGGCCGCCAGCGACGCGCCCGCGTTGAAGGCCACGCGCGTGACGGTGGAGAGCGTGCCCGGCGCGGTGTTAGTCCACACGGCCGCTTCGGGCGCGGTCGAAAGCGCGCTCGTGGTGTAGAGCGTGCCGGCGGGGAACGTGTTGCTGGCCGAGAGCACGGTGCCCACGGGGATCGGCATGACGACGTAGACGCCGGTGAATGCGCCGAGCGTCATCGAGGAGGCCGAGCGGTTGCCGTCGTTGCAAACCTGCATGCTGTAGTTGATGTTCGCGCCGAGCGCGACCGGGCCTGCCGGGACGGTCAGGACGGCGCGCAGTTGCGCGTCGTTCTGCACGGTGACGCGGATGTCGCCGCGCGCCTCGCGCACGCCGTTCGTGGACGTGGCCGAGACGGTGCGAACCTCATGCGCCGAAGGGGTGGCCGGATTGTCGGGGGCTTGATTGTCGTAGCCTTGCGCCGCGCCCGTGGCTGCGTCGCCGAGGAAGACCTGCACGGTGTCGCCGGCGGAGGCCGCCGCGCTGATCGTGACCTGCACGACGACGGTCGCCGTGGCGTTCTGCGCGAGCGCGTGGAGCACGTCCGCGCCGTTCGAGAAGACGTTGATGTCGCCGACCGTGATCGTGTTGCTGCCGTCCATGTCAATGACGGCGGCGGTGATCGTGCCGGGGCCGGTCAGGTTCAAGCTCTGGCCGTTCGCAAGGAAGCGCACCTGATCCGCGAAGTTGCCCGTGTTGGTCACGGTGAACAGGAAGAAAGCGTTCGTTGCGCCGGGGACGACCGACGGGTTGACGGCATCGTCGGGCAGGATGCGCAGACCCGAAACGTTCGCGACCGTGACGGTCACGGTGTTCGAGACCGTGCTGTAGTTGTTGGCCGCGCTGTCCGTGTAGACGGCGCTGGCCTGGTTGGAGATGGTGGTGTTGCCGCTGGTTTGCGCGAGTGCGGGGGTGAGAAATGCGCAAAGGATCGCCATGAGGGCGAAGAGCGCGCGCGGCAGCGAACGGCGCACGGACGGGAGGCGGGTGTAACTTATCTTCATATCAATCCTCAAGTGTTTTTATTGTGGAGACTCGCCGGTAATGGAAGGCCGACAAAGAAGTCCGAATGAGCCGGAAGAGGCGACGCGGCTGCCTCTGGCCGGAAGCGGTGACGGGCTTATTTGACGCGCACCTTGTAGGAGGCCGAAAGCGTCGAACCGGCCGCGAGCGGATCGCTCCACTCGTAGCGCACCTGCGTGTACATCGAGGCGGGCGCGGGCGTGCGCTTCGTCGTGCCGTCAGGCTGCTTCTCTTCAATCGTGGGCTGCGCGGCGAAGTTCTTGCCGCCGTCAATGCTGTAGCTCACGCTCGCGCTGTACTCGGCCGTCGCGCTCCCGGCGACGAAGGACGTGCCCTGCGGAATCTGCCCGATGGTCTTGTACTGGCGCGCGGGCGCGCCGCCTTCGTTCGCGCTCGTGATCGTCCAGTCGAGAATCTCGCCGGGGTACACGGCGCTCACCTTATCGAGCGCGAGGCTCTCGTCGTTGCGCTTGAGCGAACCGGCGAGTTTGACCTTCACTTCCGGTTGCCCGGCAGACTTCTGGCGCGCCGAGGCGATCTGTCTCTGCGCGAACGCGGCGGCCGTCCCGACGAGCAACAGGCAGAGCGCGAGGGCGATGGGCGCGTTCATTGTTTTCTTCGATGTCTTCATGAGAATCTCCTTGCAGATGGTCTAAAAA
>DATHAZ010000028.1:0-25125 GCA_035296445.1 Pyrinomonadaceae bacterium | reverse complement strand
CCGGGAAGGACAAAGAGGCGCGCAGAGAAAGAAGATCGAAGAATATTCGAGATCATAAATTTGAAAGTAAGAGTATTCGAGATCGTGAATTTGAAAGTAAGAATATTTGAGATCGTGAATTTCAAATCTGCCATTCTATTTCTCAGCGCGTTCTCAGCGCGTTCTCAGCGTGAACTCTCCGCACTTGGCGCGGTGAAAGTTTTAGTTTCTCTCAATCGCATTCAGCTATAGTCTTAACGACCGGGAAGGACGGAGAGGAGACACGGTTGGAACGTATCGTCGAGTGTGTGCCGAACTTCAGCGAGGGGCGCAGGCCGGAGGTCATCGCGCGTCTGGTCGAGGCCGTCGAGTCGGTTGAGGGCGCGGCGGTGCTTGACACGCACGTTGACGCGGATCACAACCGCTCGGTCATCACGTTCGTCGGCGGGGTGGAGAGCATAGTCGAGGCGGCGGTCAGGGTGGCGGGGCGCGCGGCCGAGTTGATTGATTTAAGACAGCACGCGGGCGTCCACCCGCGCGTCGGCGCGCTCGACGTGCTGCCGTTCGTGCCGGTGCGCGGCGTGACCCTGGAGGATTGCATCCATCTGGCGCACGCCGCCGGGGCGCGCATCGCGCGCGAGGTTGGAGTGCCGGTCTATTTTTACGAGAGCGCGGCGCGCAGACCCGACCGCGTGAATCTCGAAGACGTGCGGCGCGGCGGCTTCGAGCAATTGCGCCGGGAGATCGAGACGAACCCTGAGCGCGCGCCCGACGAGGGCGCGGCGCGCGTCCACGAGACGGCGGGCGCAACGGTCGTCGGGGCGCGCTCGCTGCTGATCGCTTACAACATCAATCTGAACACGACGGACATCACGGTCGCGCAGCGCGTCGCGCGCGCCGTGCGCGGGCGCGACGGGGGCTTGCGTTTTTTGAAGGCGCTCGGCTTCGAGTTGCGCGAGCGCAACCTGACGCAGGTTTCGATGAACCTCGTGCGCTTCGAGCGGACGCAGCTTCATCACGCGTTCGAGGCCGTCAGGCGCGAGGCCGCGCGCTACGGCGTGCGCGTCGTGGGCAGCGAGATCGTCGGCCTCATCCCGCAGGCCGCGCTCGACCGCGGCGCGGAGTATTTCCTGCAAATCGAAAACTTCTCGCCCGACCTCGTGCTCGAAAACCGCATCGCCTCGGCCCTCGCGAAAAGGCGCGAGTCGGCCGCCGCGCAGAGGAGAGACGCGGCGAGTAGAGATGTTTCAAGCGAAGACGCCGCGAGTTGGAGCGCGGATGTCGAAGCCGACGCGATCAGTCGGCGCGGGGTCATGCCGGAACGCGGGGTCGTTACTGATTCGGGCGAACGTTCGCACGCTACGGCGTCGGACGCTCCGCAGGCCGTGCCCGACGAGATCACGGGCGGCGGCGCGGCGGCGGCGCACGCGGCGTCGCTCGCCGCCGCTCTCGGCGAGATGGTCGCGCATCTCGTCGAGCGCAAGGGCAAACAGGAGGACATGGAGCGCGAGGCGCGCGACGCGTTGCAGGCGCTCGGCGACCTGCGCGCGCGCCTCGACGACGCGGCGGACGAAGACGGCGCGAGTTTCGCGGGCGTCGTCGGCGCGCGGCGTATGCCGGGGCGCAACGACGAGGAACGGCGGGCGCGTGCGAACGCCGTCGAGGAGGCTTTGAAGGGAGCGGCGTCCGTGCCGCTCGAAGTGGCGAGCCTCGCCGTGCAGGTGGGCGAGTTGCTGGAGACTCTGGCGGAACTCGGCGAACCGGCGTGGCTCTCGGACTCGGCGACGGGCGCGCAACTCGCGCTCGCCTCGGTCGTCGCCGCGCGTTACAACGTGCTTGTCAACGCACACGAGATCGAGGATGAGGAGTTCACGAGCGAACACCTCTCGCGCGCCGACGAGCTGCTGGAACGCGCGCGCGGGATCGCTGCGCGCGTGGAAGCGGCGCGGATGGAATCAATCGGAAGATAGCGGGAGGAGGCCAGGGAAGCGACATGGAAAACGAACGTCGAGAAGATAAACGCGCGAGTGTTTCCATCGAGGCGTGGTGGGAGGGGCTGTCGGGGCGACACGAGGCGCGCGTCTCAGACCTGAGCATGGGCGGCTGCTTCATAGACACGCTCAGCAAAGCCGAGGTCGGCGAATTGATCGTCTTCGCCATCAAGCGACCGGACGGCAAGTGGCTTCACCTGCGCGGGCAGGTAGCGTCCGTTGACGCGCAGGCCGGGTTCAGCCTCGCCTTCACCTACCTCACCGAAGACGAAGAGCGCGTGCTCGCGCGAATAATCGCCGCCTGAAACCGCCGCCCGCCGTTCGTCGCACGTTGATCAGCGCCCCCGCGTTTGCAGTAATCAACAACAGGCTCAAGGCGGCGGTGGTCAAACTCAAAAATCTCATGGTCACTCCGTCACGAAACCGGCGGCCACTTTCGTCGCCGCTTGCGCCTTCGACTTGTTCTGAAGTTTCGCCTGCAAGTATTCCTTGCCGAAGTCAATCTGTAGCTCGATCCAGAGCGGGAGGTGGTCGGACATCTGGAAGGTGCGCCAGTCGTTGTAATAGCGCGTGCGCTCCTTGTCGGTGCGCTTCTTGCCCTGCTTGTTCTTGCGGTAAGCCTCGCCCATTGACTTCTCGTACATCGCTTCGTCTTCCGGGCGGTAGACGTACTTGAAAAAGTCGAACGCGCCCGCGCTGCACAGCTTGAGCTTCTCTTCGAGGCCGGGGGCGATGAAGGCGATCTGATCGTAGTGCTTGGTCTTGAGGGCGTTGGAAGGGTGGCCTTTGATCTGTTCGGGGATGAAGAAGCCCGCGCGGAGAATGGCGTTCATGGTCTCGTCCGTCGTGTCGAAGACGTTGAAGTCGCCGAGCAGGATCATGTTCTTCGCCCACGCGTGTTCTTCGCGGGCGCGCGCGGCGAGAAAGTTGGCGAGGGCTTCGATTTCGCGGATGCGATTGGGTTCGTTCGCGATGGCCTCGCCGTAGAGGATGTGCGTCGTGCAGATGGTGAACTTGAACCAGCCGACGCTGAAGCCGACCATGAAGGGCGTGCGCGCGAGTTGCTGCGCGGGTTCGAGCGTCTTCTGCCCCTTGCGTCGCACGGGCGGAATGACGACTTCGCTGGCGAGGCCGCCGAAGTTGATCTTGCGCGAGTCGTAGACGAAGGCCATGCGTTCGCGGTTGCCCATCGTTCCCTCGGTCACGTCCGTCAAAACATACTTCCACCAGTTGCCGAGATACTTCATCAACGTGTTCAGGGCGGTCAGGTCGTCGCGCACTTCCTGCACGGCGACGAGGTCGAAGTGAGAGATGATTTCGGCGGCGTAGAAGATCGGCTCGCGGTCGCGCCGGCCGTACTTCTCGGAGTCGAATTCGCGTATGTTCCAGGTGGCGAGCATGAGCGTGTGGTCGGCGGTGCGGCGCGGAAGTTTCTCTTTGTCGAAGGCGTCTTTGAGTCTGACAAGCCCTTCGGTGGTGCGCCTGCCGTCGGTCGTTTCACCGCTGAGCGAGTAATAGAGAGGCATTGGCTGAGGTCTCCTTTTCGTCGGCGAGGGATCGAAAGTAGGGTTGCCCACGCCCGGCGCGTGCGGTGCGCCGGCAGGGCTTTGCAAGACTCGCGGATTATAAGTCGGCTTGAAATTTTATGACACTACTTTGTGCGCGGGCGGCGGACGCCGCGAAGCCATGCGCGCCGGGTTTAGCGGCGTCAGAGGTGTCTGCGCATGAAGGTGACGATCTTCCAGCCGTCAATGTATTTCCAGGGCGAGCGGCCGAGCGTGTAGTGGCCGCAACGCAGCCACACGGCGTCGAGCGGGTGTCCGGCGTTGCGCACGCCCTCAATCGCATCGCGCGAGAGGTCTTCGGGGAATGTCAGATCGTAGCGCGCGGCAATGAAGCGGATGGGGCGCGGCCGGAGGCGTTTGAGCTTTTCCGAATAGGCGAGGGGGCTGATCGGCAGCCAGTAGCGGCGCAGTTCTTCGAGCGTGACGGCGTCGCCGAAACCGGCGCGGACGTGCGCCGTGGAGATGCCGCGCCACGCCACGTCGGCCACGTAGCCGGAGACGTGGTTGAAGACGCCCGTGCGTACCAGCGGCTCGTGGACGAGCGCGAGGAAGCCGATGCACGAGCCGATGCTCGTGCCCATGATGCCGATGCGCTCGTAGCCCTGTTCGGAGAGCCAGCGGACGGCCGCGCGCGTGTCGAGCACGGCCTGCCGCATGGATTGCAGCGTGCGCCCGATGTTGGAACTGACGAGATGATCGGCGCGTTCGAGTTCGGGCGGGCGGCGCGGGCCGTGATAGGGCAGCGTCAGGAGCAGCGCGGCCATGCCGAAGCGCGTGAAGACGCGGCACAGTTCGACGTGGCTGGGCACCTGCGCGTTCCACTCGGGCAGGACGACGACGGCGCGGCGCGTGTCGTTCTCCTTGCCCGTGATGGTTGACTCGCGGAAGAAGCGCGCGTGCGCCGTGTTGTTCTCGACTGACGGAGTTTGGATGGAACTCGTCCAGGTGAGTTCTTGTCCGTCGAGACGGTAGTCCGAGACGGGCGGGAGCGCGTAGAAGGCGTCGCTGTCGGCGAGCGCACGCTCCGTGTGCGCGGCGAGGAGCGCGCGCGGGTCGTCGCCGTTCGCGTGTTCGACGACGAAAGACGCGCCCCACTCAAATGGGCGCACGACGCGATTCGTATCGCGCGTGGCGTAATGGCGTTCCCTGATCTGTATCCGGCGTTTGAGCAACTTACTTTTTCGACCTCCGCAAAAAATTTAAGGGTAACAGAGCAAAAGGTCAAAAGGCGAAAGCGGAAGGGGCGACCAAAGGTGAGATGCCTTGGGTCGCCCCTTCCGCTTTCACGGAAGCGCGAAAACTTCTCGCGCCCGCCATTCGGGGTTGCTGCCGACAGTTAAGGTTTAGAGAACGCCGCAGACATTCCAGGCCTGTGCGACAGCGTTGTAGTTCGTGCTGCCCGAACCGTAGAGCGCAGCCGCCGCGTTGAGCGTGGCGGTGCGCGCGCCCTTGAAGTTCGTGCTCGAAGTCATGTAGGTGGTCAGCGCGCGATACCAGATTTTCGCCGCCGCGTCCGCGCCGATGCCGGTCACGGAGCCGCCGCGGTGATGCGTGCCGCCGACGGCCACGAGGTAGAACGCCTTGTTGGCGATGCCGGAGTTGATGTGGACGCCGCCGCTGTCGCCCGTGCCCGTGTAACGCTCGGCGTAGTGGTCGGGGTCGTCGTCGGCCGTGTAGCCGCTGTTGCTGGCCGCGTGCGGGTTGTCCATGTAGCGCAGGGCGTCGCCCGCGACGCTCGGCGTGTAGCACTGCTCGCCGATCTTCCAGGTGTTCGAGGTCTGCCCCTTGGCGTAGCGTTCGACCATCGCGCCGAACACGTCAGACCATGATTCGTTGAGCGCGCCCGACTCGTTGGCGTAGGTGAGATTGGCGGTGCGCTCCGTGATGCCGTGCTGCATCTCGTGGCCGCAGATGTCTAAGGTGACGAGCGGCGAGAAGGACGAGCCGTCGCCGTCGCCGTAGGTCATGTAGCTGCCGTTCCAGAAAGCATTGTTGTAGCCGCTGCTGTAATGAACTTTGGAACTGATGAGGCCGGTCACGCCGTCGGCCGCGGTGTAATAAGCGGGGCCGCCCGCGCCGTCAATGCCGCGCCGCCCGTGCGTGTTGTAGAAGTAGTCATAGACCTTCGCCGCGCCGTAGTGTGCGTCAACACCCGCGCGCTGGCTGGAGGTGTTCCAGACGTTGTCGGCGTCGGTGAAGCGATAGGTGGAGGTGGTCGTGTTGCGATTGTCGAACGTGCCGATCTTGCGTGAGATGTCTTCCATGTAATAGGTCGGCGACTTGAAGTAGGTGTTGATCGTCACCGTGCCGCTGTAGAGCGAACTGCCGGAAGCGGTCTGCAAGTTGTTGTATTGCCAGATGACGTTGCCGGTCTTGGCATCAACAAAGTAGACGGGCATCGAGGTTTCGTGCGAGCCGTCCTCGCGCCAGAGTTGCACACGATAGGTGAGGTAATCGTTGCCGCCGTGTCGGAGTATCTGCATGTCGGCGCGGGGCGGCGAGGTCAGGCAGGCTTCGCAGCCGAGATCGCTGATGGCCGTGCGGACGGCTTCGTCCGGCGTGCGATAAGGTTCGGTGTCAACGCGCACCGATTCGACGAGATCGTCGGTGACGGCGAAGACCGAATCATCCGGGTTGAGATGGACGATGGTCTCGCCGCCGAAGACGGGTATGCCCCTGTGCGTCTGCTGAAAACGCGTGTGCGTTTTTTCCTGATCGTCCGTGAAGGCGTGCCTGGCCGCGAGGTCGTTCCGGTCAATGCCCTTTTGGGCCGCGCGGGCTTCGAGGACGCGGAGGGAGATGTCTCGGGCGCGCGCGAGTTTGTCGGCCGCCGCAGAAGATTTGCCGCTGCGCTGGGCGGAAACTTCATGGCGTGGGAGTGTGAGGGCGAAGACGAACGCGAGTGAGATCGCGATCAAGAACATGGGCTTTTTCATTGATTCTCCTTAAGTTGTTTCCCTGAGGGCTTGGGGTTGGTGAAGGTGAGGCCAACGCGCACGGCGCAGCCCCGCGTATGGAAAAATGGCGGGAAGGAAGAAGCAGTCGGGCTGATTAAAAAGAATAAATAAAGCACAGAGCACCGCGAGAGAAGTGCGCCATCGCTGACTGGTTTGTTACCGCTAACTGAATTGTTGATTGAGAACGCCGGTCTAGAAGTTGTTAAGAGATTCGAACGGCGTAAGGTCGAAACAATTTTGATAGCAAGCTTATTACAATTTTGGGGGACGCAATTATTAGCACCTTCTTAATGTGAAGGCAACAAGTTTCTTATGGCGAAAGTTGCGATCCAACAGAAAAAGAACAAGGGACGGGCGAGCGCACGTTGCCCCCGATGCGACGTGTGCGTCCGACCGCGCGCCACGTCGCCTCTCGCGCTGACAAGCGTCCCATCCCGAACGCGACTTTCAACGGCTGCGCGGGTTCGCGCCCGTGTCGTCCGGCTGCCAGTCTACGACAGGCTGAATAGAGGGATTATCCCGGCAGACCCAGACGTTGGCGCGCATGCCGTTGATCAAGACCTTCCTTCTCCGCTCGATACGTCGCCAATCGCCCGGCGTGAAGGGCTGGCCGTTGAGTAGATAGAACTTCGAGGGGTCGTCCGTCGCGGGGTGGCGAATGATGACCTCTTCGGTGGTGTCGAAGTTGGTGCGGATTCGCAGGAAAGTGCTGCCCTTGCGGCGGCGGTAAGCGATCACGCGGCCGTCATACAAGGTGAGATCGTTGCGGTCGCATTTCAACCCCGGCGCGGGCGCGATGCGGCCCTGCGGCTGTTGCGGCGAATGCGCCCCGGACGCGGCGGACGCCGATAGCACTACCAGGGAAAGAATCATCGAAAATATACGCATCGGAATTTTCCTCGCGGGTCAAGATAAGAAGGAGCGCCCCCGTGGAAGCGCTCCTTCAAATTTACTGCTACAGGTTTGAACGTCGTCGGACGGCTTATTTGCCGGCGCGATACGTTGACCACATGCTGTCGGCGCGATCCGACTGACCCGCGCTGAACTTGTACATGCAGGGGTCGTCCGTGTAATCCATGAAGTTCTCATACGGATCGAGACCGGCGTTCGACTTGCAGGTGTCCAGAGCCTTGGTGGGGCAACCGTAAACGTTCGTGCGCTCGGCGGGTGTGTCCGCGACGCCGTCGCCGGTGCCGAAGCAGCCGTTCTGGAAGGTGTGGTAGAGGCCGAGCCAGTGGCCGACTTCGTGCGTGCCCGTGTCGCCCTCGTTGTAGGGAGCGTAGTTGGAGCCGGGGAGCGTCGCCCAGTAGCAGATCACGCCGTCCATCTTGGGTTTGGTCGCGTATTCGTTCGGGAAGGTCGCCCATCCGAGATAACCGCCGCCGCCCGTGGTGTAGAAGTTAAGGTCGTCGGCAGTGCCGACGCGCAGCGCATTCTTCATCTGCGCTTCCGCCGCCGAGCCGAGGCCGGCGTTATACCAAGTGTCGTTTACCGTGCGCGTCACACCCGCACGCACAAAGCGGAACGACATATTCGCGGCGGCAGCCCTGTAAACGGGGCCGTCGCCACCGGAGTAATGCTCGTTCATCGCCGCGATCTGGGCGTCGAGACGCGAATCGGGGATGTTACCCGTGCCGCTCGCCGTGGAAACAACGTGGAAGTAGACCGGGATGGTGATGGAGCCGTCCGAGTAGATGCGTGCGCCATCGGTTGAGGTGCCGCCGCCCTGACCGCCGCCGTTAGCCGCGCGGTTTTTCTCGATCTGCCGGTTAACCTGTTCAATTTCGATGTCGTCGGCGTGGCGCGTGCTGCACTTTCTGCCGGCGTCGAGGAAGGCTTTATGGGATTCAAAAACGGTGCCGTCGGGAGCGACGATTCTGCCGTCGGCTCTGACCGCCGATTGTTGACCGGGATCGTCAGGACGCCCCTGCGCGCCGACATCTTTGAGGGGAACGCTTGCGAGGAGGAACGCGAAGCTGAGCGCAAACAAAACTAGACCAAGGGTAAACTTTTTCATTCTTCTTTAGTCTCCAAAGTTTAAACTGACTGGTTGGTGGATCAGGATGGGCGATGGGGAACCCTTCCAAGAGAGCGGGCACTATACTATTGTTGTGAATTAATTGACAGCTTTTTTTTACCCGGTTGAAACGGAAAACATGGATAAATGCAACATTTTTGTCATTGTAACAAAAAAAGAACAATTCGCTCAGGCTCGCAAGCGGCTCGTCGCCCCGGAGGTACGCGTCTCTTGGACACTAGATCGGCGGAGTTTCCCCTTAATTGGGGGAAACCCGTCCCTAAATTGCCGAATTCGTCCCTAAATTAATGCCTCGTCAAAGCCTCTTTTTCCCTCTGCGTTCGAAAAAACGGCGTAGCATTTGGGGCAGCAGCAAAGACGTTTGCAAGACCGAGCCGGTCGTGAAGCGGCGCGCGAAGCCGCGGAACAGTTCGGCGGCGCGCGGCGTGTAGTTGAACCACCAGAGATCGTGTATGCGCGCGAGGCGGTTGACGTGGATGTGTTGCGCCGAGACGAGTTCGAGCAAGCCCGCTCGCCCGTGCGTGCGCCCGATGCCGCTCAACTTAACGCCGCCCCACGGCGTCTGCGCGATGCCGTGCGTGTAGAGCACTTCGTTGACCATCACCGTGCCCGCTTCCAGACGCTCGGCCACGCGCTCGCCACGCCTGATGTCGCGCGTCCACACGCTCGCCGTCAATCCATACGGGCTATCGTTGGCGCGCTCGACGGCTTCCTCCTCGGTCTCGAAAGTCATCAACGGCAACACCGGCCCGAACGTCTCCTCGCGCATCAACTCCATCGTGTGGTCAACACGGTCTATGACCGTCGGCTCGTGAAACGATCCCCGTTCGCTTCCGCCACCACGACCGCCGCCCACGAGCACCCGCGCCCCGCGCCCGAGCGCGTCGCGCACGTGCGACTCGACGATCTCTCTCTGCCGCGCGCTCGACATCGAGCCGATGTCCACGCCCTCGCGTGTGCCCGCGTCCTGCCTGAGAGCGCGCGTCAACTCGACCACGCGCGCCGTAAACTCTTCCGCGATCCGTTTGTGTACGTAGCAACGCTCGACCGACGCGCACGCCTGCCCCGCGTTGGCGAACGCGCCCCACACGGCCGCCTGCGCCGCCGCCTCTAGGTTCGCGTCCTCGAACACGATCATCGGGTCTTTGCCGCCGAGTTCGAGCACGCACGGGATGAGCCTGCGCGCCGCGGCTTCGGCCACACGCCGCCCCGTCGCCACGCTTCCCGTAAACATGATCTTATCCACGCCCGCCTCGACCAGCGCCGCGCCCGTCCGCCCGTCGCCCGTCACGACTGTCAGTAAATTGTCGGGCAAGCCGGCGCGTGCGAAGACCTCGCCGATCTTTACGCCGACGAGCGGCGTCAACTCGCTCGGCTTCAGAATAACGGCGTTCCCCGCCATCAGAGCCATCACGACCTCGCCGAGCGGGATCGCCCACGGAAAATTCCAGGGCGAAATAATTCCCACCACGCCGAGCGGCTTATACACGATGCGCGACGAGCGACCCATCAAACCGTACTGCCCGATGTCGAGCTTCTCCGCCCTGAGCAGACGCGCCGTGCGCCGCGCGAAGAAGTGCATCAGATCGAGCGTCGGCACAAGTTCCATCATCAACGCTTCCGTCACGGGTTTTCCCGACTCGCGCGAGATCAACTGTGTGATAGCGTCCATCTCATCCAATGCGACGGAACGCGCCTTGAGCACCACGCGCGCGCGCTCCGCGTAAGACAACGCCGCCCATGCGCCTTGCGCCGCCCGCGCACGCTCGACCGCCCGCGCCACTTCTGAGGCCGACGCGACGGGCACGCGACCTACCTCCTCGCCCGTCGCCGGGTCATACGAGATGATCTCTTCCGCGCCATGTGCCGTCTCCGGCGCGCGCGCCTGAGTTTCTTCCTGAATTCGAGTTGCCATAAGTGTTTCCGTGTCGTCGTCCAGAAGTTTCGCTGGGGGCGTCCGAATTATCATCTGAAAACGTCCGTGTGGAAAGTATCAAACGCGGCTCGGGCGAGGGCGCGGGTCTTCAACGGGGCGCGCTTCTTCGGTTACAATGCTTCCACACGAATCACACGCTCTATCGTTTCCGAAGGAGAGACTTCTTATGGCACGACCACAACTCGCGGAGTTCATGCGGCGCATGGAGCCGGATTCCATCGCCATCATTCCGAGCGCGCGCGAAGCCAACCGCTCGAACGACACCGACTACCGCTATCGTCAGGATTCCGACTTCTTCTACCTGACCGGCTTCAACGAACCCGAAGCTATCGCCGTCGTCGCGCCCTCGCACCCCGAACACAAGTTCATGCTCTTCGTGCGCCCGCGCGACCCGGAGCGGGAAATCTGGGACGGGCGACGCGCCGGCGTCGAGGGCGCGATGAAAGAGTACGGCGCGCATGCCGCGCATACTTTTCAGGAGTTCAAAGACAAACTCCCGGAACTGCTCGACGGCCCCGTGAACCTCTATTACAAACTCGGCGCGAACCCCGCGCTCGACGAGATGATCGTGCGCACGATGCGGACTTTGCGCGCCAACCCGCGCACGAGCAAGCACGCGCCCGACCGCATCATCGAACCCGGCACGCTGCTGCACGAGATGCGGCTCATCAAGACGGAAGAAGAGATCGCGCTCATGCAGCGTTCGGCCGACATCGCGGCCGAGGCGCACCGCGAGGCGATGCGCGCCGCGCGCCCCGGTATGAAGGAGTATGAGATCGAGGCTCTCATCGAGCACATCTTCCGTCGCTACGGCGCAGCCGCCCCCGCCTACAACTCCATCGTCGGCACGGGCGCGAACGCCACCATCCTTCATTACATACAGAACGACGCGACGCTCGAAGACGGCCATCTCCTGCTCGTAGACGCGGGCGCGGAGTATCAGGGCTACGCCTCCGACATCACGCGCACCTTCCCCGTCAACGGCCGCTACTCGCAGGCGCAACGCGACGTGTACGAACTCGTCCTCCGCGCGCAGGTGTCCTGCGTCGAGATGGCGCGCCCCGGTGTCACGATGGACGAACTGAAAAAGCATTCGATTGAGATTCTGACCGAAGGCATGGTGCGACTCGGACTCCTCGAAGGCGAGCCGGAGAAGTTGATCGAGGAAGAGAAGTACAAGCAGTTTTACATGCACGGCCTCGGCCACTACCTCGGACTCGACGTACACGACGTAGGGCCGTACTACGCGCGCGACACGAGGCAGGGGCGGCCGCTCTCGCCCGGCGTCGTCATCACCGTCGAACCCGGCATCTACATCGCCGCCGACACCGAAAACATCCCCGAACAATATCGCGGCATCGGCATCCGCATCGAAGACGACGTGCTCATCACCGAAGATGGCAACCGCGTCCTGACGAGCGCCGCGCCGAAACAGATCGAAGAGATCGAAGAGTTAATGGCGCGATAGCCGAAGTTAAAAGTTAAAAGACGAAAGGGAAGCCCAAACGGCGTTGGCCGAATTGGGCTTCCCTTTTAACTGTGACGCGCGCCGGAAGCGTGGAGAAAAGAATCCCTGATTTAAAATTTCAAATTTGAGATCGTCGCTTGTTTCCTTTTCGTCAGCTATTCGCGGAAGTCGCCGGACAGTTCGGCGATGATCTCGCGTGCGGTTTGGCGTGCGCGTTCCACTTCGTCGGGGGCGTAGGAGACTGCGCCGACGACGGCGTGGCCGCCGCCGCCGTAGCGTTCGCAGATGGTGGCGATGTTGTGCGTGCGCGGGCGCGGACTCCACGGGTTCGAGCCGACGGAGATTTTCGTGCGCTGCGGGGTGCGCGTGACGGCGACCGAGTAGGTCGTCTCCGGGTGCAGGTAATAGGGGATGAACTTGTTGAAGGCTTCGTAGCCTTCGTCTACGAGATCAAAGGTGACGACGCCGCGCTCGCAGGTGATTTTGCTTCTGACGGCTTCGAGCGTCTCGCGGTGGCGCGCGAGGATAGGCCGGAGACGTTCCTGCACTTCCGCGCCCGTCGCCACCTCGTCGAGCGGGCGTTCGGCCAACCCGCGGATGAGTTTCTCGATAAACGCGTCGTCCACGTTTTCGATGACCTGCATCAGTTGGAGGGCGGGCGCGGCGAGTTCGACCACCTGCGCGGGCGAGTCGTAGAACGCGCCGTCAATGATGTGCGCCCAGTGGACGAGCGGCGCGAGCGCGGCGTCTTCATAGGCGAAATTTTCAAGGGCGATGCGCGCGATAAACTCGGTGCAGGATTTGCTGTCGGCGTCCCAGAATTTCCGGCCCGTGCGGTCGGCGCGGAAATGGGCTTCGTCCTCCGGCGAGAGGAAGGCCGACTGGTGATGGTCGAACCACCAGTTGAGTTTCTCGGACGGCGAATACTTGAAGTCAACGATGGCGTTCTCGTCGCCGTCGAACATCTCTTCGTCAAAGAGCGCGCCGGGGCGGTGCAGGAGCGGCGTGTAATAAACGTCCGCGCGATTGTTGATTTGCGTGCGATAGAAGCGCGTGAAGACCGCCGCCGACGCCACCCCGTCGAAGCAGTGGCCGTGATAAAGCAAACGTAGTTTCATCTCTTGCCCGATCAGAAAAGAAATTGGATGCCAAAAGAACGCGGCATTTTAGCAGCAGAGCGGGGAATTGCGGAACGCGGACAGTGCGATTGCGGAATGCAGATTGCGGATTGCGGATTAAGAGACATAACGGGCTAAAGAGGAATGCGGATTGGAGAGCAAGTTAATGCTTTCCAATCCGCATTCCGCATTCCGCAATCCGCAATCGGCTTACGGGTTGGTGGTGTTCGCGCCGAACCGCAGGCGGTACTCGATTGAGTTGAGGAAACCGTTGATGAGTTGGCGCGAGTTGTTGGTCTGGTTGAGCGCGTTCAAGTTGGCCTCGTAGCCCGTCGCCTCCGGCGTCCTGCGCAGGTAGCCGTAATACTGGATGGCGACGAACGCGCGGTTGAACTGCACGGCAATCGCTTCGGCGCTTTCGACGATGAGGCGCAAGACCTGCGGGCGCGTCTTCGTGTTCGTGTTGAGGGCGTTGACGAGCGAGTTGCGCGTCTCGCCGCTCGTGGGATCGGGGTTGGTCATCCCGATGCCGAGGTTCGCGAGTATGCGATCAACGAACACTTCGTTCGTCGTGTTGGCGAAGGCATTGGAGACGCTCGTGCGCGCCAGAAAGTCTTCGCTGAAGTCGAGCCGCTTGCCGATGACTTCCGCCGCCGTCACGCCGGAGACGCGCCGCGCGTCGGCGACGAACTCGACGTATTGCGGCACGTAGAGCGGGTTGTTCGCGCTGCCGAAAGCCGCCTTGTAGTGAAGGAACACGAAGAAGCCCTTGAGGCGGAACTCCGGCGAGCCGAAGAACGCGCCCGACACCGCGATGCGGTCGCAATCCGTGTTGACCTCCGGCCCCGAGAAGATGTTCTGCGGGCAGTTTGCCAGCACGGCCGACCACGGCTCGCCCGGCTCGGGTTCGCGGTCGAGGAAGTCGAGATAGTGCTGGCGGACGAAGAAGGGCGTCTGGTTGATCGGGTTAGAAGTGGGCGGCGCGAGATCGTCGCTTACGAGCGTGACGATGGCGGTATTGGGCGTGCCGAGCGTCGCGCCCTGCGGGTTGCTGAGCGCGATGCGGAACGTCTCGTTGTTCTCCTGAAAAACGTCGTTGATGAGCGGCACGGTGAACGACTTCGTCGTCTCGCCGGCGTTGAAGGTCAGCGTGTCAATGGTCGTGGCGTAATCGCAGCGCGCGTAAGCCGTGCCCTGCGGGAAGGGCGTGTCGCCGTTTTTGATGTTCGGGTCGCAGGGCACGGCCGCCTGATCGTCAACGGTCGCGTATTCGACCGTCGCCGCGCCCGCCGTGTCGCCCGTGCGCGTGACGGTGATGGTGGCCGCGCGCGACGCATCGTTTTCGTTGACCGTGAATTCGGCGTTGCCGCTGAACTGGATTTGCGGCGTCGTGCCCACGGAGGTTTGCGTGACGGTGTGCGTCACGCCGTTGACCGTGATCGTGCCGACGCGGGTCGCGTTGGTGGTGTTGGCGGCCACCGTGTAGCGCACGCGCCCCGTGCCCGTAAATGAGCCGGTTCCCGCGCCCTCGGTGATCGTGATCCACGACACATTGGTCGTGGCCGTCCAGGGGCAGCCGTTCTGCGTGATGACGGTGAAGCGGCCGTTCGTGCCGCCGCCCGACGTGAAGGGGCGCACCGTCGGGTAGACGGCGTAGGTGCAGGAGGTTGCTGCCCCTTGCGTGACGGTGAAGGTCTGCCCGTTGACAGTGATCGTGCCGGTGCGCCCGGTCGTCGCCGAGTTGGCCTGGACGGTGTAGGTGACAGTGCCGTTGCCGTTGGCATCAGCCGTGCCGACAACGTTGGTGATGAAGTCGGAGTTGCTCGTTGCCGTGATGGTGCAGCCCGGCTGGGTCGTGAAGTTGAAATTGAACTGGCCGCCGCCGCCGCCCACGTTGCCCCCCGTCGCGGCGAGCGTCGTCGTGCAGGCCGACGGGTTGACGATTCGCAAAGTGTAGTTGCCGGTCTGGCCGGGGGAGAAGGAATTGGCGAGCACCGTGTAATTGCCCGTCGTGGGCAGGGTGAAGGCGCCCGTCCCGCTGACGGGGAGGCGCGCGATGTTGTCGCGGTCGGTGTTGACATCAATGCCTATCGCGTCGCCGTTGGGCGAGAGCAGGAACAGGACGGGCACCAACCCGCCGGTGGAAGAAGTCATCGTGATGACGACTTGCGTATCGGCCGTGCCGGCGAACGTGTAGGCGTCAATGAACGAACTGTCTTCGAGCAGGCGGCAATCGCCGGTCGCCAGCGAGCCGTTGACCGTCGTGCCGAGTGTGATCGTGGCGGACGCACAATCGGTCGCCGCCTTGGTCAGGGTCAGGTTGTAATTGCCGGTCTGACTCGCCGACAGGGTGTTGGCGACGATGGTGTAGGTGCCGCTGACGGGCAGACGGCCGAAGCCCGTGCTCTGCGGGATGCGCGCCGCCGTGCCGCCGCCGCCGTTGTCGTCGTCGGCCAGCAGGTCGCCGCTGGGCAACAGTAGATAGAGATAAGGATCGAGGTTGCCCGAGGTGGTGGTCATCGTGATGGCGATCTGCTGACCGGCCGTGCCGTTGAAGGTGTAGAAGTCAACCGGCGTGCCGTCTTCGTCAATCGGGTTGACGCAATCGCCTGAATTCAGAGTGCCCTGCTTGGTATCGCCGTAGGCAATCGGGGTGGGGTTACATGTCGCGCCGCCGGTCAACGTCAGTGTGTAAGCGCCCTGCTCTTCGGGGAAAGGTCTGAACGAATTGGCGAGGATCGAATACGACCCGTTGGCGGGCAGGGTGAATAACGAAATGCGCGAGTTGGTAGTGCTATCGTCTATGTCGTCGTTAAAGGCCAGGATGTTGTTGTTCGAGTCGAGAATGTAGAGCACGGTGTCGAAGGCCGTCGAGGTCATCGAGACGGTAACTTGTTGCCCGGCGGTGCCGTTGAAAGTGTACTCATCAATTTTCGAGTTGTCGGGTTGCCCGTTCGGCAGCGGAAAGGGGTTGTTGCAATCGCTCGCCGTGAGCGTCCCGTTGACGGGCGTGCCGGAGGTGATGGGCTGGTTCTGCGCGCAGACGACCGAAGGCTGTACGCTGTCGCCGCCGGATTTAAGCGCGCTCCTCTTGGCCTCGGACTTCTCGCTCGCGGACTTCCCGCTCGCGCGTGTGACGGCCTTCGTTTGCGCCGCGCCCGCCTTGCCGCCGACGTGTTTCTGCGACTGTGCCGCGCGCGCCGCCGGGGCGACCCCGAAACGCGGGCTGCTCATGGCAAACACCATCAGGCACAGGAAAGAAAAAAGCGCGAGCCGCAACGCAAAGCGACCGGAGGTGACGACAGTATGAACGTTCGCAAATTTCATGTTGAACCTTAATTATTTCCGAAGTGGTCTAAAGCCGACGGTTGATGTTGAGCGCAGAGTTGCGGCCACCCGTAAGGGCACGCCGCGCGCGGGGAGAGTATGAAAATTAACAGGACGCATCCTGAAACGCGAACGTCCCGCATAGACGGTCAGTTCGCCATGTTTTTAAAGCCGCAAATTGTTGTCGGGAAAACGCGCTTTCGCTAAAGAGAGAAGCACGAGGGTTAGAGGCAAACGGATTGCGCAAAAGCCCTTCATTTCCGGCCTGACAACGATCCGAACCCGTAAGGGAAAACTCCTGTGAAACTAGGTCGCAGGGAGGAACTTGAACTCTAAATGATACGAGTTAGCGGGTCAAGTGGCGGGAGGGCGTAAAAACGATGAAGTAGGAACGATGAACGATGAACTGAAGCCGAAAGCAGTTTGACTTCAGTTCATCGTTCATCGTTCCTACTTCATCGTTTCACTAAAACGCCGCGATGATGGCTTCGGCGAATTCCATCGTCCCGGCCTGACCGCCGATGTCACGCGTGCGCACGTTGCCCTCGGTGAAGACTTTCAGCATCGCCCCTTCGATCTTCTGCGCGGCGTCGCGCTCGCCGAGGTGGCGCAGCATGAGCAGGCCGGATTGAAGGAGCGCGGTCGGGTTGGCGATACCCTGTCCGGCGATGTCGGGCGCGCTGCCGTGGACGGCCTCGAAGACCGCGCCGCGCTCGCCGATGTTCGCGCCGGGGACGAGGCCGAGTCCGCCGATGAGACCGGCGCACAGATCGGAGACGATGTCGCCGTAGAGATTTTCCAGCAGCATGATGTCGAACTGTTCGGGGCGCATGACGAGTTGCATGCAGGCGTTGTCCACGATCTTGTCGTCGGCCTCGATCTCGGGATAGTCCTTCGACACGTTGCGGAAGCAATCGAGGAAGAGGCCGTCCGAGAGTTTCATGATGTTGGCCTTGTGGACGGCCGTCACTTTCCTGCGCCCCTCGCGCCGCGCGTACTCGAAGGCGTACTTGGCGATGCGCGTCGAAGCCTTCTCCGTGATGATCTTGATGCTCTCGACGACGCCGGGCACGACGACGTGCTCGATGCCCGAATAGAGGTCTTCCGTGTTCTCGCGCACGACGACGAGGTCGAGTTCCGGGTAGCGCGAAGGCACGTTCGGCAGGGCGCGCACGGGTCGCAGGTTAGCGTAGAGATCGAGCGCCTTGCGGAGGCCCACGTTGACCGACGTGAAGCCCTTGCCGACGGGCGTCGTGATCGGCCCTTTGAGCGCGACCTTGTTGCGCTGGATGGATTCGAGGAGGTCTGCGGGCAGCGTCTCGCCGAACTTTTCGAGCGCCTGCGCGCCCGCGTAGTGCGTCTCCCACGCGACCTCGACGCCCGCCGCTTCGATGATGCGCACGACTGCCGCCGTGACTTCCGGCCCGATGCCGTCGCCGGGAATGAGTGTGATAGTATGTTTCATTATTAAGCTCTCAGCCCTCAGCCGTCAGCTTTCAGCAGCGAGCTTTGTGCTAAAAGCTGACGGCTGATTGCTATTGGCTTAAAAAGTTTTGACGCATCATACCAGTAACTCTAATTCAATGCGAGACGTGGGCGAGTTATCCGGGCGGGCGGACGCAGTCGTCGTCGGCGGCGGCGTGATCGGTTTGGCCGTGGCGCGCGAGTTGGCGCGCGGGGGCGCGGAAGTAATTTTGATCGAGCGCGGCGCGACGGGCGCGGAGGCTTCGTGGGCTGCCGCCGGGATGCTCGCGCCGCAGGTGGAGGCCGATTGCGCCGACGAATTTTTCAGGTTGGCCGCGGCCAGCCGCGACGCCTATCCGGCGTTTGCGCGCGAACTTGAGGAAGAGTCGGGCGTTTGTATCGAACTCGACCGGACGGGCACGCTCTACCTGGCTTTCACCGAAGAGGACGAGGAAGAATGCGAGCGACGCTTCCGCTGGCAGACGCGCGCCGGGCTGCAAATCGAACGGCTGACGGCCGATGAGGTGCGCGCGCTCGAACCGCAAGTGTCGGCGCGCGTGCGCTCGGCGCTGAGATTTCCGCTCGACGGGCAGGTGGAAAATCGTCGCCTCGCGAGCGCGCTCGCGAAGGCTTGCGCTGCGCGCGGCGTGCGCGTCGTCACACAGACCGAAGTCAACGCGATCAGAGTTGAAGACGGCCGCGCCGCGAGCGTCGAAACTTCGCGGGGGGAGACGCGCGCGTCGGCGGTGGTGGTCGCGTGCGGGGCGTGGTCTTCTCTGTTGCGTATGGAGGTTTCAGGCGCGCGAGGCGGCAGCGAAGCGACGCGCCCGCGCATCGAACCCGTGCGCGGGCAGATGCTCTGTTTCGCGTCCACGGCGCAACGGCCGCTCGTCCGCCACGTCGTTTACAGCCCGCGCGGCTATCTCGTCCCGCGACGCGACGGGCGTCTGCTTGCGGGCACGACGACGGAACACGCGGGCTTCGATAAGTCTCTGACCGGGGCCGGGCGCGAGGCGATTGAACTTCACGCGCGCGAGATCGCGCCCGCCGTCGAAGAATTGATTCTGTCGGACGCGTGGGCGGGCTTGCGCCCGCACGGCGCGGACGACTGGCCTGTGATCGGCGCGACGGATGACGTGCCGAACCTTTTTTACGCCACCGGCCATTACCGCAACGGCATCCTGCTCGCGCCGCTGACGGGCGCGCTCGTCGCCGGGATGATCTTACAGCGCGGTGCGACCTCCCCCATGCTCGCCGCTTTCACGCCCGAACGCTTTCGCCGCGCGTCATCGTGCGCCGTGCGATGAATTAAAGAGATGAGCTTTACGGATAAAGATATGAAACTCTCGCAAAGGCGCAAAGGCGCAAAGAAGGGCGGCGCGTCAACGCTCGACGCGCGCCTCTCTTTCGTCCGCTCTTTCACTCTCCGCCCGCGCACGTTTTTCCTTCGCGCCTTCGCGCCTTTGCGTGAGACTTTCCGCGCCGTCCTCTGCGCATCGCTCGCGCTCGTCGCGCTTTGCTCTCCCGCGCCGGCTTTCGCGCAGGAGGAGGAGGAGCAGCAGCGCACGGCTTCAATCGCCGCGCCCGCATCCGATGCGTCGGCAAGCATCGCGGCCTTGTACGCGGAGGCCGAAGGCTACGCGCGTAAGAAATATGAGGCGTTCGAGCGCGAGGGCAGGGGTTATGACGAGAAGCTGGTCGCACAAGTTGAGCGCGAGCAGCGCACGCTCGCTGCGCGTTACGCCGCCGAAGTCGCGGCGCGCGGCGCGCTCGATGCGCGTGAAGTTTTCCAACTCGGTCAACTCTACAACGTTGCGGAAGATTCGGAGCGCGCCGTCCGCGTGATGCGCCGCTTCCTTGCCGAGAACCCGCGCGCCGCGCCCGACGAGCGACAAATCGCGCTCTACGTCATCGCGCTGCAAACGGCGAAGAGCGCACCGGCGGACGAAGCCGAAGCCGCGCTCGCGGAGTATTTGAAAGTCGCCTCGCCCGCCGCGCATGAGGCGCGTTATCGCGTGGAGAGCGCGCTGGCGGCGACGTATCGCGCTCGCAAGCAGCCGGAGCAAGCGCTCGCGCACGCGCGCGCGGCCTTCGCGGCGGTGAAGGAATTGCACGCCGCGAAGCCTCTGGACGCGGCCACGCGCGACGCAGTGTTTTATCGTACGCTCTCCTTCATCCACGACGCCGCGCTCGACTTGAAGCGGACGGACGAGGCCATCGCCGCGCTGCAGGAACTCAGACGCTTCAGCGTCAGTTTCCCTTCGGCCGATCTTTACCGGCGCGCGACCGTGCTGCTCGGTCGCATCGTGCCGGCCGTGGCTTACGTGTCGCGGCCGGATGATCCTCTGTTTCGCGCGGGCGCGGGCGGCGCGGCGCGGCTCGCGCCGGAGATCGCCGTCAAAGATTGGATCGATCAAAAGCCCGCGACGCTTGAATCCCTGCGCGGGCGCGTCGTGCTGCTCGACTTCTGGGCGTTGTGGTGTACGCCGTGCCACGCCGCGCTGCCGCACATCGCCGGGTGGCAGGAGAAATATGAGAAGCGCGGCTTGAGCGTCGTCGCGCTCACCGAATATCGCAACACGGTGAACGGTCGCCGCGTGCGGACGCCCCAGGAGGTCGGCGAGTTGCGCAACTTCAAACGCGGCGCGCGTCTGCCCTTCGGCTTCGCCGTCGCCGACACGACCGCGACCGCCGACGCCTACGGCGTGACCACGATCCCCGTCGCCGTGTTGATTGACAGGCGCGGCGTTGTGCGCTTCCTCAACGTCGGCGCGCACGATCAGGACATCGAAGAGTTGCACCAGATGATCGTGAGACTGCTCGACGAGAAAGACGGCGGCGAATGAACTCTGAGGCGCGACGAGCGGCGAGTGAAGCGGTGATGAGAAGATTTTTTGTTTCCGTGTGTGTGCCCCGGTTTGGAGTCGCACTGCTGTTGTTGACGGCGGCGGCGAACATTTTCGCGCAGACGGGGACGCCGCAGGAGCATCAGCCGAAGGCGCAGGCGACGCCGGTCGCCTCGCCGTCTGCGATGCCCGTCGCGTCGCCGTCTGCGACGCCGCCCGCCGATGCGCGCGCGCTCTACGAGGACGCGTCGAAATATGTGGAGCGGAAATTCGACGAGTTCAGACGGAACCGTATGCCGTTCAGTCGCGCGCTGGCGACGGAAACTTTCCAGCAGCAGCGCGACCTCGCCGCGCGCCACGCCGCGCAACTCATCGCGCGCGGCAATCTCGCGGGCGCGGATCATTACTACCTCGGCCTGCTCTACGAGCTCGCGGGAAAATCCGCCGAATCAATCGAGGCGCTTCGTCGTTTCCTCGCGCCCGACGCGAAGGGCACAAAGGAGCAGTTGCAAAATGCGCGGCTCATCGTCGGTGTCGGGGTGGCCGCCCTGAAACGCTTCGAAGAGGCCGAGCGCGTGCTCGCCGATTACGCGCAAAGCGATCCGGCGACGCCGCAGGGACTCTTCAAACTTCATCACGCGCTCGCACGCGCTTACTCGGCGGACAAGAAAATCGAATTGAGCGCGGCGCACGCGCGCTCGGCCTTCAAGGTGGCGAAGGAGTCGCCGGCCAAAGCGGGCGACGAGTCCGACCGCGCGAAAATCATCGCGGCGGCGGCGGAGTTTCTGGCCGACGTGCTCCTAGAGTTGAAGAAGGAACCGGAGGCCGCCGCGACGATGGAAGAGTTGCTGCGACTCGGCCTCTCGCTGCCCTCGGCGCAAGTCTTCACGGGCGCGGCGCGCTGGCTCGCCGTGAACGAGCACGAGAAGTTGATCGAACTCGTGCTCAACGAAACGCCGCCCGCCGACGCCGCGACCCCAACCGCGCCGGAGATCAACATCGCCGAGTGGATCGATCACAAGCCGGTGAAACTGTCCGACCTGCGCGGGCGCGTCGTGCTGCTCGATTTCTGGGCGACGTGGTGCGGCCCGTGCCGCATCACGATGCCGAAGTTGAAAACGCTCCACGAGCGTTTCAAAAAAGACGGGCTGACGATCATCGGCCTCACGCAGTATTACGGGCGCGCCGGCGGCATGGTCGCGACGCCGCAGGAAGAGTTGGAACACCTGCGCTCTTACAAGAAAGAGTTGAAGCTGCCTTACGCCTTCGCCGTCGCCGCGGACGAAGATAACGACGAGCGCTACGGCGTGCGCTCGATCCCGACGGCCTTTCTGCTCGACCGGCGCGGGCGCGTCCGCCATATCTCCGTCGGCGCGGGCGAGGCCAACCACAAGGAGCTCTCGGACATCATCAAGCGGCTACTCGCCGAACAGCCGTAAAGTTGCGGGCGTAAATTCGCGCAGACGAGACATCCGTTTCCGCCAGCGCGGCGACCCTTTCCGCGCGCTCCGGCATCTATCTCAACTTGCACCGGTTGCTCGCGCGGCAACGTGCCTCCGGCAAGGAAGGGCTAAAAATGGTGAGCGGTAAACGGTGTGAGCCATGACGCGTATCAAATGCCGGGGTGGCAAGATATGAAATACTTATTAGGTGCATTGCTGTTGGCGGGTGGATTAACTCTCCAATCAAACGCCCAGGGTGTGTGCGTCCCGCCCGACCTGACTGTTTCCGCCATTCGCGGAAGGGTCGTTTCCGTTGACGGAAATCACCCTATTCCCGAGGTTAAGGTTAATGTCATCAATGAAGAGGAAGAGGAAGAGGATAAATGGATCGTGGCCTCTACCGTTACAGATGATGACGGTAATTTTGCATTTCCGGGTATTAAATCCGGAAGCTTTTACGTTCAAGCAAAGGCTTTTGGTTTTGTTCCTTCGGGCCCCCGCGTAAGGCTTACTGCCCGCAGTCGCGCGAACAGGAAGCGCGCCCAAATTATCATAATTGCCGTCGGCCTTGACCCTTCCATAGCATGCGGAGGCGGCTATGCGGAACTGCGGCCGGTGAAGGTTTCTAACAAAAGATAATTCGAGCCTAAAATTCCCTGTAGCTCGATGTCGCGTCGCCCGTTTCATCAATTCACGATTCACGATTCACTGTCCCTGTTGTAAGCTGCTCTAAAGTTATGGAAGGCACTAATCTCAGTTTTTCGCTCGCCATCGCGTTCCTCGGGGGGTTGGCCTCGTTCCTCAGCCCGTGCGTACTGCCGCTCGTGCCGGGTTACATCTCGCTCATCTCCGGCGTCAGCATTGATCATCTGAAGGAGGGCGCGACGGCGCGCACCGCGGCGCGGCGAGCCGTGATGATGAACTCGCTCGCCTTCAACGCGGGGCTGTCTCTGATCTTCATCGCGCTCGGCGCGGCGGCGGGGCTTATCGGGTCGGCCATCACGTCGAACCCGTGGGTGCGGATCATCGGGGGGCTGATCATCATCGCCTTCGGGTTGCAGTTGATGGGCGTCCTGAAGATCGGCGCGCTCTACCGTGACACGCGCAAGTTTTCCGACGAGAAACCGCGCGGCATGCTCGGCTCGTTCACCCTGGGTCTGGCCTTCGCCGCCGGTTGGACGCCCTGCATCGGCCCGATACTCGGCGGCATCCTCGGCTTGGCCGCGACGAGCGGCGGCTGGCGCAGCGGCCTTGTCCTCTCGGCCTTTTACGCCGCCGGGCTGGCCGTGCCGTTTTTGCTGACGGGTCTCGGCATCAATAAATTTTTGAGTTTCTACACGCGCTTCCGCCGCCACCTGCACAAGGTCGAGGTCGTCTCCGGCGTCCTGCTCATCACGATTGGCCTGCTTGTAGCCACCAACAACGTGACGCGCCTCGCCAGTTACGCCTCCGTCCTGCCGAACCCCGAGACGTGGGTCAACTCTCTGGCGAAGCGAAACAATGCCGCGCCTTCGGGGACGACGGCGACGGCGAAGCCCGCGAGTTCCTACGCGCTCGCGCCCGACACGGAAATGAAGACGCTCGAAGGCGCGCCGTTTCGCATCTCCAGTTTGCGCGGGCGCGTGGTGCTCGTGAACTTCTGGGCGACATGGTGCCTGCCCTGCCGCGCAGAGATTCCCGACTTCAACCAGATGCAGAAGGATTACGAGGCGCGCGGCTTCGCGGTGGTCGGCATCTCATCGCACGACACGCCCGAGATGATCCGCGACTTTCAGAGCGTCGTCAGACAGGAATATCAACTGCTCACGAGCGGCGACGATGCGCCCGCAGAGTTTCAGACGGGGCCGGGTCGCCCCGCCACCTTCATCCTCGACCGCGAGGGACGCATCCGCGAACGCTTCATCGGCGAACGCGACCGCGCCACCTTCGATTCGGTCGTCCGGCCGCTCCTGGACGAACCGCAGATGACCGCCGGCAATCAATAAAGCGCGCGGGCTAAAGCTCGCCCGACAGGAGTTACAACCATGCGAAAAATTCTGAGCCTCGTCTTCTCCATCATCTTCACGCTGACTGCGGTTAGCGTTTCGGGCGCGAGCGACGCACACGAGTACGCGCCGATTCAGGAGAAGAAGATCAATTACAAGGATTGGACGTTCAAACGGATGGGGACGGGCGAGCCGGTGAATCTGCGCGAGTGGTCGAAAGGGAAGAAGCTCGTGCTCGTCGTCTATCTCGCGCCGTGGTGCAACAACTGGAAGCTGGAAGCGCCGGTGGTCGAACGTCTCTACGCCAAATATAAGGCGCACGGCTTCGACGTGATCGGCGTCAGCAACTACGGGACGGAGCGCGACCAGCAGATTCACTTCAAGGACAAGACGCCGCCCTACACCGTCGTCATCGAGTCCGACACGCGCGAGGCGCGCGACCAGACGACGCACTACGCCTATCGCCAACTGACGGGCGACGCGCGCAAGTGGGGGTCGCCCTACAACATCTTCCTCATGCCGTCGAAGCTCAAGCAGGACGGCGACGTGCTGACGGAGAAGGCATGGATCACGAACGGCGAACTCATCGAAGAGGAAGCCGAGAAGTTCATCCGCAAGCGGCTCGATTTGAAGGACGAGAAGGAAGAGAAGAAGGAAGAGAAGAAGGATAAGAGCGACGCTAAAGCGGCCTCGCAAACTTAAGCGGGCGGCACAAAACACTCGCCGCAAACATTCGCCGCAAACATTCGCCGCGGAGACGCAGAGGAAGCGCGGAGAGAGTTAAGCCTCTAGCGACGTAGATTACACGGTCGCAAGCCCCGACAGGGGCGACGGATTAATAGCTTACGGCTCACGTCGAGGGCTATTAATCCGTCGCCCCTGTCGGGGATTCTACCCGTCGCTTCTGGTCGTAACCCCGGCGCGAAATAAATGGTTCGCGCCGGGGTCTCGAAGAAAAGTTGACGGCAGGCTTAGTCGTTATCCTTGGGATTCGTCTTTTGCCGCAACG